>NZ_JACJQW010000018.1:0-158289 GCF_014696905.1 Nostoc sp. FACHB-190
TTGTTCTTTGATGCCGATGGTACAGGCGCGATCGCCAGAATCCAATTTGCTACACTCAGTGCTGGATTGTCTTTAACCAATGCAGATATTTTCGTTAATACTTAAGGATTTTTAATCACTATATGATTCCTACTTGATTTTTGGACAAATATAGGAATCATATTTGATTTTTGAACGAGGGTGATAGGCGATCGTACTTCCATATTCCCCAATGGTAGGGGCGTACGGTCGTACTTAGATTTTTTCTCCAAATCAAATCGGATTCCTATAGATTGACCATACTAGCAAGCAATTTGGAATAATTTATTCTTGGGATTTCTGAATATGTGGACTAAACGCATCCAAAGATTGTGTCTATTTTGTCTTGGTCTATTTCTGATTCTAGTACTTTCGATTAATCATGCCGCAGCACAATCACCGCCATTCTATTGGGAATTTATGAATGTTAATATTGCCGTCCAAACTAACGGCGATATGTTAATTACTGAAACGCAAAAATATACATTTACGGGAGACTATAAAAATCAACGTTACCGCTATATTCCTATTGATAAATTAGACAAAATTACCGAAGTTTCCGTATCAGAAAACGGTAAATTATTACCTACCGCAACAGGAGTTAAAAACAATCAACTTTGGATTCGTTGGGAACATCAACTCAACCCGCCTGAAAGTCATACTTTTGTTTTGAAATACCGTGTTATTGGCGGATTACACGTAAATGACAATAATGCAAAAGTATACTGGAAAGCTATCTTTGCTGATCGTCAAGCCTCTATCAAACAAGCAAAAGTAACCGTAGAGCTTCCTGAACAATTCGCTGCTAGTATCAAAGATTTTCAGAGCTATGGAGTATCCGCAGATATCCGTCAAGTGAATACAAAAATCATTGAGTTTGTTGCTCAAGAAGCAATTGAACCAAAAAATGAGTTGGAAGTTCAGGTGACATTTGATCGCACAGGTACTAATGTAACGACTCCTCAATGGCAAAATTCACAGTTTCTGCCTAATTATAGTGGATTTTGGTGGCTTTTCTGGTTATTTTTCCTTGTTATCTTCTTGTTCAGTAGCTCTAATAATCGTTCTAGAGGTGGCGGTGGTGTCAGTGCCAGTAGCCACAGCATCTCTCATGGTGGCGGTGGCGGTGGTGGCGGTGGTGGCGGCGGTGGTGGTGGCGGTTGAGTCAGGTTCACTCATTAAACAAACGTCGCACGCATTTGAGAATCACGAGTTGTAAAAAAAATCGCTCCTTATTCCCATCTTTGATAGTTTCTACCAATCCTCTGCGTTTTAATGATAAGAGTGCCTTTAAAATATCTCCATTGGTCGCATCACTGGCTAGGTTTAATAGTATTTCTTCACGGGTGAATCCTTGGATGTTTGTAGTCAAAAACTTAATCAGGATTTTTTCAACAGGAGAAATATACTTTAACCATTCGCTCACAAGTGGCTCAAATTCTCCAGCGACTATGGTTCCACAGGCTAAAAATTCTCCTACATCCCCAGCAAATAATTCGTGAATGAAATTAGCTGCCATATTCAAAAATAAAGGATTACCACCATATTGATTTACTAGTGCAACCCACTGTTGAGCATTAAAGGTAAGTCTATGATGTTGCAAAAGCTCAATTGCACCTTCCATGAGTCCGCCGAGAGGGAAAATAACTGCACCAGCAGCACTTAAAATATTTAATCCTTCGGGTTGCTCTCGACTAGTCAAAATTACACAACTATTATGAGTAGTTTGCACTACCGTGCGGAGAAATTCGGCTCCTAAAGGATACTGTCCAGCACGGAGAATCTCATCCCAACCATCAAAAACCATCAATGTTTGGGATTCTAACGCTTTAGGTGTATGGGTTGATAGTGATGTGAGATGAACCGAAAACCAGAGAGTTTGCTTAAACTGTGGCTGCAAAGCTGCTGCTAGTTTTGTGGCTATAGCGGTTTTACCAATACCACCAATTCCAGTAATCACCAACAGACGTGTTCCGCCCTCAACGGACTTGATTAGTGTCGCCAATTCGTAATCTCGCCCAAAAAACAAGGGAATGTCGGGTATTTGAGTGGTGCTAGATAAAGGTGATTTGAAAGGGCGATCAATTAATTCTTGCCAATTTAAACCCAAAACTTGACAGAATGCCTTGAACACTGAGGCATCAATTCCATCGCCCCTAAGAAATCGCTTCCATGTTGGTAAAGATACCCCTGCTACAAATACTTCTGCATTTTCCCAACTAAATTCAGGTTCGAGAATTTGACTTACTGCTTCTAACCAACGTGGGTCGTCAATTGTCCAAGCTTTTTCTTTACGCGCTTGTTTAACAATTTCGACTCCAGTCACTGAGAGTTTGAGGCTAGGCATTTAACGATTTAAAATTTTAAGTTATGAAACTTATTGATGCCAGGCATCCTAGCTGTTAGTTAATGATGTGCGAAATTCTTGTAGCTTCATTTTAGCTGATCAGTCTTGCGGTGAATACTCATCAATGAAGTTATCATCATCAATACGAAGAAACACCGAGTGATTGAGTAGAGTAAGGGATAGACCAACTGTCTACCCTCACTCCAGATCACCAACAAAATTAACGGTAATCGATTCTAAAAATTATGCCCACTCAGTTCCACGGAAAGGGTAGTTTCTGGGAATGATGTACTCTAGTCCTTGAAGTAGGAAACCAAAATCGACACGCGAGAAAGGATGAGTACCAATATTGGCAAAGTATAGACGATTATCGGGCTTGATTAAAAATACAGCCGGTTCGCTGAATAAGGCTGGTTCACTTTCAAAATGACCTTTGGTCAGATACAGTCCCCAACGGCGCATTTCATCGGGGGTGAAGTCATAGCCAATGGTGATATTTTGGATGTTAGCTTGTTGTTGAAATTGTTGTGCTTTTTCTAGAGAATCACCACTGATAGCGATCGCTTCTACACCTAGTTTTTGGAAATCATCGAGTTTCTGCTCTAAATCACTAATATACTGTTGACAAATGGGACAATGTAACCCTCGATAAAATACAACCATTGTGTAGTTTTTCGGGGTTTGGTCAGCTAGTTTCCAGATAGTTCCATTTAAGGTTTTGACTTCCAAAATAGGAGCCAGATTTCCCATCAGCAGCTTTGGTGAGGTTGTTTTCTCAGATTGGGTAATCATGATTTTGTTTCCAATTTAATAGTTATATCTCGCGCTTGTTGGTTTTGTACTGTGCTGAATCCGGGTATTAATTTACATCACATAAGAGCGCAGAAACGCAAATAAAAAATTAAATAAGCTTTTTTTAATTTCTTTGTTTAAAGATATTCAGATAATTGTAAAAATTAATAAAATGAATAATTAACTGCAAATTGAAGCAGTCTGAGACGCTTCAATGAATTGGTACAGGATATATAGGAATCCGGTTTGATTTCTGAATTTATTTGTGTGGTGCGCGTTCGCAAAGCGTCTCGCAGAGAAGCGCAGCGCAAGCGCGATAGGTAGGGAATAGGGAATGGGGAGTCGGCAGTAGGAAAGAAGACTGATCTGAGTGTACTGATTTTTTCAGAAATCAAATATCAGTCCTATAGACATAAAAAAAACTTATGCAATAACCAGATTGGTTGAGATAAATTATTAGATTGATTAATCAATAACAAAACTCTAGAGAAATTTTCCTTTCAGCCAGTTAAAAATAAATAATTAAAGGTATATGAAGCTATTTTGAAAAAAATATAAATTGCAAAAAACTAGCAAAAATTACTACCAATTTTTAATTTTTCAGGTAAGCTGACAAAAGCAGTTTTCATCCTCAAAACAATGACCGCAAGTAGTCCTACAATTTTGGCCTTAGACTTTGACGGAGTAATTTGCGACGGACTAATTGAATATTTTGAGGTCGCATGGTTAACCTACTGTAAACTTTGGTTGCCAGATAATGATACACCTCCCGATGACTTGGCTTTGAGATTTTACCGTCTCAGACCAGTGATTGAAACAGGTTGGGAAATGCCTGTTTTAATTAAAGCTTTGCTGGCGGGAATGTCCGATGAGGAGATTCTTCAGGAATGGACAACAATTACGCCACAAATTTTATTGAAAGATAACTTGCAGGCTAGAGAAATCAGTGCAAAACTAGATTACCTGCGGGATGAATGGATTGCTACAGATTTAGACGGCTGGCTAAGTCTGCACAGATTTTATCCGGGTGTGATTGAAAAAATCAAATTGACTCTGGATAGTCATGTACAGTTATTCATTGTGACTACGAAAGAGGGACGCTTTGTGCAGCAATTGTTGCAACAGGAAGGAGTGAATTTACCTCCGGCAGCAATTTTTGGCAAAGAAGTGAAGCGTCCGAAATATGAAATTCTGCGAGAATTAATTCAGGCAGCTAATCAACAGCCGGTGAGTTTATGGTTTGTGGAAGACCGAATTAAGACTTTGCAGTTAGTTCAACAGCAAGCTGATTTGGAGGATGTGAAACTTTTTCTGGCTGACTGGGGCTACAATACCCAACCAGAAAGAAAAGCAGCGCAAGATGACGAGCAAATTCAGTTAATATCTCTGTCACAGTTTACCAAAAACTTCTCTGATTGGTTGTCATAAATTTGTAGAGACTTGACACTCCCCGGCGTGAACGCACGGGGATTCTTGGATCTAAGACATAACTTGCTCATACAGGCTTTCACCAACAAGAGTAGAGGTTGCATCTCCCCAAGCGTTGCTTGCGTCTAGCGCAAAGGTTCCGGTATGCCCTACCGTACCCAATCCTCGACTAAGGATGATCCTGGCTGCGTTTTCATCCCTATCCATCACAAAACCACATTTACAAACGTGTGTCCTAGTGGATAGTGTTTTCTTCACAATTTCACCACAGCTAGAGCATTCTTGGCTTGTGTATTGCGGATTAACCGCAACCGTGACACGTTTAAATACTTTACCAAAATACTCAACCCAGACACGAAACTGATACCAAGATGCGTCATTAATAGACTTAGCTAGACAATGATTTTTCACCATATTTTTAATCCTCAAATCTTCGTAGGCTATCAAGTCGTTGGACTGAACTACGCACCGTGCTAATTTCACCGCATGGTCTTTACGTTGCCTACTTATTTTGAGGTGGCGTTTACCTAAAATCTGCCTAGCTTTACCCCGATTTTTTGAGCCTTTTACCTTTCTAGAAACACGGCGTTGTGAACGTTTGAGAACTTTCTCGCCTTTACGCAAAAATTTAGGGTTCTCAACTACCAACCCGTCAGAATCGGTGTAGTACTCTTTTAATCCAACATCTAAGCCCACTGTTTTACCAGTTGCTTCTATGTTTTCACAACGGTTTGCATCAACACAAAATTGAACATATACACCATCTGCTCGTTTTACCAATCTCACCCGTTTGATTTGGTTGGGTTGGTAGAAATGCAAATCACGAGTCCCTTTGAGTTTTAGACGACCAATACCTTTTTTGTCAGTAAAGGTTATGGATTTGCGATTATCTGCAAGCTTCCATCCGGTAGATTTGTACTCAACCGAGCGACAATCTTTCTGGAATTGGGGAAAACCTTTCTTGCCAGAGATGCCCTTTTTACAGTTTTCATAAAACCTGGAGATCGATGACCACGCCCGTTCAGCACTAGCTTGACGAGCCATTGAATTGAGTTCATTTGCAAAAGAGAAATTAGCAGCAAGTACAGCGCAATATTTCTGCAAGTCATTTTTACTCGTGCCTTGAACATCCATCCATAGCCGAATACAGCTATTGCGGATGAATTTGGCAGTACGAATTGCATTATCTATTGCCGCTAATTGCGTTGATTTCCCATAAGCTTTGAATTCAAAAACTAGCATCGCTTCACCTCCTCTCTTATACTACAATGCTCGGTATAAGATTAATTGGAATACAATAAAAGTCGCCCTCGAAGTGCCAGGCTTTAGACCCAGTTTTTCGGTAAATTTTACGTCTCTATTTCATCAAATATTTTCTGGTTCAATTAAAAATATATGCTTGACCTGACAAAATTAGCGCGACAAATGCAAGGTTTAAGCCAGCATCTCTCTCAAGAAGCTGTTGCTGGTCGCCAGCGTTTAGAATTAGCGCAACAACATTTAATAAATGCTTACGAATGTCAGCAAGATTTAATTGAACGTCAAGAAAAATGGCGCGATCGCATTTTATTTGCTAATGCTACCCCAATTGAGCCATTAGAAACTCGCATTGATATTCCTATTCCACCGAAAGTACATACCGTTATCGCTACCGACGGTTCACAAATTGCCCCCAGCCACCACGAAATAGCCTATTGTTATCTCTTAAATATTGGCAGAGTCGTTTTACACTACGGTCAAAATCGTCATCCACTACTTGATAGTTTGCCAGAAGTATTTTACCGCCCTGAAGATTTATATGCGTCGCGTCAGTGGGGAATTAGAACAGAAGAATGGATGGGTTTTTGTCGGACTGCGAGTGAAGCAACGGTCTTAGCTGAATTAGCTTGTGCAGTGATGGAGGGGAGAGGGGGACAAGGTGGACAAGGTGGACAAGGGGGACAAGGCGGAAACTATGTTTCTTCTCCCTTGTCTCCCCCCTCTCCCTTGTCTCCCCCCTCTCCCTTGTCTCCCTCTTCACCCTCCCAAGACCGAATACCAGCCTTAGCAATGGTGGATGGTTCGTTAGTTTATTGGTTTTTAGAACAGTTACCGCTAGAAGCACGCGATCGCATTTTACCGCCGATTTTGCAAGCTTGGCAGCAGCTACGTGATGCAGGAATCCCGTTGATGGGTTATCTCAGCGCCTCTCGGAATGTGGAGGGAATTAACTTTTTACGGTTGATGGCTTGTCCCCATCCGGTTCCTGACTGTGTAAGTTATTGTCCCAACCAGTTAGAAAAAGTTCCTTGCAAAGTATTTGAACCTTTACGAGATACGTCTTTGTGGTCAACTCAACTCCAGCCAGGACAACGCGGCCCTTTATGGCGGAGTAATGCGCGAATTTTAGAGTTTTATGAAGGTCAAAACATTTATTTTTGTTATGTTCACGTAGGTACGGAAATTGCTCGTATTGAAGTCCCTGCTTGGGTTGTGGAAAATACAGCTATGTTTGATGAAGCCTTGGGATTGATGCTGGCGCAAGTTCAAAAAGGATATGGCTACCCAGTGGCGATCGCAGAAGCGCATAATCAAGCTGTAGTCAGAGGTGGAGATAAGGCGCGTTTCTTCGCCCTTTTAGAAAAGCAAATGATTAAAGCTGGCTTAAAAAATGTCGGTACTTCTTACAAAGAAGCCAGGAAACGCGGAAGTATCGCTTAAAAATTCAGACATATTAACCTGTAACTTATCACCTGCTATATCCTGCTATATATTGTTTGTCTTTGATTCGCTGATTTTGGTGAAAGTTCTATGTCACGAGGCAACCAAAACTCACAACCTTCTCCCCAAGAACCTTACTCCAGAAAGCCACCAATGTGGAAGGCGGCTATTATCGGAGTGTTGCGGGGGACAATTGGGGTTTTAGAAACAGCCGTGGTGAAATTAGAGGCTGAGTCATCTACAACAAATCCAACTTGGCAGCAGTTTCAGTTAGTCTGGAATGGGTTATTAGCTAAAATTCGCTCTTTATTACCAGCAAGTTTCTCTAGGAAGTTGTCGAACACAACTTTGACAGGAATTATTGCTGGAATTACTTTAGTTTTGGTGATTGGGACAACTTCTAGCTTATTTTCGAGTAAACCTACGGAAATTGCTACCATTCCGCCTGTTGAAGAAGTTCCTGCACCTACGCCTACGCCAACTGTTCCGCCAGAGTCTACAAGATCAGAACCTCAGCCGCCAGTAGAAGTTACGCCAACACCGGAACCGGAACCGGAAGTTACTCCTACACCAACACCAGAACCACAAGCAGAAGCTACACCAACACCAGAACCGGAACCGGAAGTTACTCCTACACCAGAACCAGAATCGGAGGTTACACCAACACCAGAACCAGAACCGACACCAGCAGTAGAATTAACACCAGAACAAATTTTGATTGCAGCAATTGAAAATCAAGTAGCAGAAATTAGCGATCGCTTTGCCTCTGGTCTGATAAAGTCGATTCAAGCCAATTTTCGCACTAGCAATCTCATTATTAAAATTAATGATGATTGGTACTCTCTTAAAGAATCTCAACAAAACAAACTGGCATCAGAAATATTACAGCGTTCTCAAGAACTCAATTTTAGTCATTTAGAAATTTTCGACTCTCAAGATAGATTAGTCGCCCGTAACCCCATTGTCGGTAACGAGATGATTATTTTTAAACGCCGCACCGCAAATTCTACTATTTCAATTCCTGGCTGACGTTCATTGTATATTTAAACTCTTTATATTATGAATGTTATACCTCGTTTGCTAGAGGATTGGCGATCGCTTATAAAATAAGATAGTTAATAAATTCTTTGCAATTGGCTTAAACGCCAATCGATTTAATAAATAAATTCAAAATTATTCTTAAAGGGAGCATGAAACTATGGATATGCAAGTCCTGAGAGAACGTGCTGGACTTAGCCGTGCAGAGGTGGCCTTCAGGCTTGCAATTAGTGAAACCAGTGTACGTAACTGGGAAGCTGGCCGCACTGAACCTACAATGACACCCAAAAAATATCTAGAGGCTATACGTCTATTTGGCTGTACACCAGAAGAATTAGCCTCCGCCAGTGAAAAATCCATCAATCAACGCCATAAACGTAAACCCGGTAGACCAAAGCGTTTTCCTGAAAATTCAGTAGCGCCAGTCCCAGATGCAACTGTTTGTGGTTAAAACAAAAAGTGTGAAGTATGAAGTGTGAAATGAAGAAACTTGTATAGTCAGGCTGAACTGTACTAGTTTTGGAAAATTACTCAGCGAGAAGTTGCGTGCGGGGGTTACCCCCGTTGAGCAAACTTCGGTGACTCAATACTTTTTACTCTAACGGTGGTAATGGTTTTGTTACCACCACTTTTCGCGTTAAAATATTTATTTCAGTCACGAAATTTTTTGCATCTGAGGTGTAAAAAACTAGGAAAGTGGATTCATTCGGTTGATGGGTTCCTAATACTTGGTCTACTTGGCGGATAACTTCAGTATAATTTTTGCCAGCAAAATCAGAAACAGCTATAGTTTTGCGATCGCTTGCTGTCAGACGTTTGTCACCATCGCTGTCAGCCGTTACCGCTTCATACCAAATTCCTTGCACGTTTTTGATAACATTTTCAGGAGGTGTTGATAAGCCTAATGTTTGATAGCGTACAAACAACGAGTTATTATTGGGAATTAACTTCCAAGCTGATTGATCACTGGTATTAAAAAATAAAAAATTCCGAATGCTGGCAGCTTCTTTTTCATAGTAAGACTGACGATAATTTTGTTGGGAACTGATCGTTGCCATTAGGTACGGTGTACCTTTAATCACTTCAAATGAACCCAAGTTAAATTGCACTTGAATATCAGAATCAGTTTCTAGATTAACTATGTCACCAACATGACGTTCTCGAAATAATTCTTGATAAATTCGATAAGCTGCATAGCCTAATATCGAGAAAGTCATCAAACCACAAAGTACAATAATTATTGCTCGAATCGTAGTCAAAAAATTCGGAAATCTAAATCTACTCATGTTCTGGATGATGCTGAATAACAGCAAGATACAACCGTAATTGTGACAAGTTATGTATATACTAAATAAACATTATTGAGTATTGAATTCAGTAGATTTACTAATATTTCAAAAACTCATCTCCAACTAGTGCGATCGCTCACCGTATTTGCTACGGCAGCGCGATAAGATTCTAAAACAACCGTCGTAACTAAAGGTTTAAATGGCAGAAACATTATTTTTCAACGCTCTGCGGGAAGCCATTGATGAAGAAATGGCGCGTGATTCCAGTGTATTTGTTCTGGGTGAAGACGTAGGACATTATGGCGGTTCCTATAAAGTCACCAAAGACTTGTACAAAAAGTATGGTGACTTGAGGGTTTTAGACACTCCCATCGCCGAAAATAGCTTTACTGGTATAGCAGTCGGGGCGGCCATGACTGGGTTGCGACCGATTATTGAAGGTATGAACATGGGCTTTCTGCTCCTCGCCTTCAACCAAATCTCCAATAACGCCGGGATGCTGCGCTATACTTCCGGCGGTAACTTTAAAATTCCAATGGTAATTCGCGGCCCCGGTGGTGTCGGTAGACAATTAGGCGCAGAACACTCCCAACGCCTAGAAGCTTACTTTCAAGCCGTACCAGGGTTAAAAATTGTGGCTTGTTCCACACCCTACAACGCCAAAGGCTTACTCAAATCCGCCATCCGCGACGATAACCCCGTACTGTTCTTTGAGCATGTACTTTTGTATAACTTAAAAGAAAATTTACCAGAAGAAGAATACCTCCTGCCCTTAGATAAAGCCGAGGTAGTGCGTCAAGGCAAAGATGTCACAATTCTGACTTACTCCCGGATGCGCCATCATGTCGTGCAAGCCGTCAAAGCTTTAGAAAAACAAGGTTACGACCCCGAAGTAATTGATTTAATATCACTCAAACCCTTGGATTTTGATACCATCGGTGCATCTATCCGCAAAACCCACCGCGTCATTGTCGTAGAAGAATGTATGCGGACTGGCGGTATCGGTGCAGAACTAACTGCTTCCATTAACGATCGCCTTTTTGACGAATTAGATGCACCAGTATTGCGTCTATCTTCCCAAGATATTCCCACACCATACAACGGCGCTCTAGAGCGTCTTACCATTGTTCAGCCAGAACAAATCGTTGAAGCTGTACAGAAAATGGTCGCCATGCGGGTTTAGGGAGTAGAAAGGCAAAAATCAAAAGGCAAAAGTCAAAAGAAATATAGTCTTTTACCTTTTGACTTTTGACCTTTGACTTGATTGATACCTACTCCCCACTCACCACTCCCCACTCCCCATCATTCATAAACTCCATCAAAGAACGCTATTATAGCGTTTGTCAGTTGCGAGTTATGGTATGCAAAGACAGCAGTCACTATTAGCTTTGATATTAGTTTTGGTAATCGCTGCGATCGCAGTAATTGCCACAATTCCGATACCTCTGGGGCTGGATTTACGCGGCGGTTCCCAGCTTACAATTCAAGTCAAACCCGCACCAGGGATGAAGGAAATCACCGAACGCGAATTAGCAGGCGTTCAGAAAGTCGTAGAAGGAAGAATTAACGGCCTTGGTGTTTCCGAACCAGTCATTCAAACCGTAGGTGCAGATAAAATTCTTGTCCAGTTACCAGGGGTAAATGATCCCGAACAAGCAGAAAGAGTTCTAGGCGGTACAGCACAATTAGAATTTCGTAAACAAAAACCTGGAACTGAAACCCAACTTTTTGCCTTTCAATCTTCACGCGCCGAACTGAAAGCCAAGCAGCAAGAATTACGCAACAGCACAGATAAAGCCGCAATTAACAAAAATCAAGAAGAATTACAAAAAAATAATCAAGCTATCCTGGAATTATTTGAAAGCACCGATCCTCCCCTTAATGGTAAATACCTGCAAGATGCCTACGGTGAACCGACTCAACAAGGTAACAATTGGAATGTTGCCATTCGCTTTGAGCAGAAGGGCGGTGAATTATTTGCTGAAATTACCAAAAATTTAGCAGGTACAGGCCGTAGTATTGGGATTTTCCTTGATAACGAACTGATCAGCGCCCCTGTAGTCGGGCCAGAATTTGCGGCTAATGGGATTACTGGTGGTGCAGCCGTCATTACAGGCCGCTTTACAGCCCAACAAGCCAATGATTTAGGCGTGCAACTGCGTGGTGGTGCGTTACCTGTACCCGTGGAAATTGCTGAAATCCGCACCGTTGGGGCAACCTTGGGTAAGGACAGTATTGTCAGCAGTATCTATGCTGGCAGTGGTGGTCTGCTTTTAGTATTAATATTTATGATTTTGTACTATAGACTACCAGGATTAATTGCGAATATTTCTCTGATTATCTACGCTATTCTGACTTGGGCTTGCTTTGCCTTGTTAGGTGTAACTCTGACATTGCCAGGTATTGCAGGTTTTATTCTGAGTATTGGTATGGCGGTGGATGCTAACGTGCTAATTTTTGAGCGCACCAGAGAAGAACTGCAAGCAGGTAAGTCATTGTATCGCTCTGTGGAATCTGGCTTTTACCGCGCTTTTTCGAGTATCTTAGACGGCAACGTCACAACAGTAATTGCTTGTGCAGCGTTATTCTGGCTAGGTGCTGGTTTGGTGAAAGGCTTTGCGCTCACCTTGGCTTTGGGCGTAGCAGTGAGTATGTTTACTGCGATTACCTGTAGTCGTACCTTTATGTTTTTAGCAATTTCGATTCCTGCACTGCGAAAACCAGAATTTTACTGTCCGAACCTGTCAGCATCAGGAGCATCTAATAAGACTGAGGTAGCGCAATGAAACTGAGTATTAACAAATCGCGATCGCTTTGGTGGACTATCTCTTGTGCAGTGATCCTCGCTGGTATCATCTCAATGGTGATTTCTTGGCAAAATCCAAATATTCGTGCGCCTCTACGTCCAAGTTTAGATTTTGTCGGCGGTACAAGACTACAGTTTGAACGAGATTGCAGCCAACCGAAAAACTGTGAACAGCCACTTGATATCAACGTTGTTCGGGAAGTCGCCAAAGAACAAGGGCTAGGTGATAGCAGTATCCAAATTGTTGCCGATCAAGAAACCAAAAAAGAAAACGGTATACTAATTCGGACAAAAAATTTAAATCGCGATCAGCGTACCCAGTTGCAAAATGCTCTCAGCGCCAAAGTTGGTGCTTTTGACGAGCAGAAAAACCAAATTGACACAGTTGGGCCTACCTTGGGAAGAGAGTTATTTACCTCTGGGATGATTGCTTTAGTGGTGTCCTTTGCTGGAATTATCGTCTACCTAGCTTTCCGATTCCAGTTAGATTATGCCGTCTTTGCGATTATTGCTTTGTTTCATGATGTGTTGATCACAGTAGGTATATTCTCAATTTTTGGTCTGGTTTTCGGAACAGAAGTAGATAGCCTTTTCATCGTTGCTTTGCTGACAATTACTGGGTTTTCAGTCAACGACACAGTGGTAATTTACGATCGCATTCGTGAAACCCTCAAAACCAATCCTAACCGCCCAATTGCCGAAATTGTTGATGATGCCGTCAATCAAACCCTAACTAGGTCTATCAACACCACCTTAACAACTTTATTGACCTTATTTGCCATCTTTCTGTTTGGGGGAGAGACCCTAAAAAACTTTGCCTTAGCCTTAATTATTGGTTTCATCGCCGGGGCTTACTCCAGTATTTTTATTGCTAGTACTCTCCTAGCTTTGTGGCGGGAACGTACCGAGAAACCTAATCCAGTCACCAACAGCGAAGCATTTGACGCATCAGCAGATAGTTAGTCAATTATTAGGGATTTTCGATTAACTTGCTGAAATGTTGTTTATACTGCTTCCACATTTCTCAAACCAAGACTCAAATTCAAAAACTACCCAAAATCTCGCATTTAAAATCAAAAATTGCTAACACTATTTGCATCAACGTCCGCGTGACCTTTTCCTGCTATGGATCAATCAGAACAACCATCAATTAATGACCCATCTTTTGCTAAACAAGTTCAGAAACTACATCAGCTGACAGTGTATGGCAGATGGTTATTTGTGACATTTTTATGGCTGTTGATTGCACCTGTGAGTCTGTGGAATTTACGCTCAGAAATTGCCCTGTGGCAACAATACTTTACCTGGGTAGCAGTGCGATATGGACTCATCTATCATCCCCTGTCTACCTTGGGTTTAAGTTTTTGTATTGCCATGACCATTTCTGTTTTAGTTTGGCAAAGCCGTAATATTTTAATGGGACTACCACAGCCAGAAAAAGAACGCCTAGAAAAACAAGTTTGTCGCATCCGCCAGCAAGGGCCTAGTCATCCTCTGTGGAAGTTCATTTGTGAGTAAGTCTGAGAATGGTTAAATAAATTTGTATATGGTTGCATTTCACTATGCCTATGGAGAAATTTTCTGCACAATATGACTAAATAAAAGCAAACATACTTATTGGTGCAATTGAGTTGCTACACATGAACCATCCTCAGATTAAATTTAGCGATCGCCATTCTGACATCGACCTTTACCAACTCCAAGAATTATTTAATCTTGCAGCTTTTTGGGCAAAAGGACGTAGTATTGAGGATTTAAACATCGCTGTTACCAACAGCGAGCCAGTAATTTCTTTATGGGATGATACAAAACTCGTTGGCTTTGCTAGAGCAACTTCTGATGGTATCTATCGCGCCACAATCTGGGATGTAGTCATTCACCCAGACTACCAAGGCACTGGGCTAGGTAGCAAATTAATCACAACAGTTTTGAACCATCCCCGAATGAAATTGGTAGAGCGAGTATATTTAATGACCACTCACCAACAAGGATTCTATACAAAAATGGGTTTTATACCCAACAGCAGCACAACTATGGTGCTACATAACCAATCCAAACAGCTAAATTCCCTTTCCGCAGCAGAATTACAGTTTCAGGAATAGGGGTTAGAGACTAGTACAACAAGGCAAAAGGCAAAAGTCAAAAGTCAAAAAGCTCATAACACAAGCTTTTCACTAACTTGAAATGGTATCTTTATTTCCACCGATCTGTACTAGAGGCTTTTTACTCAGCACTCAGTACTCAGCACTCAGCACTCAGCACTTTTTCAAGCTACAGGAATGGTAATTTGTACCCTAGTTAGTGAATCAGTTGATTCTGGACTTGTTAAATGGGGAAGCATTTCTAGTTTTGCTCCCATAACTTCTAATAGTGTTTGATTGAGTAATAATTTCATTCCTGGAGAAAGATTGACCTTCTCATCTTTAGTTTGAGAAGGCTCATTATTATGTTTCATTAAATCTATCGGCTCACTTTCAGGTAAAGCATGGGCGGGAATATCTAAATAGATATGAGCCATATTAGTATGATCTGAAACTGTGGCGGAAACCCAAATACTACCCTCTTGCATTTGAGTAATTGCAGTGTCTACTAAATTAACTAAAATTTGGCGTAACCAGCGATGATCTGCCAACACATGAACTTCTGGATCTATGGGTGACATCTGCAACAAAAAATTCCGATTCGCCGCCAGCATATAAGTTAAGTCTTTAACTTCTTGAAAAACTGTGTCTAAACATCGGGGCTGAATATCTAATTTATTTGTACCGTATTCGGTTCGAGAAACGCTGAGAATTTCATCCATCAAATGCAGCAATTTCAGAGCCTTTTCGTGAGCTTGGGCGATAAATTCTCGTTCTTCTGCGGGATTTTCACATAAGTCTGACAAAATTAATTGATGCAAGCTAATCACACTATTGAGTGGCGATCGCAATTCATGGGTAGTACGTGCTAAAAAACCCGCTTTAAATTGACTCATCTCCTGCGCCATTTGATAAGCCAACTGCGTTTGTTTGATTTCTTGCCGCAGTTGTGACACAGTTTCTTGTGATTCTGATATTACGGGCGATATGTTAGGACTAGTGTTTGCTGACTTGGCAAATAACCAACGAAAACCGATTCCTAAGATGAGTCCGACTCCGAGATATGCCCAGTTGCTCCAATTCATAAATATGGCAATTATTAACTTTAATGGATTTTCTGATCAATCCAGCGTGATGCTTCCTTGACGCAAAATTTGCCAGTTTTCTCCTGTCCACTTAGCAACAGTGGAAGGTACACCAACCCCAGAAATTTCCTCAATAAGTCCTTTCGTCTCTAAGGTTAACGCATCAGGAAATTGCCTCGTAATTTCTGCCATCGTTTGTAAAGGTGGCTGTCCAGAAAAGTTGGCACTGGTTGTTGCTAAAGGGCCTGTTTTTGCCAAAATAGAACGGGCGATCGCACTATTTGGGACTCGAATACCAACTGTAGTTGGGTCAGTCGGGTTCATTTCTTTGGGCAAGCGATCGCTCGCTGGCAATACTAACGTTAACCCTCCCGGCCAATATTTATTTACTACTTGTTGCCAAATTTCATATTCATGTTCGCCACCCTTGACATAAGGCCATAAATCCTCAGCCTTAGCACCCATCAAAATCAAAGGTTTATCCTGACTGCGCTGCTTGGCGGCAAAAATTAAGGCAGCTTTCTCTGGCAAAGTCGCCAGTGCTGGTACAGTATCAGTCGGAAAACTCACTAAACAGCCAGCCTGTGCGCCTGCAATCAAATCTTCTAGAGCAACTTGAGCCATATCTACCAATGTCAGAAGTTATGAATGAAAATACGTAATTTTTGTATTTTCACTCATAACTCCTGTCAAGGTGTAGGGATGTATATATCCAAAACCTTTCACCCCTATCTGTTACCTGTCACCTATCCCCTGTTCCCTATATACGCTAAAGCAAAACGTTCAACTCCTTCTAAATCAGAGTGGATTTGAATATCGCTATAGCTACCTTGATTTTGCAGAAGTTCTCGCACTGCACCCGCTTGTCCCGCCATCATTTCAATCAGCCACACGCCACCAGGGCGTAAATAACTGGGGGAGACTTCAATTAAATGACGAATATCATCTAAACCATCCGCACCACCATCTAATGCCAAATGTGGTTCATGCTGCTTGACTTCTGGTTCTAGGGTAGCCACCGTTTCCGTCGGGATATAGGGCGGATTAGAAACCATTCCACTGATTTGGCCTTTGAGAGTGGTTAATGGTTCCCACCAAGAACCCTGATAAAAATGAATCCGGTCGGCAAATCCCAAATTTTTGGCGTTGGTTTGGGCAATTTCTAAGGCGGCGTTGCTGTAATCAACTGCATGAATCGTAGCGTTTGGCAACCCATCCGCCAACCCAATAGCGATCGCACCACTCCCAGTCCCCAAGTCTACCCAATGCCCTTGATCCAATGACTTGACAACCTGATTTTGGGCGATCGCCGCTACGGCTAAATCAATGATGCACTCTGTCTCTGGTCGAGGAATTAACACCGCACTCGACACCGCCAGTTTAAAATTTCGCCAAGGTGTCACACCCGCGATGTACTGCACTGGTAAGCGATCGCGCAATCGTTTCTGCCAAAGCTGTTCTAAATCTCTCAAAGACATAGCGATGGTTACTTCCGCCCAGTCTTTGAAAGATTCTAAACGCAGGGACAAACGGTCTAAACCAGCGATTTCTTGCAGCAGCCAATCAACTTCTAATGGGGGTACAGCAGCAGCGATCGCAGCTTGAATTGCTTGCTTACGCCACTGCCAAAGTTGTAACCCAGAAACTACCTGTGGCTGTTGATCTGCCATGCTTTAACGTTTTGGCTTTGCAGGCTGGGCATTATTATTCCCACTGTTTCCCGAATTTTTGGGTAAAGTCCGAATATATTCTCTGGATTCTTGAGAAGGCACTAATACCACTTGCTTGAGCCAATCTTCGTTCTTATCTTGTAAAGTCTTGATTACGCCATCTATGTCTATAACCTGAATATCCGCCTTGGGATATTTTGGTTTGACTTGGTTTAACAAACCTTGAGCATCTTGCTTACTCACAAACAACGGTACGACTTGTTCTTTGTCGTTTGTCAGTTTAATGGGTACATAACCTTGATCTGGTGCAAAGCGAACCGCAAAAATCGGCACACTCCGAAACTGTTCGACTTTCTGACCGCTTTGGTTCAATAATTCTAATGCGCCTTTGACATCCTGATCTACTGGTTTAAAAGCAAATACCAAACGATTAGGTTGATTTTTGGTTTCTTGCAACTGCTGATAAATAATTCCCAACGGTACAGCTGTCACCTGGAGATTCTTGACAATTTCTGCCATTTTGGGGTCGTTAGCGTTGGTCGTCCGCAGTTGATTAATAAAAGCCTGCGCCTCTTGACGGCTGAGATAAACGCCTGTGACTGAACCACCCAGTTTTTTACCATCTTGATTTTCTGGTAAAGGACGACTCAAAGGTAATCCTTTATCATTGGTAATCAGATACACTGGTACTGAGTCTAGTTTTTCTTTGATTTGTTGTTCTGACAATGCCAGCACTGGGACATTACCGACAAAAACTGTGCCTAACAGAGTACTCCCGATTAAACCCAATGTTGCGCCCCAGCGAACTAATGCTTTCATGACTACTCCTCGCGTCAATGGTTTTTAATTAAAGTCAGACTAATTGGTTGGATTTGCACAGCACTAACTTGTTTTAGTTATATAGCAATCCATTGGAGATGTAAAAACGCCATAATGGCTGTTAAATGGTCACAATCAACTCGCAAAATGGGAGATTTCTAAATTCTTGAGAACTCCTACGCTATTTTTGTCGCAGTCAATTGTGCTGCAACCTGATTTTTTTATTTGGCTTTGCCTGATTCCTGCACAAGAATTATAGATGCCTATTATAGACTGCTCTCAAAAAATGAAAACTTTTGCTGACCGTTGAGATGATTAATGCCATTTTATTGTCTTTCTCAAAAACTAGTGACGCGATCGCAAAATAATTCGTTCCATTTATTTATTGCTTATATCATTGCTTAAATCAATACCTAGACTTACTCTCGGCTGATTTTACTATTCAAAATATAATTCCTCGACTTTTGACCAAACCAAAAAAACTAAATTATCGTTTTCTGTAGTATCTATAAGACTCATATTTGATTTGGGAAAAAAATCAGTACACCCAGATCAGGCTTCTTTCCTACTCCCTACTCCCCATTCCCTAATCCCTACCTACACAACTAGATTCAGGAATCAAACCGTATTCCTATACAATCTAATTGTTAAACTTAGTACACAATTCGACTGCCACAAAAATTTTCTACTTCAACGATAGTAAATTCTAATGACAACTTAAAAATATAAAGAAATATCCTATCTCTGGATAAATACATAGATAGGATATTCCCAAATTTAAAGTATTAAACTTCAGTCGGGATGACAGGATTTGAACCTGCGGCATCCTGCTCCCAAAGCAGGCGCGCTACCAAGCTGCGCTACATCCCGGATTTTTTAGTTGGGCGTGACTGACTTTGCCTTTCGCATTACCAGACATTTAACTTAACACACAACCTTTACCATCATAGCAGGCTTAACATCTATTTGCCAACCATTCACCTGAATTTATAGTCAAAGGTTATGTATTAAGACACTCTGAAAAAGTGCTATGTGGAAAGTGTTGAGTAAAAATACTAGTCTCTAAACTCTAGCCCTTAGTACAGGTTTGCGGAAATAAGCAGACAATAAGAAACTGCTAAAAGGCTTGTGATATGACTATTTCTTTTGCCTTTTTACTTTTGCTTTATTGTACTAGCCTCTAGCCACAATATTTTAGTGAGGATACCAAAACATTCCCTTAATGCCTTCAGGGTCAGTCATAAAACCCATACCCCTATAGAAATCAACTACATGGGGATCAGCAAAGAGAGTCACATTACTGATTTCTTCGCTTCTGAGTTTTTTGAGTACGTATTTCATCAAAGCTTTACCCAGCCCTTTACCTTGAAAGTCTGGATGAACTACTACATCCCAAATCGTGGCATTAAAAGCATGATCTGAGGTAGCGCGGGCAAAACCAATAAGCCGACGTTGGTTTCCTCGTACTTGCCACATCGAGGCGACGAGAAAACTATGCTCTATGGCTTTTTTTACTTTTCGCAAAGGACGACGCGACCAACCAACTGCATCACACAGTTCTTCTAATTCATACAAGTCAATATCTCTCTCTGTGCTAAAAACAATGCGTTCCGCGTTTCGCGCCGCATCACTATTAGCACTAGAGTTACCAATTTCCCCTGTATGTTCTTCAAAGGAAGTTGCTCTATTTGCCGTTACAGATTCAGGAGTACTAAACCAAGTTTTCCAAAAACCCATGCCAACGTGGTTCGGGTAGTATAACTGAATTGGCTACCACTCTTTTAAAGAGATGATACACGTTTTATCAAGTCAGTGCCATCTTTTACCCTACACCCTGAGTTTTTCAGATTTTGTTGGGATCATTTAATGGCAACAGCTTTTAATCGCGTGTTTTGTACCAATCATTTTCAACTTTAGCATTTTGTTGTAAAGTCCAGGGAAAATTCCCCAAAAGGCAAAGTTTTGAGAGTCAATTGTATATATGGCGGTAGTCAGATGTGTTAGGACAATTGGAAAGCTTGAATGCCAGGAATCATCAGACTTTTCCTCCTGACTTCTGCCTTCTGGAGACACTTGCGTGGGCGGGTTGCCCACGCCAGTCGCTACAACGGAGGGAACCTCCGCAACGCGCTGGCTCGACTTGAGCAAAGTGTCCTCCTCCTGCCTCCTGTCTTCTGTTATGTGAATATCGGTATTAACTACTGGTTGTTGGGAATAATGTTTATTACTAGCACCCAGTCCCTAGTCCACAGCCCCCAGGTGAAAACAGCAAGCGAGTCTTACCCCCAACAATGGCTTCTGGTTTAAAATCTTCGACACTGGAACTCCTAAAACGCTTTAACCGAGCGTTCCCCCAGTTTTATGAGCAATTTGTCAGCAGTGAGATTCAACTGCAAAATCTCCGATTAGCTTACCGTCTTTATAAAACCAGACGTGCTGTTATCGAGTTAAAGCCGGAAGGTAGCAAAAGTGCTTTACACTTTGCTTACCGTAACCAGTCCTTTCTCCTCAGTGATATTTTTGGTGTGCTGGCCGCTTATGGCTTGACCATTCACGGTCTGAGTCTGTACGGTCAAATTCGACCACCAATGTTAGTTTTCATCAAACTTTTAGTCTCTCGCGGTAGCAAAGCTTTGACAGAGAAAACCGCAGAAAATGTCTGTCGGGCAATTCGAGAGGCTTTAGGAGGGCGCTTTGAAGTCGAAGAAATGCTGGCAGTAGAATTTAATTTAGATGCTGGCTTAGAACAAGTACAGACTGAGTTTTATGTCGATCCTGTATTTCATCTGCCGGCTTTGGTGATTGAAGCAGATAACCAACCAGGATTGTTTTACAAAGTGATGTACGCTATCTGGCAAGAAGATTTGCTAGTAGTTAACGCGAATTTGTTGGTTTGGCGAGGACGCACGCGGCTGATTCTCTATTTGTTGGGGCCAAACGAAAGCTTAATTCCTGAATATCTCGGACATAAAATTGCCGAAGGAGTCCGACAGCGTTTGTTGGGGAAATAATTCGCTAGTACAAAAAGGCAAAAGGCAAAAGGCAAAAAGAAAAATAACGATAGCACAAGCATTTTAGCAATTCCAGATAGTCTGTTTATTTACACCGACCTGTACTAGCCTCCAGTCTCTAGCCCCTAACCCCTCATCCCTCCCTACATTTTCTGTTCTGTATTTAGTCGTACCCATGCTTGGGGGTACGATATAAATATGGCAACCATAGAAATCTTAGGCGTTCCACACGCATACGAGTTAACGGCTCCCACTGCTTGCCCCCATGCTTTAGTATTTATCCACGGTTGGCTAAATAGTCGTGGGTACTGGCAACCTGTGATTTCCCGTCTGTCCGTAGATTTACAGTGTTTATCTTATGATTTACGCGGTTTTGGTGAGTCCCAATCTCACGCTGAAATTGATGTAAATCGTTTACAAAGTACTGTTGGTTTGACATCCCAATTGCTGGATAGTTCTAATTCCCAATTTGATTCTCTGTATACACCAACTGCTTACGCCCAAGATTTAGCCGCTTTATTACAAGAGCTAAATATTACCAGTGCTTGGTTGATTGGGCATTCGTTGGGCGGGACGATCGCACTTTGGGCAGCTGCTTTACTACCTGATGTGGTTCAAGGTGTAATCTGTATCAACGCTGGTGGTGGGATTTATCTCAAGGAAGCTTTTGAAAAATTTCGTTCAGCAGGTCAGAGATTTTTACAAGTTCGTCCGCGCTGGCTATCTCAAATCCCTTTGATTGATTTGCTATTTACTAGAGACAGTGTAGCCCGCCCTCTAGACCGTTACTGGGCGCGTCAAAGGGTGATAGATTTTGTGGTTGCTGACCCAGAAGCGGCGTTGGGAGCGTTATTAGATTCCACAACCGAAGAAGAAGTCAATCGCCTACCGCAGTTGGTATCACAATTAAAACAGCCTGTATATTTTTTGGCTGGTGCCGATGATAAGGTCATGGAACCGAAATATGTTCGCCATTTAGCCAGCTTTCATCGGCTTTTTCAATACTGTGGTGACAATGTGATTGAAATTTCTAATTGTGGACATTTAGCTATGTTAGAACAACCAGATGCTGTTGCCAGCCATATTCGGGCAATTGTCAGTAATCAGTAGTCAATGGTCAAGAGTTTTGGATAAAGAACAAATGACCAAGGACAAAGGACAAATAACCATTACACTTCATACAACTTCATCACCTGACCCAGCGATAACCGCGACTCTACACCCAAAGTCAAGGGTGAGACATGACCGCGAGATAAATGGTCAGATGCGGCGCAGGCAATCATGGCGGCGTTATCGGTACAAAATTTCAGGGGTGGGAATAAAACACGCAGGTTATGTTGACTGGCGGCGGCTTGCAAGTGCTGTCTCAAGCCACTATTTGCTGCTACTCCACCACCTACAGCAATGGTATTGAGTCCATAGTCCAGGGCGCAAGCGATCGCTCTTTTGGTGAGTGCCTTGGCTACAGTTGCCTGAAAACTGGCTGCTAAGTCTGCCACAGGCACTTGCTCGCCATTTTTGTCAAATTGCTGCACTAACCTGAGTACGGCTGTCTTTAAGCCACTAAAACTGCCATCATAGCGATGAAAACCGCCACCCGGTAAGGAAACTTTTCCTTCCGGTAAGGCAAAAGCTTGGGGATCGCCCTGCTGTGCTAACTTGTCAATTACAGGGCCACCTGGATAACCTAGATTTAACAAGCGTGCTACCTTATCAAAGGCTTCCCCTGCCGCATCATCACGGGTTTCACCCAGGGTTTCGTAGCTACCACAGTCTTTAACATAAATCAAGCTTGTATGTCCGCCTGAAACCAGTAAGCTAAGAAAAGGGGGATCTAAAGTTGGCTCACTCAAGTAAGTCGCAAAAATGTGGCCTTCGAGGTGATGGACTCCCAAAAATGGTTTATTGTGTACGATCGCTAAAGTTTTGGCAGCAGTTAACCCCACCAATAATGCTCCCACCAAACCAGGGGCGCAAGTGGCAGCGATGCCATCAATTTTTGACCAGTCTAATTGTGCCTGTTCCAGAGCTTGGGCGATCGCTTGGTTGATCGTCTCTAAATGCTGGCGTGATGCCACCTCTGGGACAACTCCACCATATTGCTGATGAACTGGAATTTGGGAGGCAATAATACTACTGCGAACTTGACGATTGTTAACAATTGCGACGGCAGTTTCATCACAACTGGTTTCGATTGCTAAAACGGTTGCCATCTGAGGGTTCTACAAAATAACGATTTGTTTGAGAAGCTTTAACTTTTATTTACTTAAACTTTACTCGGTTCCCAGGCAAGAGTATGATGACTTGCTAGTTAGCCAAATAAAGAATGTACAAGCCGCTTCGTTTTGTACAAAAAACTTTTTCTTTTGTAATAAAAGGAAACAACTCCATGCGACGATTGTTTGCTTTGATTTTAGCGATTTGTCTTTGGTTCAATTTTGCTCCCCCAGCGAAAGCTCTAGGGGCTAATCTTACACCCTGCCAAGACAACCCCGCATTTCAAGCACTAGCTAAAAATGCCCGAAATACAACTGCCGATCCCCAATCAGGTCAAAAGAGATTTGAGCGTTACTCTCAAGCACTCTGTGGCCCTGAAGGCTATCCTCACCTGATTGTTGATGGTCGTCTAGACCGCGCTGGTGACTTTTTGATTCCCAGCATTCTCTTTCTTTACATTGCTGGCTGGATTGGTTGGGTAGGTCGTGCTTACCTAATCGCAATTAGAAAAGAATCTGACACCGAACAAAAAGAAATCCAAATCGATTTGGCTTTGGCACTACCCCTAATTGCCACAGGTTTTGCTTGGCCAGCAGCCGCTTTGAAAGAATTCCTTTCTGGCGAATTAGCTGCTAAAGATTCTGAGATCCCCGTTTCTCCTCGTTAGGTTTTGCTTAACTGATTCATTGTTTTGGAGATTAAATACATGGCTGAAAAAGGCGATCAATCATCCTATTTGATTAAATTTATTTCCACAGCACCAGTGGCAGCCACCCTCTGGCTGACAATTACAGCAGGCATTTTGATTGAGTTTAACCGCTTTTTCCCAGACCTACTGTTCCACCCACTGCCATAACCAAAGCATTGGAATTTTAAACTGTTGCATGTGTAATTGAGAGGCGAACATCGAATTATGGCGCAAGCAGTAGACGCATCTAAAAATTCACCCAGCGATGTGAGAAACAGAGAAGTCGTGTTTCCCGCAGGTGGTGATCCTCAGTTGGGTAATCTCGAAACCCCTGTTAATTCTTCTCCCGCAATCAAGTGGTTCATCAATAACCTGCCAGCTTATCGTCTAGGTTTAACTCCTTTCAGACGTGGGCTAGAAGTTGGTATGGCACATGGCTACTGGATATTTGGCCCCTTCGCTAAATATGGCCCACTGCGTAGTGCAGAAAACGCTAACCTAGCAGGCTTATTAGGTGCGATCGCCCTAGTAATTTTTCTGACAGGTGGTTTATCTTTATATGCCAATAGCAATCCTCCCAAAGCCCTGAACAGTGTAACTGGCGCTTCAGCCCCAGATGCTTTCCTATCTAAAGAAGGCTGGAACAACTTTGCTAGTGCTTTCTTAATTGGTGGCATTGGTGGTGCAGTAGTTGCTTACTTCCTAACTAGCAATATTGCACTCATTCAAGGCTTAATCGGCTAATTGGTTTTTGGTAATTGGTAATTAGTGATTAGTAATTCTAATTACTGATTACCATTTGCCAAGCTATGCGGGGCTAGGGGCTAGTACAAAAAGGCAAAAGTCAAAAGTCAAAAGTCAAAAGAAAAAATATTGATACCACAAGCCTTTTAGCAATTCCAGATGTCTGTTTATTTCCGCCGATATATACTAGAGGCTAGTTTTTTTAGAAGTTACATTATCAAAAAATGGATATTCATCAAAAAATTTTAAGGACACATAGAAATATGTGTCCTTAATTATTTGGTGCTAAAAATGCTTGGTGTGTGATTATTCAAATATCGCGGCTTCGATCGCTGCAAGTGCTGTTTCAAAATCGTCATTGACAATTTGAATATCAAATTCATCAGCAGCAGCGATTTCCGCCTTGGCGTGGACTAGGCGACGGGAAATCGCTTCTTCAGAGTCTTGTCCACGGCCACGTATCCGTTTTTCTAATTCATCAAAAGAAGGCGGCAAAATAAAAATGCTGAGAGCATTAGGAAAGGAAGCGCGAATTTGTCTTGCTCCTTCTAACTCAATTTCCAGCACTACTAACTTACCAGACTGAATTTGATTGACTACAGTTTCTCGCGGAGTACCGTAATAATTCCCCGCAAATTCCGCCCACTCTAAAAATTCACCTTGAGCAACCAGTTGTTCAAATTTATTACGGTTAATAAAGTAATAATTTTTGCCATCAATTTCTCCGGGGCGAGGAGAACGAGTTGTCACGGATACAGAATAATACAGTTGCGGATGACGCTGCAACAGCGATCGCATTAAGGTGCCTTTGCCAACTCCACTAGGGCCAGTTAAAACAATTAACTTGCCTGTAGGTGGGCATTCTGTGGTAGTAGCACTAGTCTGGATGGGTAAAACTTGCATCATCCGTTCAACCTGTGAATTAATCAACAATCATGATTTTTGCATTGGAGTTCGTTGTCAGGCTGACCTCGACTCACGAATTTGTAGCACTGGTGACAGAAAACCAGTCTAATTCACATAGTACTGCCGATATGGTGCAAACAGAATAGTCGTTTGTCAACTATCCTTGGTTAATTATCTACCGTATGGTGATCGCGGGAAATCACGAATCGGTTTGCTACCGTTTCGGGCTGAATTGCGGAAAGGATGACATGATTAGAATCGGTGATAATTACAGCCCTTGTCCGACGACCATAAGTTGCATCAATCAGCTGGTTTTTTTCCCGCGCATCGGTGATAATCCGCTTAATTGGCGCAGATTCTGGGCTGACGATCGCAACTACTTTGTTAGCTGAGACAATGTTGCCGAAACCGATATTTATTAATTGAATGTCCATAAAATAACTGAGACTAAATGTGGTACGAGAATCCAGTAAGGATTTTATTTCCATGTTATCCCTAAAAAACTGGAGTTACAACGCATCACATCTAGCTTTCTTTAGTTTTTAGACAAACTATGCTTTTTTTAGCTGTTTATTTGCGAAATATACTGAAAATCCTCCCGTAGGCACATGCGTAATTGTGAGGAAGTAATCTATGGCCGTTGAGGGGGGTGTGGGGAGTGTGGGGAGTGTGGGAGGTGTGGGGGGTGGGGGGGGTGTGGGAGGTGTGGCTTTCAAGGGCAGGTTTTTAAACCTTCGATAAATAGTTGAGAATATTCTCAATTATGAAACGTAGTTTTAACTGTTCAGACAATAATTTTGGTTTTAAAAGCCCAAAAATTTGTCTAATAAAAAAAGCCTGCCCTTGAAAGGGGAGGTGTGGGGGGTGTGGGAGGTGTGGGAAGTGTGGGGGGTGTGGGGAGTGTGGGGGACAAGGGGGACAAGGAGGAATTGGAGAAGATTCTCCCCTCTGCACCCTGCGCCCCTACCTCTTGTGTCCTTTTTTGATTTCTTGCCATTTTTGGCGTAATTGTTGCAAGTTGGGAGTCTGCCCACCATAGCGCCAAGTCACATAAGCCTGACTAATTTCATCGATGACTTGGGCTGTGGCTGGTGGATGATGTTGATATGACACTTGGGCATATTCTAGGGGTGTTTGTGACGGATGCTTACCTAGACCTTTGCTGGCTGTCCATTGCAGCATTTGTTGATAAAGCCTTTCCATTGGTGGTAATTTACTCAACCACCGACTCTTTAACCACTTCCGCCACTGTACCCAACCCAGCCAGCCAAAGAAAGCAATTGTAGTTCCCAAAGTTAAGCCAGTTAACACACCCAGCCAACCTTGAGCGAATAAAGCAAAAAACCAAGCGATCGCTTTAAATATCCAACCCAAGAGTTTCCCAAAGAACGTGTTCAAGAAGCCCGTCACAGGGGAAGGTAGCCACCCAGCCACCCAATTCCAGAATTGCCGCAAAACGCTAAAGGTTTGGGAGTCTTCAACAGAAGGGGGAATTAAGGGATGATTGGGAATGGGGTCAAAGGTAAACCAACCATATTTAGGAAAGTAAACTTCTGTCATTGCGTAAGCATCGGTGTTACGCACAACATACATTCCTGTAAACGGATTAAATTCGCCGGCACCAAACCCCGCCACTAACCGCGCGGGAATCCCAATCGAACGCAGCATGACTGTTAACACAGTTGAGAAATGGTCTGGATAGCCGCCTTGATATTTAAATAAGAAAGCTTCTACTAAATCTTCTTTGTCTCCCAAATAAGGAAACTCCAAGGGATTTTGGGGAATCGAATAATTTTGCTTGAGGTATTGGGCTAGATAAAGTACCTTTTCATAAGTTGCATCTAAAGTTTTTGACACCTTAGATACATTATTGCGATGGTAATTCGCCAGAATTTCTTCAGTTAATTTGCGGACTTTGGGTGAAATTTCTGGTGGAATTTGCAAATAGTATTTTGTAATGTTTTTTGGATAGTTAGTAGTAGCTTTACCTAACACAGTTCGATCGCGGTAAGGTACTTCGGAAATCACTGTGTAAGTCAAGTCTTCCGCTAAAGCAACTGGTGATCGCAGTCCATTTTCCTGATCAACAGCAATAATCGGGGTGGGAAAGTAAATTTCTTTGGGGTAAGACATTGCCGGAATCAAATTCGGCAAATCTGCTACCACTGTATAGGTTTGTACGACTTCTCTGGTTTTAGCGGTGGTGGGAGGTGGAGACAGATAAATTTGATAAGACCAAGGCGATCGCTTGAGGGTAGTAACATTATCATTGCGGGAAATTTCCCAACCCTTACCTGTGTAGCGATCAAATGCTAATACCCGCCAAAAACCTTCCACCTGCGATCGCACCCGCATCACCACCTTGGATGTCATGCTTCCCCGCAGGTTTTGATTCATTTGGCTATTAAAGCCATAATAAAAACTATCGTTTAATTTTCCTGGTTGACCATTTTGACTGTTTTCTGTACCATTGCCTTGATTTTCCGCATTGCCTTGACGCACATAACCAGGATTAATAATACTGCGTCCGGTAAAACTGCCCTTAACTTCAATCGGCGAACTAACGGGAAATGTCCGTAATTGATAACCAGGGAACCGGGGTAGAACCGCAAAAATTCCTAACCCTAGCCCCACAATTAAAGTAAAAAGTAAAAAGTAAAAAAGTAAATATGATTTTAATTGTGATTCTTTTGCCTTTTCCCTTTTAACTTTTGACTCATCTAACCCGATTTGGGAACGATAATTTAAGACTAAAGTTGGTAAGGCGATCGCTAAAAACAACAATAGTACAGGTGCAAAAGCCAAAGTTTGACTCAGGGTTGCCGCGACACCCAACAAAATCAAACCAATCACAATTGAATAGCCCAAATCCTTGCGTCTGGGCATATCAAAACTATGGAGTATTTGCAGTTGAATTAATAACTCTGCTAAAGCCAGCCGCGTATCGTTTAATTCTCCCAGTACTTGCCCAAAGAACGCACCCAAAGACACTAGCATCCCAATGGCGATGCAGAACTTCACGGGAATATTTTGGCTGCGGCGATAGCGGTAACTCCAAATTCCCCCGACAACACTTAAAGGGACAGCCCAAAAACTAAATTTGGTATCGGCGGCAATATCCACCGCCACAATTCCCATCACAATTAACCCAAAAACTAGCACCCGCAGAGGAACCGAATCTTCCACTACCATTACAGGTGCAGTCTGGATATTTTGTCGCCAACTATTAACTATAGGTAGACGCGAAGACCAATCAATCCTGGATAAGTTAAACATTTACAAGGTCAGGTGTAGATGCAGTCAAACAATTTTGGATTTTGGACGGTTCAATCACCAATTTAAAATTGCAAATCTCAAACTGGCTAAGTTAAACTATCTACCTAGTTGTAACTTATATAGCAGTCGAAGTATAAGTGAGGCAATTTAAAAAGCACGAATACCAGGCATAGCAAAGCTTTTAGCTCTGGTTGGTGAGCGACTTGCCTTGAGCGCAGTCGAAAGGAGCCGAACCACTGCCTTCTGCTATAACCTGCCGAAATTCTGGTTCAGATAGCAGTAACTCCCCTCAGCATTCTTTGGGAGTCTCATAGTTTTAGCCCTAATGATCGTTTAAAAAAACGTAGAAGCCCTAATGATCGCTTATTAAAAAAGATAAGCTCCAAAACCACAATAATTTTCTTAATCTCTCAGATGTCTTTGATCTGGACTAGATTGTAGGATTAATCACAAATAACAAAGGCTGTTGGTCTATTTCAGGAAACTCAACTTCTAAAGTATAGGTTGGGTTAAATTCCTGACAGGATAACTCAACATTCAAGCAGCCCGCACTAGAAGACTGAGCCATTGCCAAAGTACCATCAGCTCGCAATGTCACAATTCCTTTGGTGGGTAAATCAGCCTCAACTCGTAATTGAGTGTGTTTGCCACGAGATTGATATTCAACCCGCAAAGTCAACAAACCTTCACTTGTCAACCATTGTCTTTCTACCACTGGACTGTTTGGTGTCACTGGCAGACTTAAATTTTCTAGCAGTTGTTTGGCAGCCATTAAAGACAATGCCATTTGTTGACGCGGTTGTAAATCTGGGTAATCGCTCTCGATGTTGAGTTTTTGATCGAGAACATCCGCAGACCGATAAGTACTTCTGAGTACCAAACCAGCAATATCATTCAGTGCATAAGAAGATTCTTGTGGGAAGAAGTCTTCCACTGCCTGAACTAATTTAGCTCCCAAAGGCAGTGAAGCAGTTAACAGTGTTTGGCACTTTTCTAGTAATTCGCGGAAAACTGTTTCTGGCAAATTAATTGGCAGATTCAGCTTAGATTGTTGTGCTTTCCAACCCCAGGCAGGAACTAAACTGAGCGATCGCTCTTCCAAACGCTCAGGATATTCCATTAATTGTGTTTCCCAAGGAAACAAAGGAGGCTGGTTTTCGATTTCGGTTTGTAAACGACGCTTGAGTACGGCTTGGAAACGGTCTTGCACAGTAGGAATATCTCCCAGTTTAAAGGTTTGGGGTACCCCTCCCAACTCTAGATCGCCACTGGCGAAAGTGGCTGCTTGTTGAAGAGAGTTTTCTACCCCGTCTATTTCCTTAAACTCGACCAGGTTAGACTCACTGGTGTTAACATCATCTGCTAACAGCCAAGTGAGTAATTGGTTTTTTAAGGATTCTGAGTCACTATTCATGAGTAGATGCACCTGATCCGGACACTAATGAGTTACGAATTTCCCAAGCTTGTTCCAGAACCTTAAACCAGCGTTTTTGCAGTTGTGCCATTGATAACCCTAGAGTTTTTGCAATTTTATCGTCGGGTTGTCCTTGCTGTTTTAAGTCGAGTAAAGACCGTTGTTTCTCGTCTAGCTGCGAGGTGTAGGCTTCCCATTGCTGGGGAGTCAACCCCAAATTTGTGTGTAAAGAAGCTTCTAACCATTCGTGTACTAGTTCCCAACGGTGTAATAAAGCGAACCTAATTAAATGATACTTGAAGCGTTGTTGTAAGTAATCTCTCTGACGAGGAGTGAGATTTAAAATTGCCTCAATTTCTTGTGTGGATAAATCTTTAAGTCGGAGAGAGAAATAATCAGCACAATCAGATTGTTGTTTCTGCTCCAAATAACTCATTAACTCGGTAATCACAACCGAACGCAAAGTATCTTCTTCAGGTTCTGGTTCTGCTTGTGTGGCCATTGTAGAACGTAATTGCTGGACTGCGGGTTCTTCCCAAGAACCATCACCATCACCAGAACTACCTTCCGCCGCTTGTTCAATATCAACGCTGGTTTCGGGAGGTTGTTGTTGAGAGAAAGTCTGCGCCCGCAAAATAATTAATTGTTGCTGACGACCAGGTAAGGGAATGCGCCGTTTACCATAGCGTTCGGTAAAGGCCATGTATTCTGCCAATTCCAAGAGAGTTTGGGGACGATAAGTAGTACCCAATTGATTCTCTCGTCGGAAAGCGTTTAATGCTTCTAGATAAAAACTTTGTAGAAAATCTTCTATGATAGTCAGCCGCCCTTGATAGCTTAATTGCTTCTGGGGAGGATTAATGTAACGATAAATAATGGCGCTCAGAGTACTGTGTAATTCAACTCTGCCTCTATTGGAACCCAACTGATAGTATCTCAGACATTGTTGCAGCCGATGTCTGGCTAGGGTCATTGCGGAGCTTTCTACTGCACCGGAAGCTTGGATGCGTTTACTTTCGCTGCAAATTCTGTATACTTCGGTAGTAATACGTGTTGCCACATCATGGCAATTCTGTTCTGAGGCTTTGGTTGATTGCCGAAACTCCTTGTACAGGAGTTGAAAGATCACCTCCACGCCGATAGTATGTTCTCCCAGAAAAGTTGCGGTTGGAATAGTTGCGGTTGCGGCTGAATTCATAGTCTCGGTGTTTAAAAGACCCTAACATATATAGAAACAACCTGTACGACTGTAGGTATTGGCTTTTTGCGTTTTGCCTTGAAGCTAAACGCAGGTCTATCCTGCATTCAGGATATAGCTGATTTTATTATTCCCAACTTGGCGGGAATTTTTCACACTTTAACCTGCTGTGATTGCCATTACCCAAAAGCCGTTGACAAGTCATTATGGATTTAGAAACACAAATTCAATTGCTGATCGACAATGCACCCCGCGATGGTATTTCACCTCATCTTGTTACAGCAATTGCTCCTGCTTTTCGTGCGATCGCTCAACAATTACGCCACTCCCAGTACTATATTCTCCAAAAGGAGGGAAGCTGGGTCTTAACTACATTGAGCCACCGTACAGATCCAAGTTTGGAGAAGCAGGTGATTTACGCTTTTTCTACCATACAGGATGTTTCCCTAATTTCATCTGCTGGGCGAGACCCTCAAGTGGTGGCCACACCCATTGCTGTCACCCATATTTTGTTCCAATTAATTGCCCTAGCACCCGTAGATAGCATAGTTTTTTTAGAAACACCTGGAACATTAGCCCATACTTTTGAAGTGCAGCGTTCCCAGTTGGAAAAAACCATTCAAAAACAACTAAAACAAAGCCTCAAACCCAAAAAAACTTCCAGAAAAATACCACCAGATATTGCTTAAAAAAAATTGGAGTTGGGAATCCTTGGATACATCTCCAATTTTTTGAATCCCAACTCCAACATCAAAACTTTATGATTAAAAATTTTTAATAAAGCCGACTCAACACATATTCAGTGATGTCAATTAAGGCTTGGCGTGATTCTGATGGGGGCAGAATCGCAATGTCTTCAGCAGCCAATTTGGCGTGATGGGCAGCTAATTCCCGCGCTTGCTGTATGCCTTGACTATCGTGAATCAATGCCAAGGCCTGCTCTAAATCTTGTGATTGGGCAAACTGGCGTTCAATCAGCACTTCTAAATATGGTTTTTCCTCTAGGGCGAATAAAACAGGTGCGGTCAAGTTACCACTTTTTAAATCAGAACCTGCTGGTTTACCTAGAGTGTCTGTAGTACTGGTGAAATCTAAGATGTCATCCACTATCTGAAACGCTAAACCCAAATTCCGCCCATAGTTATACAAGTGCTGGGCAATTTCTGGGCTAACATCACTCAGTAATCCTGCGGCTTTGGCACTGTTAGCAATTAATGAAGCAGTTTTGTAATAGCTCTTTTGCAGGTAAGTTTCTATTGCCAAGCCGCTATCAAAGCGGTTCATCCCTTGCTGGATTTCTCCAGTCGCCAAATCCATAATGACTTCGGAGAGGAGTTTGACTACCTCTAAATTGTCTAAATTTGCTAAGTACCAAGATGATTGAGCAAAGAGAAAGTCTCCTGCGAGGACAGCAATGCGATTGCCAAACAAGCTGTGAACAGTCGCTACGCCACGGCGCATCTGTGACTCATCTACCACATCGTCATGCACTAAGCTGGCCGTGTGAATCATTTCTGTGATTTCGGCTAGACGGCGGTGACGCTGGGTGATTTCTTCTTCTAACATTGTCGCCCGCGATATCAGCAGGACGATCGCTGGTCGGATGCGCTTTCCCCCAGCTCCGAATAAATGTTCGGCTGCGGCAAAAAGAATGGGATGGCGATTGCCAACTAGCTGCTTCAGGTTATCGGCTAGTATTTGCAAATCTGCTTCCACAGGGGTAAACAGGGAGGTAGCTGGGGTCATGGATGGCCGGACTCTGGCTTAGGTTACGAAAGTTTACATATCCTATACTCATTTTAAGATAACCATGTGCCAGCGCAAAGTTTTGCTGAGAGAATACTTGCTTTCTCGTTAAATGACAATCACAGCTATTGCCCTACTGTCAAGGCAAACAGGCTGTTTTAGCGGTCTTAAACTTGATGAAAAAAATTTTTGTAGTTCCCAAAGAAATCTGAGAACTGCATCACAGCATGGTTGCTACACAGCATGTTTAAATATACAAACTTATAGTTAATAATTATTAAGCGTAAAATTATCTGCTGCTACGAGTAGATTATATAAAGAAATATAACAAGTCAGTTTGGGAGAATCATAATTTTTATCAATGGTTCTAGCGACGATTCCCGATGAGTGGTTTATGTTTTCTAGACTCAGAATTTTCTGTCTTTTTCAGTATGCTAAGTATATATACAAGTATAAGAAAATTAAATAATTGAGTCGGCTAATTCAGTAAGCATTATTCTTGAGGAATATCTTTGATTTTTACTATAAATTTATATTTAACATCCCTAAACCTGGGTAATAATAACTACATTAACAGGGTGTTAGGTTTTGATGATTTATGCTCCAATAAGACAAAAATAATATTTTTAATCAAAGAAAAACTTGTGGCATCCGTGAATTTAACCTGCTAAAAAATTCAAAATTTAGCCTCAAGTTTGGCTTAAAAGTCAGGTTCATTGTGTTACGCTAAAATGTAGGGATTTTAAATTTTTCAGGTATTGACAGCGTGGAGGTAAAGCACTTTTTGGTGGCGTTACCTGCTCGTTGTTTTGAATCCAGAATAGCTAATTGCCAACAGCATAAAACCAAGAGACTTATTTCTTGTGATTCTGTAGTGGCAGATAAACTTCTTGGGATGGAGTGAAGCGATGTCCTTACAGGATTTCGTTTTCGGCTTGCAGCTTGCGCTGGGAGTCGTGGTATATCCTACCACAGAGGTGTGAAAAGCAATAATGCAGACTAAGTAAACTGCTGAGGAGCGCGGTTAATTATGCCATTTGGCAAATTTACCGTTGTGGGATTTATTGTCTGCAAATAACTTCAATTAAATAGTTAACTTGATTGACCGAAGAGCTTCATAACTCTACGGCAGATTTAGCATAGCAAACTGCGACCATCAAGAATGATCTTGCATGGTTGAAGTTCTACGTATGGGATGAAAATTGATATTTTTCGGGGAAAAAAGTTGGTAGAACAATGATTTACGCTAATATGCCTATGATGATTTTTATTTTAGCTGCTGGGTATTTATTCACTGTTTATCTATTATTAGCACTAGCAAAGCGCAGTAGTCAAAAATCTGTTGCTCAGAATTCTTTCTCAAAATCCAAGAATCATGAGAAACATCAGCAGGAGATATCTGTAACCTCACAAGTAACTGAGGTGGTAAACAGTCACGAGTCAATAGTCACATGAATTATAGGAATAGGGTTTGATTCCCAAATCTACTTGTGTATACAGGGAGTAGGGAGTAGAGAGTGGGGAGTAGGAAAGAAGTTTTATCTGGAATCAAATATGAGTCCTATATATGAAGTATGAAATTTCTGAAGTTTCATACTTCATTTTGGTTTATGAGAGTTGGGAAACAACTGTGTTATTTAAATCTACAACTTCGACCAATGGGGTATGACCTAGCCATTGGACTGCGGACTGAGCAAATTGTTGGGGAGAACCGCTAACAACAAAGCGCGTTGGTAATGGCGGGTGAGTATTAGTTAAGCCCAGCAACTCTAAATCTTGAGAACAAGCACCGACAACGTGAACAGCCGGGTCAACTAATTTGACATAGCTGGGAAGTAGCGATCGCAGTACTGGCGCTAAATGGGGATAATGAGTACAGCCGTAGACTAAAGTATCAATTTCTTGCTGAAGTAAAGGCTCTAAATAAGAACGGGCTACCTCAGTAGTGTAAGGGTCATTGATGCGATTCTGCTCAATCAGTGGGACAAACTCTGGACAGCCAACTTGCCAAACTTGTACTTCGGGGTCAATTTCGAGAATTGCTTGCTTATAAGCATTACTTTTAGCTGTAGCTGGGGTAGCAATTACACCAATGCGCTTACCTTGTTGTACCGCCGCCTTCGCGCCAGGGAGAATTACGCCCAAAATTGGTAGATTAAATTCTTGACGAACAATGTCTAAAGCGAGGGCGGAACTGGTGTTACAAGCCATCACTACCATTTTGACTTTTTGCTGCTCCATCCAAGAGAGAATTTCGCGCACAAACTGAAGAATTTCGGCTTGAGAACGAATCCCGTAAGGTAGCCTCGCTGTATCACCAAAGTAAATAATCGATTCGTTTGGTAGTTGGCGGTAAATTTGTCGCAGTACCGTTAACCCACCCACACCACTGTCAAAAACCCCGATAGGGGCGCGTTGAGGTTCTTTATCAGAAAAATCGTAAAGATTACCTTCAAAAATGGAAGATGAATACACAGGCAGATATTGATTTAGGTTTTAGCAATTAAAATACAGAATTTAGCAGACAATTTGTGAACTGACTAGTTTGGCAAATAGAACTCAGGAGTCAGAAGTCAGAATAAGTGAAAGATTTTTCTACAAATAGCGGGTTTAAGACCTCTACTGATTAATTCTGACTGCTGAACTTCTGCAAATATCACCTCATTAATTAAAAACTTGTACTATATTTTGAGATTGGTTGTATTCTTACCTTTGGCGTAAGTACTTGAGAATACCACGCGCGATCGCTTCTGCCATGCGATTTTGATATTCTGGAGAACCTAAGCGGGGATTATCTTCTCGACCAGTCATATAACCTGTTTCTACTAAAATCGAGGGCATAGAACTTTTTCGCAAGACATAAAATCGCGCTTTGCGTGTGCCTCGGTCTTTAATTGTGCCAATATCTTCCAGAATAGTTTTACGAACTACTTCAGCTAAAGCATAACCACTATCGTAGTAATATACTTCTAAGCCATTCACATCAGGGCGATTATCTACAGAATTAGCATGGATACTCACAAATAAAGTTGCATTGGCGCGTTCAGCAATATCTACTCTTCCTTGAAGTTCAACAAAAAAGTCAGCATCTCTGGTGAGGACTGCTTGTACACCATTGCGCTCTAGAATTGCAGCGACTCGTTTACCAATGGGTAAAATCACATCTTTTTCTAATAATCCGCCCAAACCAGGAGCGCCAGAATCTTTACCACCATGTCCAGGGTCAATCACTACTATAAGTTTACCTTTGGGGACTGGGTTTGGCGGTGTTACTGAGATATTGTCAATTGGAGGTAGAGGCGGAAAACCTATTGGTGGTGTAGCTGGGCGAGTGCGTTGTAACTGTACAGCCAACAACTGATTACTAACTTGGTTGACTTCCCCAATTTGGACTCCCGCAGCTGGTTGAATCAAAATATTGACAGAATCATCTTGGGGTTGCAAACGTACCCGCAAAATGGGACTATTGGCATTTAAAGTAGGGCCGATAACTCTGGGGGCTAATTGAGAATTGGCGATCGCAATCCGAAATAAACCAGAGGATCGATCCCAGCCACCCCTAGCAGATACAGGTCTGTTAGAGCGAATTAACAGTTGTGTGCCATTCTCAGCTAACTCCACCGCTTGAATGATGGCGGGTGAATCATTAACTTGGGAAATGACATTGCTATCGCTATTTCCTGGTAACTTCCCTAGCCGATTTGGTATAATTACAAACCCGCCAACGCTACTATTACTGGCTCGCCAGTCGGGACTATTGGGTTCCACATACAAAGTTATGCGGGCTGTTGGTTGTCTGGTTTGTAACTGAGAAAATTGAATCCGACTCACACCATAACGATTCACCGATAAATCTTGTGATGATAAAGCAGAAGACAAAGACGCACCAGCAATATCGATATGAACTGCGCGTTTGTCAGAACTGCGATTTACCTGAATCTGGGGATTACCACCGTTAGTCCGAACAAAAAAACCATCGCCGGTGACTCGCAAACTTTCTAGTTGAGTTACAGCCGCGAGAGTGTTACCCAGGGGTCTGGTATTTGATGTTACTGGGTCGGGTTTGACAACAGAATAGATATTTCTGGAGGGAAAGTTGGAATTAGGTGTTGTTTCTAAAGGCTGGGGTTCTGGCTGGAGTGAAATATCTGCTGATGAAGTAATGGGTATGGTGGTTGGTGTCGGTAACTGTACTAACCAACGACTACCATTAGTAGGAATAAATTTGATTGCTTGGGGGTCAATAGTATAACCAGGAGCCAGTTCGACAACAATTCTGGCTGTTTGGGGGTCAAATTGTCCCACCCGAATTGAACGCACTGCGCCACCAACAGGTTGTGTTAATTGTGGTCTGCCAAAATCTGTATCTGGTAAATCGATTACCAAGCGAGTGGGATTGAAAATGAGTTGGGCTTTGGGTTGAACCGCTCCCAAAGTATTAAATTCTAAGCGGTTTTGCCTAGCATCAAAGCGCCAAGATTCCAGCTTTGCTGCCAAAGCAGGTGACGATAGTAAAAAGATTGTTCCAATAGTACCGGTGAGTAACCAGTGTAGTTTCACAGTCATTTCTCCTAATTTCTGTTCCTAGAAGCAGTCAATATGTCCACGTATCTATTGGTAAATCCTCACACCGTCACCGCCAAACTTAGTTTTAACTCTAGAAGTTAGAAGTCTGTATGGTGGACATTGTTCATCAGAACTTCTGTAACAGCCAGTAATTATCTGCTGGCACTCAAGACAATAAATACTTTCAGTCAATATACGTAAAATCAGTAGGAATTAGTTTTGAGTTGTTTGATGGCTGATTATCAATGTACCCAAAAAGTTATTGCTACTATCAAATGGCTACGGGAAATCTGGTGACATTTAATTTAGCATTTTGAGCAGAAAGCGATATGTAAATGTATCTACTAGTACTAAAAAATTAGTTCTCACTCAAAAAGTGAGAACCGATCATTTTCATCAGTGATATTACAGTCAGATTTTGCTTGGTATCAGCAAGATGACGATGAAGCAGACAAAACTATGAGTTATTCATCGGATTAGTTAAGTATTTCTACTAAAATTTGCTAACTATCGCAGTCCTCAATGAATTACAAAAAATCTACTCCCCACTCCCTGCCCACACAAGTAAATTTGGACATCAAACCGGATTGCTAGATGATGATTTATCTCCGTTTGAGGTACTGGAGTATACCACGGGCAATCCCTTCTGCCATTTGATTTTGATAAGCTGAAGTTCTTAACTTCGCAATATCTTCCCGACCAGTTAAATAACCAGTCTCGACCAAAATTGAAGGCATCGAACTTTTTCTCAGGACAAAAAATCTGGCTCGGCGCACACCCCGATCTCGGACATTCAGACTTTGCAGAATACTGTTATGTACCACCCGCGCCAGGCCCAAACCACTGTCATAATAATAAGTTTCTAAACCACTGACATCGGGACGACCAGCACCGGCAGAATTAGCGTGGATACTGACAAACACATCCGCGTTGGCTCTCTCTGCTAATTGGACTCGTCCAGGAAGAGTCACAAAATAGTCAGAATTGCGCGTCATAATCACCTGTACACCATTTTGCTGTAAGATTTCCGCCACCCTTTTGCTAATGGGGAGAATGATATCTTTCTCACGGATACCACCAATACCGATTGCACCGGGGTCTTTACCGCCATGTCCGGGGTCAATCACAACTACAACTCTGCCTTTGGGGATGGGGCGTGTGTTAACTGGAGGTCGGGAAGGAGAATTTTCATTGGGGTCTGGTAATTGGCCTCTATCTGAAGGAAAAGGTAACGTACCAGGAACCGTAACAACACTGCGTGAACCTTGTAATTGCAGTGCTACTTCGTCATTATTTTGGTTAATTTGCCCAAATCGTATTCCCGCCGCAGGTTGAACTAAGATAACCACCGTGTTCGAGTCTGGTGTTTGCAGGCGCACCCGCAAAATGGGACTGTTGGCATTAAATGTGGGGCCTTTAATCCGGGGTGCTAATTTAGCATCATTGATCGTGATGCGATACAACCCAGAAGTTCTATCCCAGCCACCCCTAGCAGTTATGGTTTGGTCGGCTCGAATTAAAAGTTGCTTATTATCATCAGACAGTTCGATAGCTTCAATTGTGGCTGGTTGGTCACTGACAATGCGGCGAGTGGGGGGAGAATATTCGGGTTGATTATCAGAGGAGTTATTTCTTGGTAAGCTGGCAAATCGGTTGGGTAGAACGATTAAACCAGTCGCACCGCTTCTAGCTGCTCGCCAGTCTGGACTATTTTTATCTACTCGCAAAGTCATCCGAACTGCTGGGGGACTGGTTTGGAGTTGGGTAAATTCTACACGACTTACGCCATGCCTGTTAACGCTGAGGTCTCGCTGCGCCAAATTTGTGGATAAAGTGGCGCTGGAGATATCCATAAAAATTGTAGAGCGATCGCGGCTCCGATTCACCCTAATTTGAGGATTGCCGCCACTAGTCCGAATAAAAAAACCATCACCTGTCACTTGTAAGCTGTCAATTTGAGTGCTGCTTTGTGTTGTGCTGCTTACTCTTGGCAATGGTGGTCTTGTATCTGAGTCTAGGCTGGTGACTACGTTGTAAACATTATCTGCGGAAGAATTTACAGGCTCTAGTCTGGGTCTGGGTAATTGTACCCTCCAACGACTGGGCGTTATCCCGACAAATTTTATCCCTTGGGGGTCAAGAGTGTAACCAGGAGCCAGTTCCACCACAATACGGGCTGTTTGGGGGTCAAACTGACCAACACGAATAGCCCGAACTGCCCCGCCTACAGGTTGTGTTAACTGTGGTCTGCCAAAGGTTGTGTCTGGTAAATCAATAACCAAGCGTGTGGGATTGAAAATGAGTTGTGCTTTGGGTTGGACACCCCCAGAAGTATTAAATTCCAGACGGTTTTGCTGGGCATCAAACCGCCAAGACTCCAGTCTGGCAGCCAACACTGGCGAAGACAGTAAGCAGATCATCCCAACCGTACCGGGTAGTAACCAGTGTAATTTCACAATCCTTTCTCCTGATTCACATTCATGGAAGTCAATATCTCAAAAATTTGCATAAATTGTGCGCCAGTTACGAAATAATTTTGAGATTTGACCTGAACTTTTTTTTGGGTTAAAGAAACAATTAATAACAGGTAACAGGTGACAGAGTGTAAGTTATTTTCAGGTCTAAATTTGATTCTCTGTGGATTTCCTAACTACCTTGGCTATTCTACGCGAACTACTATGAGAGGCAACACAAATATAACCAGACAGTTCTGGTTTCGGTCAATTCTTGTTAATTGTGTTTTTTTGAATGAGCCAACAATTTTAGGAATAACAAATTTCAACTCGGTTTTAAAGATATTGCAATATTGGTAATTACTAGTTTTTAGTCACTATGAACATACTGGGATAAAGATGATTAATCAGGTAAGTTTGGTAACAAATTAAGTTCTCAAAGTTAAGAATCAATAGGCACAATCGCAGAGAAACAACGATATCAGAGGACGCAGATTCTGAGATAGAAGTTTCCTGTCATGTCACTATTCAGTACCCAGGAGTCAGAAGTCAGAATTTAGAGGTATCTAGTAAATTAGTCAGTTAATTCATCAAATATTTCTCCTATTCTTTAAACCTTCTGGCTCCTGGATTCTGACTCCTGAATTCTTACCCTGTCATTAACTCAGGGATGAGGAAATCAGCAAGGAGGAAGTAGATAATTTGATTGCCACCTTTCTGTTTCCTAGCCTCCAGTTACTCAGCTTTCATCTTGAATTAATTGTTCGGAGTCAGTTGCTACTTTTTGGGAATCGGGAAGTACGAAACGTAACACAGGCGGAGCTAAAAAAGTTGTGAGGATAACCATCATAATAATTGCCGCCCCCAATGATTTTGAGAGAACGCCACTAGCTGCGCCGACACCAGCAAATACTAATCCAACTTCTCCTCGTGGAATCATCCCTACACCGATCGCCAAACGATTGATTTGGGGTTGACCAGACACGCTCAAACCTGTAATCACTTTACCAATAATGGCTACTGTAATCAGGAAAATCGCCATAATTAAACCTTCGTGGTTACTGGGAATGACTAACTCGCCACGGGTTTTGAGTTGATTTGCGATCGCCACAAATATTTTATTGAACACATAATATAAGCGATCGCACCACCGACAAGTTCGCCGAACACAAGTGGTAAACCAAGGCGCTTGGATAACTCTCCACCAACTTTGCTGGCGACTTATTCAAAACCCTTACCCTGGATTTCTCTCTTATGAGAAATCCAGAGGTGTGGGAGGAGTGGGAGGATAGTTAAGAAATCTTTCTCCCCTCTCTCCCCACACTCCCCACACTCCCCACACTCCCCACACTCCCCACACTCCCCACACTCCCCACCCATACGTGAGAAATTCGAGTTACACCCTTTTACCCCTACACCCAGTCTCCACAGTAAATCTTTGTGCGTGAGTTCTATTAAAGATGCGGATGGCGGGGTAGATTTTTGTAGAACCACAGTGTACTTGCTAAAGCTAGGAGTAAATTATAAATCCACTGTATCCAAGATGGCAGTAATAAAATGAGAGGACGGCCAGCAAAAATAAAAAAGAAATTAAAGATGCCAAAGGTATAGATTGTCAAAATCCGATGGCGAATGATGTGGGGAGACAGATAAAGTTTGCGCCGACGACTATAGGCTTTGGCTTGTGTTTCTGCCCAGCGTCCTAAAATATAAGCGATCGCTGTACATCCGCCCAAAATAATTGGCACAGTTATGAGTTTGGGTAGATAAATTGGCCGTTCAAATAAATAAAGCCCTGGACTCCATAGAGTTGCCAGTTGGTTAGTTTGTCGCGCCCAAGCCCCTGAAAAGTAATATTCCCAATTGCCTGCATACAGGTAGTAATAAATAAAGTAACCAAATACTAAGCCACTGTAACCATAGCGGACAAAAGATTCTGAGGGTTTTTTCAGGTCTTGCCAATAAGCCCGTTCGCCATCTATATCAATACAAGCATTTTGACAGCCAACACAGTCACTTTGTTCTTTACCTTCTGGCAAAACAATGCGGCACATTGATTGGCTGATTGGCTGATTCTTCCTATCAACCTTGCTGCTGAATAACCCACTGGGTTGACTGTAAATCTTTTCTACTGGTGCCATTGGACAAAAATAATTACACCATGTCTTGCCACTATAAAAGTAGCCAACGGTAATCGCAAAGACAATTGTAAATAATAACCATGATGCCAAAATTAGGCGATCGGCATCAAAAAATAAAATCCGACCACATAACCCCAAAAACAACCAGCCAAACTGGAGGTAAGCATAGTTTTTACCCAACCAAGATTTAGGATTGACTTTGGCTAATCTGTAGCGTTCTTTTCCTAATCGAGATTGCTGGTGTTGAGAGTAACGCTGCCAACCCAAAGCGCGGGGAATTTGTGACAGAAACGAAAGCGGGCAAATGCGCCGCCACAGTTCATGGCCAAATACTAGCAAAATAAAAATGGATGCAGGTACAATTACTCCCCACATCACCGTTGTTCCCAAAGGATATGCTCTTTCTGGTAAGCATTTACCTTGCACATGAATACAGCTAACAGCAAATTCCTGTGGGGTAGAAGTATGATTTAAGTGAATCAGAGCCGGAGTCCAAGGGTCGTACAATAGGGAAGCAATAATTAGGAGCCATGCGAAAGTTAACAGACAGCGCACCCAGTGCATCTGACGTTCAGCTATGCTCAAGAGCATGGATCTATTCCACTCAATAATATTTTTTGAATGCCGAATGTAGAACCAGTTAAGTCGATGATTGGGTAAACAATCTAGTTAAAAATTTTGTATTTATCGTTGGGCTTATTATGCAGCTTGGCTAAATCAGACCAGAACAGTATATATACTTAAATCTTTATCTTTTCTTCGTAATTACTCAGCCTAAATACTCACAGTTCAAATTCTGCACGCTTGCTAATAAAGTCGCGGCTAAAGGAACCAAGCTTGCCTACACAGGCTGTAAAACTTTAGTTCTGTGGTGACAGTTTTATTGTGATTTTTAGTTTCCAAAAATGTAACCGTGCCTGTTTTTGACTAGAGCAGTGTCACAGTAGAAACATAGAAATGGTATCGAGCGCATTGACTGTTAACTATTAATGCTTGACAGTTAACGAATGATAGTTCGATGCAGTTTACTTATTAGCATCTGTATACATTGTTTAGAGGAGTGCAAGCTTATGTCTAGAACTGCTTTGTCTGGTTCTCAATTTTGTGCTGGGAAGTTTTGGAAATCTCTACCGTTAGCTTTGCTGTTATTTGTCACGGTGGCTTTACCTGCATCAGCCCAAGAAAAAGAAAAGTTATGGCGGACTTTGACTGTGAGTGGAAGAGGAACGGAATCAATTGCTACTACTTTGTCGCTGGTGAATTTAGGAGTGGAGATTCAAGGTAAAACGGCTGAAGAAGTCCAGCAAGAAGTTGCCAAGCGGTCATCAGCTGTGGTTGCTTTGCTCAAAAGTCGTAATGTCGAGAAATTAGAAACTACAGGTATCCGCCTCAATCCTGTTTACAGTTACACCAACAATGTGCAGCGCATTACTGGCTATGCTGCTGTGAATAATGTGAGTTTTCGCATTCCTACCGAGAAAGCAGGCACATTACTAGATGATGCGGTGAAAGCCGGGGCAACGCAAATTAACGGTGTTAGTTTTATTGCTAGTGATGATGCGATCGCTACCGCCCGCGAAGTCGCACTTAAAGAAGCTACTCAGGATGCCCAAAAACAAGCTAATGCTGTATTGAGCGCGTTAGGACTCAAATCGAAAGAAATCGTCAGCATTCAAGTTAATAATGCCAGCGCCCCGCCATCACCTGTATTTTTCCGCGCCCAGGCGGCAAAAGTCGCGGAAGATGTTTCTACACCTGTAGTTGGTGGTGAACAAGAAATAGAAGCATCGGTGACGTTGCAAATTAGTTATTAATTGTCACTTGTCATTGGTCATTTGTCAGTACAAAGGACAAAGCGCAAATTCTGAGCGGAGGCTTCCTCCGCTCAGAACTTTGTAAGAGAGGACTAAGGACAAATGACCAACTAAAAATTATCTGAAGACATATCATTCATACTGCTGTCTCCCTCATTTTTAGAACCTAATAAATCCAACTGGTCTACGACAATCACAGGTTTAGAACGACTAACTCCGGTTTGGCGATCGTTCCAGGAGTCAAACTTTAAGGAACCTTTGACGGCAATTTGCTTACCTTTGCGGACATAATTACCAGCCACTTCAGCAGTTTTTCCCCACAATTCCAACTCGAACCAGTCAGGCTCGTCACTGTTGCGTGTTCTTCTGTTGACTGCCAGGGTTAATCTACATTTAGTTTTACCGGAATCAAAATATTTCATATCTGGGTCGCCACCTACACGACCAATGAGGTGGACTATATTAATAGTCATGTGTCTTACCTTTTAGTACTGGCGTACTGATTTATCTTGTTTTCCATAATAGCCAATTATGAACTGAATAAGGCAGAATTCAGAATTGACCTTTGATTTAATTGTGGAAGCAGAAGCAAAAATTCTTACCTAGCCAAAATTCCTGATTTCCAGCATAGGAAATTCTGAATTCTGTATTCTGGCTCCTGATGATTAAAAATGTGTTACAAACTTAACAACGTTGCAAGCGATATTAATTTGAGCTATCACTTAGGGAAAACTAATAAAACCGTACGGATATACTGAGTTGGGCAGGGAATATCGAAAACGTGGATGTCACAAATCTAGTCAGTATGGTCAAGAATAAATCAAAAAATGACCAACTTTACTAGACTGATGATCAAAAACGTAATAGAATCCAGCACGATTCCATCTAACATTTTTTTATAGTCAAAAAGTATTGCGAATAGGGGGCGTAGAGAAGCGTGGGGCTGTTTAGGAACTTTCGCTCATCATGGGATATGGGTATCGACCTCGGTACTGCTAATACCCTTGTTTATGTATCAGGTAAAGGCATTGTACTGCAAGAACCTTCTGTAGTGGCGATCGACCAAATCGAAAAGGTGGCGCTGGCAGTAGGAGAAGATGCCAAAAAAATGCTCGGTCGCACACCGGAAAACGTGATTGCCTTGCGTCCCTTGCGCGATGGTGTAATCGCTGATTTTGATACGGCAGAGTTAATGCTGAAAAGTTTTATTCAGCGAGTTAACGAAGGGCGATCGCTAATTTTACCGCGAATTGTGATTGGGATTCCCAGTGGTGTCACTGGGGTAGAAAGACGGGCTGTAATGGATGCCGCAGTTCAAGCTGGGGCAAGAGAAGTATATTTAATCGATGAGCCAGTTGCCGCCGCAATTGGAGCAGGTCTACCAGTTGCCGAACCCACTGGTAACATGATTATCGATATTGGTGGTGGCACAACAGAAGTTGCCGTCTTGAGTCTTCAAGGCACAGTGTTGAGTGAATCAGTACGCATTGCCGGTGATGAACTGACTGAATCCATCGTCCAATATATGAAGAAAGTGCATAACTTGGTAATTGGTGAACGGACTGCGGAAGAAATCAAAATTCGTCTGGGTTCAGCCTATCCCACCAATGAAGATAATGAAACCATGATGGAAGTCAGAGGTTTACATTTACTGTCTGGTTTACCCCGCACTGTGACCATCAAAAGTCCAGAAATCCGCGAAAGTATGTTGGAACCGTTATCCATCATTGTGGAAGCGGTAAAACGGACATTAGAAAGAACCCCGCCAGAACTAGCATCTGACATCATCGACCGTGGTATTATGCTGGCTGGTGGTGGGGCGCTACTCAAAGGCATTGATACCCTAATCAGTCATGAAACGGGGATTGTGACTCACATAGCAGCTGATCCACTCAGCTGTGTTGTACTGGGAACAGGCCGTGTCTTAGAAAACTTTAAACAGCTGGAAAGGGTATTCAGCGCCCGTTCTAAAAATATGTAGGAAAAAATATGAGATATTGGGTTCTATTTGGCTTGAATTTGGGTTTCATATAAATAGAATCCGATATCTATCAAAATATAGAAATAGGTATACATGGTTACTGTACGTCGTTGGTGGGGTCGCAAAGGGTTACAGGTTGCTTCGCTGGCCCTTGTACTAGGTGGTGCTTGGATATTACGACAGACTCAAGGGGCAATGCTACTGGAAGTTTATCAAGTAGTAACAAGTCCTCTACAGCTTTTACAATCTGGGCAAACTCCCGCAGAACGTTTGGAAGAACGCCTCAAAGATGCCCAGTTTATGGAGATGCAAACCCGCATTCAAGAACTGGAAAGCCAAAATCAACAGTTACAAAATTTATTAGGTTATGTCCAACCTGAGCCGGCCGCATCACGTCCAGTACCAGCGCGGGTAGTAGGGCGGAGTGCAGATCATTGGTGGCAACAAGTAACCCTGAATCGTGGCTCAAATTCTGGCATTCAAGAAGGGTATATTGTCAAGGCTGAGGGTGGATTAGTTGGTTTGGTAGATAGTGTCACCCCGAATACTAGCCGTGTGTTGTTGATTAGTGACCTCAAAAGTCAAGTGGGTGTGACTGTTAGTCGTACTTCTGCCAAGGGAGTGTTACGGGGCGATTCTTCCGCAGACGCGGTGCTGGAATTTTATGAAAAAGTGCCGAATGTCAAAGTCGGAGATTTAGTTTCGACTTCCACTTACAGTCAAAAATTTCCCTCTGGTTTGGCAGTAGGCAAAATCAAATCTTTGGATTTAAAGAAACTACCAGCATCGGTGGCGAAAGTTGAACTTTTCCCACCAATTAGGTCATTAGATTGGGTGGCTGTGTATCCTAAACCAACAAACCAACCACAGGAAACGCCACAGTCCAAGGAGCAAGAACAGGCAAATCAACAATGAAGATACCTTCATTCAATGGTCGTAAATCGAACAAGCCAAAAGCTGCGGAACGAAAATCGAAATCTAAAGCTTATCGCAAACCCATCGCCCGTTGGCATCCGCGTGTAGTGCAACTGTTAGATTTGTCTGTGACAGTTGGATCTGTGCTGTTATGCTTGCTGTTATTGCCGACGCGCTTTCCTGGCACAGAATTGTTGGGGTTGGGGCCGAATTGGCTGTTAATTTGGGTGGTGGCTTGGAGTATCAAACGCTCGGTTTGGGAAGGAGCGATCGCAGGTATAGTTTTAGGACTACTGCAAGATGCCCTAACTTCACCAGATCCAACTCACGCTGTCACCTTGGGTTTGGTGGGATTACTCACAGGATTAGTACAGAAGCAGCGATTTATCCAGGAAGACTTTATTTCTATTGCTTTAATTGTTTTTATCATGGCAATTTTGTCGGAGTCAATTTTTGGGTTGCAATTGAGTTTGACTGGCGATCGCAAAGTAGAATACATCTGGGCTTATTACCAAAGAGTTGCCCTAGCATCAGCTATTCTCAGCAGTCTTTGGGCTCCTGTGGTTTACTATCCCCTGAATTTGTGGTGGCAAAAGCGCAAAGCGATCGAACAATAGTTACAGAGGAAATATCTTGAGTGGAAATTTGGGAGTGAGGAATCATAGGCTCAGAGCCTAAATCCTCACTCTTTTTGATTAAAAATCAATAGTCAATAGTTTATAGCAGTAGCCAAGTTGCTTAGGACATCGATAAATAATAAGACTTAGACACCACAAAGCTTTTACCCCTGTCACCTATTACCTGTCCCTTGCTATAGATGTGAGGTGGTTTAATAACCTATTTTGGGTTATTGTATTGAATAATAAAGTGTTTTGCTCAAAAGGTAGGTGTAACGTTGAAGGATAAAAGACAGAAACTACCAATCAATCAAATTATTTTAGGAGATTGCATAACACTATTAAAAGAAATACCAGATGAATGTATTGATTTAGTTATATCTTCACCTCCATATAATTTAGGAAAGGAATACGAAGCAAGACAAGCTCTCGATATTTATCTAGAATCACAAAAAAATGTTCTACAAGAGTGCAGCCGGGTTTTAAAAAAAACAGGTTCTCTATTTTGGCAGGTAGGAGCTTTTGCGGATAAAGGTACGATTATTCCCCTAGATATTCGCTTATTTCCCATATTAGAATCGTGTGGTTTACTGCCAAGAAATAGAATTATCTGGGCTAGACAACATGGACTTCATGCTCAAAAGAAATTTTCTTGTAGACATGAAACAATTCTCTGGTTTACTAAAAGTAATGAATATATATTCAATTTAGATGCTATAAGAGTTCCGCAAAAATATCAAAATAAAAAGCATTATCGAGGAAATCGTAAGGGAGAATTATCCTGTAATCCAGATGGTAAAAATCCTGGTGACATTTGGTTATTCCGCAATGTGAAACATAATCATGAAGAACAAACGATACATCCTTGTCAGTTTCCAGAAGATTTAGTGTCCAGAATTGTATTAGCGACAACTAATGCAGGTGATTTAGTTTTTGACCCATATATGGGTGCAGGTACAGTCGCAGTTGTTTCCAAAAACCACAACCGTAACTTTATCGGTACGGAAATAGACCCCAAATATCATCAAGTAGGACTTCGCCGACTCAGTGGGGAACCTGATGAAAAAGGTTATTTTCCCAATCTCAAAACTTTACGAGATTATGTTGAGCGTACAGGTCAGCCCATCGAAAAATTTAGATTTGATGTGCAAATTGGCGAAAAAGCCTCAGATAGAAGTAAAGCTAAAATCTACCCAGAAGAGTACCATTTACAAGAAATGTATGAGCGATTACTGTATGAGGAAGCAGCTTTTTCTGCTACTCTGCAAGGTGAAGATATTCCGATAGATCCAAAACTCAATGGCAATGGTAAAAAAACTGCGGAGAAAATTCAGAAAAGTCAACAAATCGAGTTAGAACTCTTCTAAATTTTGAGCTAAGGTATATGAATTTTATAACGCTTGCTTCTGGCGTTACTTGACAGGATTTGACATTGGCAATCAATCTGCGTATTGACAATTCTAGAATATCTTGTACTTTGGTATACCGTATAAATAGCTGATATGGTGGTATTCTTCTGCTCGAATAATCCAATTAGTCTAATTGGTATATCAAAGACATGATGTTTAATTAAAGCAGTTAATTGTTGAACAGCTTGTTCGTAGTAAAGAGTACTATTAGAAGCAGGAAACATTTGAGCTTTTGTAATAATCACTAATAGCTTTGTAGAGTTACCTGCAAAATGAATGCTACTTTTAAAAAATAACTCTGATCGTAAGAGATTGTTTAAAAGAAATGGATAGTTAGAAAATTGGCTTTCTAGCAGAATACCGGATTTACCAAAATCAACGTCTTTTCCCAAGAATCTGTATTCTACTGGAATTAAGATATTACTATGCCATCCTAGTTTGACCAATGTATTTTTTATATATTGATTACTGCCTACTGGATCAAAAATCGGATTACCTTTAATATTTGCCTGATCAGAAGGCTTAATATGCAAAGGCATTTTAGTGAGGCTAGTACTAATTTCGTTCCATTCAGATTCATACTCTGTGTTGGGGCCGATAATCTGATCGGCATTGTTAAAATCAGAGAATTGAATAATAATGACTATTTCTCCTCTTTTTCCTCAAGCAATGTTTTTATAAATGTTTCTGGTTCGACCTGAAGGGCTTCCGCTACTTCTAAGAACTCAATTAGATCCAAACGGCGTTCACCGCGTTCATACTTCGAGACGTATGATTGTGGACGAGAAAGCTTATTTGATAGCTCAGATTGAGTTAGCATAGCTGCTTGGCGAGCTTTGATCAGCAATTGACGAAATCGATTGTATCTTTCAGTAAAGATTGATTTAGGCACATGAATTTTACTTGTTTTCTAACAGTTCACTTAATCTCTACGAGAGTTTTCTCAAGTACTGCAATCAAGGTTTTGTTAGATACTAAAACCTAATATAGGATTAACCCAAAATAGGTTATTAGTATAATTCTGTGAGTAATGTTTTAGCGAGAGCCTACTGAGATAAAAGGAAAACAGGTATGGTAAATATAATTACATTTGAGATGCTGGTTAGTGTTGTGTAGATTTTGGCGTGGAGATTTCGTTATTTAAGTAAGCACGCCGACAGCGAACAGTAACTTGGAAATATTAATGTTGAGGTATGAAGATCCAAATTGGTAACGTGCAGAATCTTGAAATTATTGCTCAAAATTTATGGATAATTCCCCAGTTGTTACTCAAGTAGATACATCGCTAAATTACACTCAAGAAGATGGCTTGAGATTGCGATTCTCCTCTGGAGAGGCTGCGCCAACGCCAGTGGTATTTGATTCCCCAAAGCAGAACAGTATGAGCAGTGAAGCTGACTTTGACTCCCAGATGATGCAGCGATGCTTGGAACTTGCCCGCCGTGCTTTAGGGCGCACTTCGCCTAATCCTTTAGTGGGGGCGGTTGTAGTCAAAGATGGCGAGATTGTGGGTGAAGGGTTTCATCCCCGTGCCGGTGAACCTCATGCTGAAGTTTTTGCTTTGAGGGCGGCTGGCGATCGCGCTCATGGTGCTACAGTTTATGTCAATCTGGAACCTTGCAACCATTATGGACGCACTCCTCCTTGTTCGGAAGGATTGATTAAGGCGGGTGTGGCTAAGGTAGTGGTGGGTATGGTTGATCCTAACCCTTTGGTAGCTGGGGGCGGGATTGCGCGTTTACGTGCTGCTGGTGTCGAGGTGGTAGTTGGGGTAGAAACTGAGGCTTGTCAGCAGCTAAATGAAGCTTTTGTACATCGCATTCTCTATAAAAAACCGTTTGGGATTTTGAAATATGCCATGACTTTAGATGGCAAAATTGCTACGACTGTTGGTCATAGTGCTTGGGTAACAAATCAAGCCGCCCGCAGTGAAGTACATCAACTACGGGCGGCTTGTGATGCCATCATTGTTGGTGGTAATACAGTCCGACAAGACAATCCTTTTTTAACTAGCCATCAAGTCGGGGCGCATAATCCGTTACGAGTGGTGATGAGTCGTCAACTCAATTTGCCAGAAACCGCCCGTTTATGGGAAACCCAAGAAGCACCGACTTTGGTGTTAACTGAAGTTGGAGCCAACCCTGATTTACAAAAAATCTTACTTAAACTTGGCGTGGAGGTTGTGGAATTACCCGCACTGACACCCGCACAAGCAATGATGCACTTATATGAACGGGGTTTTTGCAGTGTCTTGTGGGAGTGTGGCGGTAATTTAGCTGCAAGTGCGATCGCGCAAGGAGCAGTACAAAAAGTTATGGCCTTTATTGCTCCTAAAATTATTGGTGGTAGTCATGCGCCTACTCCCGTTGGTGATTTGGGTTTTACTAACATGACCGAAGCATTGCCCTTAGAAAATGTGCGTTGGCGTGTGGTTGGTTCCGATTGCTTAGTGGAAGGTTATTTACCTCAATAGTCAATCATCAAAAGTCAATGATCAATGGTTTTGACTCTGGACTATTGACCATTGACTTATTAATAATGTCGCTCATAAGCGATGTCACGTATCAAACTTAGCCGGGATTGAATATAGTCACCAAGAGAATCAATCTCATGGGAATCTAAGAAAACTTGTGTTGTGGTTTGTTTTACCAACCATTGCACCAAGCTAGCATCATCCAGCTGTAGGAGGGTCATGGTTTGGGCAGTTTCAACCACAGACCAAAGCTGACGCAGAATATTGGGAGTCATCAGACCTCATTGAAGATTAGCCTAGCTTTTTTTAGATTACACAATTTCGGCAGTGACTTATGGCATGAATGTACAAGCTGAGACAAGTATTATTAAAAAATTAATAATGTGATTTATAACTTTATGAACTTTCAGAAAGGCACTCTTACATCGGCTAGTTCATAAAAGTTTACTAATACTATGTTGGTATTTTTATAATACTTTGTAAATGCCATCTACCAAAAGAAATATCTTAATTCTTTAGGTTTAAGAATGTATTTAATTAACAAAAATATTTAAGAAACAATAAATTATAGCTAATAAAGTTATGTGCCGAAAAAAGGATAAATGAGGGGCTAAAGACTAAAAAAAAGAAATTAGTCCCTCTTTCATGCAGAATGATAAAACTTGTTTACTAGGGACTAACTTTGCCCAATGATAAAGATGTGTAACAATCTACGGACTAAAATTATTCTTCATATTCCACCCAACTATTAGGTGTTTCTGAAACATGAACTTTTAATTGTACATTTGGCGGTACTCGCTTCTTAGTTTCATCGTAAATATACTTAGCAATCATTTCAGCCGTAGTCTCATATTCAGGAGGCATAACTTCATTTAAAATGCAGTGGTCAAGACCGCCTTTTGTGACATCTTGTTTTGCCCAACGTAAAGTTCTAAAATCCGCTACCATGACTGGATGAGGACAGAATTGTGAAGAATGCAACTGTGTTGAGGTGGCTTCGATGCGGACTTGATAATTATGTCCGTGCATCCGACCACAGGGGCCGTCATAATCTTTGATGTAGTGGGCGCTGCTAAAAGAAAATTCCGTTACTACTTTCCATTTGGGCATTTTAAGATTACCTCGTAGGCAATTTAGAGATAAATACTTACAGCAAAATCTAGAAGTCAGAATACAGAATGCAGCATCAGAATCGGCTTTTAGCCTAGCGTTGATTACTCAATTGTGTACTTAACTAACTGGAAATCTGCTGTATCTCTTGTAATTGCATGTGTAAATCAATCAGACTTTTATAGTATTGCTAATACTAGTTTAGAAAAATAATATGGCAGATATCGGGTTAGCTTGGCATTTTAAAGAATTTATCACAGTTGCAAGTGTGCGATCGCGCTGGTAGTGTTGGGGGTTAAAATGCGATCGCTACTCAGTATTTTCAAGATTCAACCAGATTATGATAGTAATGACATCTGTAATCTCCAACCAGTTGACTCAACTCTAGCCCTAAGAAAGTCATGTCAGTTGCCCAAGATTTGCCACCAGCCACAGATATAATATTTCCACCAGGAGATATATATAGTGACGAACCACCATTGGAAAGCGATTTACATCTACGCCAAATTATTTTGTTACTACAATGTTTAGAATTGTGGTGGCAAGACCGCAGTGACTTTTATGCGGCTGGAAATCTGACAATATATTATAGTCAACGTCAACTCAAATCAGAAGAATTTCGTGGCCCTGATTTTTTTGTCGTGCGGGGATGCGAAAGAAGACCTCGCAAAAGTTGGGTGATTTGGCAAGAAGACGGTAAGTATCCTAATATCATTGTCGAGTTACTTTCATCCTCCACAAAAGCCACAGATAAAGGCTTAAAAAAACAAATCTACCAAGATACTTTTCGCACACCGGAATATTTTTGGTTTGACCCAAATAATTTAGAATTTGCAGGGTTTCAATTAGTTTATGCTCAATACCAACCAATAGAACCAAATTCTCAAGGTTGGTTATGGAGTCAGCAGTTAGAACTATATTTAGGTGTCCAGAATAATCAATTGCGCTATTTTACAGCACAAGGGGAGTTATTGCCGACACCAGAAGAACTGGCACAGCAAGAAAAACAACGCGCAGATGAAGAAAAACAGCGTGCAGAACAGGAAACGCAACGTGCAGAACAAGAAAAGCAACGCGCAGAACGTCTGGCTGCTAAGTTGCGGGAGTTAAATATTGATCCCGATGTTCTGTAAAATTATTGATGATGTTGCGCGATCGCACCCTTGATTAATTAATGATAGGACTGAATAATTGTGACTATTATCCTAATCAATGAAACCCCCGACAAGAAGCAAAACTAAAACGCAAGTTTGGGTAGTCGAAAATGGTAAAAAACGCCTGCGACAAGACCAACTCACCACAGAAGAACCTTTAGAAATTCGGTTGACATCACCATCGCGTACAGTAGCTATCACTATGCGAACTCCAGGCGCAGATTTTGAATTAGCGGCTGGGTTTCTGTTTAGTGAAGGTGTAATTAACAGTAAACAAGATATTGATAGGATGAGTTACTGCACAGATGAATCTGTAGATGGTGAGCAGCGTTATAACATTATTAATGTGCAGTTAAAGCCTGGCTTAAATCCAGACTTACAGCCTTTAGAACGTCACTTTTATATTAATAGTGCCTGTGGAGTTTGTGGTAAAGCGAGTGTTGAGGCTTTACTTTTACGGGGTTACGCAAAAATTACTTCGGAATTAACAGTCAAGTCTGAGGTTATTTACAGCTTATCTGATCAGTTGCGATCGCATCAGGGTATTTTTTCGGCAACTGGAGGGTTACACGCAGCAGCAGTATTTGATGCTGAAGGCAAAATTGGGAACTTACAAGAAGATGTTGGTCGTCACAATGCTTTAGATAAGTTGATTGGTAACGCCTTACTAAGTGGTGATTTACCTTTTAATCGTCATATTGTCATGGTGAGTGGACGTTCTAGTTTTGAGATTTTGCAAAAATCTGTAGTTGCAGGAATTCCAATTGTTTGTTCGGTTTCTGCACCTAGCAGTTTGGCGGTGTCTGTCGCCGAAGAATTTGGTATTACTTTAGTAGGATTTTTACGGGGAAACCGCTTTAATGTTTATACCGGATGGCAGAGAATAATTACAGCGTGATATGCTCTAAAAAATCACCTTTTTTACTTGATTTTTACGTAATTCTGTCATCAAAACCTAGGATATTTAAATATGAACACGCTTGGTCAAAAGCCGAAAGTTAGCTTTACTGTAAATGCGTGCATTGTTGATACCCCATTCATCAATCAAATACTTCGGAGTATGATGCGTTCTCTAGATTATCCATTCTCCGAAAGACTGGTAGCATTAGATCCTGGTAAGCCATCTGGTAAATATCTAGAACGTCAGACAGGACAAATAGACGAATTAAGAACGAAATTAGCACAACTGCAAACTGAGGGAATTATTGATCGAGTAGATGAAATACCTTGGGATGAAGAACTGCAAAGGTCAGTCTTAAAAAAGTATTTTGGGCGTGATGATATAGATGTTAAAGATTTTGATGGAGCGCCCATTTATCAATATCTTTTTGCCTTAGAACAGTGTACTGGTGATTATATTTTGCATGTTGATTCTGATGTGTTATTTTACCGAGATGCTACTAGAAAATCTTGGATAGATGAAGGAATTGAAATGTTGCAGGCAAATTCATCAGTTGTGATTGCTACTTGCGAAGGCGGCCCGCCACTAGCTAAAAGTTTCCTCGAAAAATTAACTGGTCGTCCGGCAAAGTCTAAACCTAAAAAGTTGTGGAATAAAGCAGGTAACGTTTCTACAAGATATTTTCTCTTAGACCGCCAGCGATTGGAAAAGCAAGTTTTACCACTAGTCCAAAAGGATATCAAAGAACCATTAGAAAATTCACTTACACATACTTTTAAAGTCAAAGGTTTTGAACGTTGGTCAATGACGGCTGGGACTTGGGCAATTCATCCTGTAGAACATGGTGAAAATTTTATTAAACATTTAGATGATTTAATTTGGGCTGTAGAAAACAATGTTTATCCCTTTAAACGTACTGGTAAGCGATGGAATATGCACACGGATGGTAATGATATCAAACCCTGGCTAAATGCAATTTCTCAAGCTAAGTCTGCAATGTTTTAAATTTTGAACTAATCCAGTAGAAAATAGTAGAGACGTTGTATACAATGTCTCTACAGCATTTATAGAGTGCAGCATTTGATGTAGCAGTCTTATTTGAGGAATGAACTAAAGAGACAAGGGAGACAAGGTAGAGAGACGTTTATAGAAGATTTAGGATTGCTATAGAAGTGGGATGAATTAACGACAGTTTGAGAAATATAATAGTGATGGTTTTGCGATATACTGAAGTATTCGTGGCGATCGCCACAGTGAATTTAGAAAAATTAGTAGATTTCTATACCCAATTGTTCAGTGAAAAACCGAGTACTTTAATTCCCAATGTTTATGCAGAGTTTCAACTAACAAGTTTACGTTTGGGAATTTTTCAACCGAAACAGAGTCATGAGTCAGAATTTACCAACTCAACTAAAAGTAAAATAAGTTTGTGCTTTGAGGTGAGTAATTTAGAAACTGCGATCGCTCATCTCACAAATTTAGGCTATCCTCCACCCGGCGAAATCTCCATCGCTTCCCACGGACGAGAAATTTATGCTTACGATCCTGAAGGTAATCGCCTAATTCTGCATGAAGCTAAGGGAGTCAATAGTTATTAGTCATTTGTCATTTGTCATTAGTTTTTTATCTCCCTTGTCTCCCGTGTCTTCCGTGTCTCCCACACTCCCCACTCCCTACAAAAATATGTCTCTCACAAACAACTACAAATTAAACCTGATCCAATGGTATCCGGGTCATATTGCCAAGGCGGAAAAGAATCTCAAAGAACAGCTAAAGCTGGTAGATGTGGTGTTAGAAGTCCGCGATTCGAGGATTCCTTTAGCGACGCACCACCCGCAAATCGGTGAATGGGTGGGAAGCAAAACGCGGATTTTGGTGTTGAACCGCTTAGATATGATTACACCCCAAGTGCAATCGCTATGGACAAATTGGTTTAAAAGTCAAGGGGAAATACCTTATTTTACCAATGCTCAACATGGTCAAGGTGTAACGGCTATTGCTAAAGCCGCCCAAGCTGCGGGTGTGGAACTAAATCAACGAAGACGCGATCGCGGTATGTTACCTCGTCCTGTAAGGGCTGTAGTGATTGGTTTTCCTAACGTTGGTAAGTCAGCCTTAATTAACCGCCTTTTGGGACGGCGTGTAGTAGAAAGTGCTGCACGTCCAGGTGTCACACGTAACTTACGCTGGGTACGTATATCTGATCAATTAGAATTACTTGATGCGCCTGGGGTAATTCCTTCCCGTTTAGAAAATCAAGCCGCAGCGTTGAAGTTAGCAATTTGTGATGATATTGGACAAGCATCTTATGATAATCAACTCGTCGCATCAGCATTCGTAGATTTTATAAATGAAATTCATATAACAGCGAATCATTTATTACCAGAGTCACCATTCAAGTTACGCTACGAACTCGACTCATCTAACTACACAGGCGAATCATACCTAGAAGCTTTGGCAGAACATCGCTACAACGGTGATGTTGAACGTGCGGCGAGACAACTTTTCACAGATTATCGCAAGGGTTTATTAGGGACAATTCCTCTAGAATTACCACCAAAAGTATAAACAACGATTCCCGACATTTTTTGAGTAGTCAGTAAGAACAGTACGGCGGCTGATAGATAAAAGGTATTAATCTTGGCTATGATGCTCCCAGTTCTCAGATAGTGGCTTTGGCGTTACGTCATGCAATCAAAAGACAATTTAGGATACGGAGAGCGATCGCTTCATGATTGACATCCCATTTTGCATAAAAATTCTTGGGTGTCATTCCTAGCTGACATCAAGCAAAAAAAGTACGCCTACCTTTGGGCAAAATACAGTCTAGAAGACGCTCAAGAAACTTAGGACTTACGCAATAACCCTCTCAAATCCTCTTAACTTCGTGTCCTTTGCGTTCTTTGCGGTTCGTTTTTTCATGATTTTGCGTAAGTCCTGAAACTATACCAGGACTATAAAAGAACAGAGATTAACACCCTAGAACCTTAGTTCAGTTAGACTCTTGTAATTACGAAGTAAAATAAAGATAGCCAAGCCAACTGCACAATTGCCATGACCAGAACACTCATCCACTGGACAGTTGAAGACTATCATCGGATGATCGCAAGCGGTTTGCTGGCAGGGCGACAGGTAGAATTAATTGATGGGCAGATTTTAGAAATGCCTCCAGAACTTCCGATTCATCGAGCAACATATCGACGAGGCGTGAAGTATCTAGAACAATTGCTAGAAAATCAAGCCGTCATCTTCTCAGCAGCACCAATTACATTGCCCAAATATAGTGAACCACAACCAGATATTTGCGTCGCGGTTCCCCCAGAATCTCGCTACGATGAACGCCATCCTGAACCAGAGGACATTTATTGGCTAATTGAGGTTTCAAACTCTACACTAGCTTACAATTTAAACGAAAAAGCCAAGCTCTACGCCAAAGGCGGGATTCAAGATTATTGGGTATTGGATATAGTCAATACTCAATTGTGGGTGCATCGAAATGCACAAAATGGAGAATATCAGTCAGTTGTGCGTGTTTCTACAGGTGTGTTAACTCCACTGGCGTTGCCTAGTATAGTGGTTGAAGTTGCTCGTTTGCTGGGCTAGTGAAGCATGGCTGATACAATTTAAGCCTTAAGGTCATGAAATACATCAAAGTCAAGGATTCAAATCTACAGTGATTTACACCCTTATACCAATTTAAGATGAAAACTATAAAAACCAATTACCCCCCTTAATCCCCCCTTGGAAAGGTGGGAAACTAAGCAATCTAGTTCCCTCCCCTTTACAAGGGGAGGGTTAGTGTGGGGTAAAATACTGAAAAGCGGGCGATGGGACTCGAACCCACGACGTTCACCTTGGGAAGGTGACATTCTACCACTGAATTACACCCGCAAATACTAACTGTTAGCTAAGTCAAAGCTAACAGAGATTATACCATAATTGATTAGTTTTGGATTTCCGAGACAGATGTGTTGTTTGGCGATCGCACATTCCTCACTTCTCTGTCTTCCGCAGGTGGTTTTTTACCGAAACCGTAACGCAATGTATTCAAAATCCAAGTTTGGAAGTTATCAATATAGCTAAATATGACTGGCACTACTACCAAAGTCAGCAATGTAGAGGTGGTAAAGCCTCCCATAATGGCAATGCCCATTGGTTGACGCACTTCGGAACCTGCGCCAATACCCAAGGCGAGGGGAAGAGTACCTGCAATTGTGGCTAAGGAAGTCATCATAATTGGACGCAGACGTGAAACACCAGCTTCTATCAAGGCTTGGCGTTGGTTCTGCCCTTCCTGCATATTGATGATTGTGTAGTCTACCAACAAAATCGAGTTTTTGGTGACAATTCCCATTAACAACACAATCCCAATCAAGGCGTAAATTCCCAGGGGTTTTTGGGCGACCATCAAGGAGACTAATGCACCACCTAAGCAAAATGGCAATGCGGCCATAATCGATAAAGGATGCAGAAAGTTGTTATATAGCAGCACCAGAATTGCATAGATGCACATAATCGCTAAAGCTAATGCACCACCAAATCTGCCAAAAATTTCCTGCATAATTTTGGCACTACCAGAAGGTTGTTGAACAACTCCAGGTGGTAAGTTTTGCATTGCTGGTAGCTGATTTACGGCTTTGACTGCTTCTCCCAGAGATATAGTTTGTAAGTTGGCTTCTAGTGCGACTTGACGGGCGCGGTCGTAACGGCTGATGGTGGCGGGGCCACTGCCAAACTTGATATCAGCCACAGCGACTAGCGGAACTAAACTCCCGTTTTGGCTGGGAACTTGCAAATTTCTGATATTGTTGATGTCTGCGCGGGCTGTTGGGTCAATTTGTATGCGGATGGGAATTTGCCGATCGCTCAAGTTAAACTTAGCCAAGTTAGCATCATTATCACCAATGGTAGCTAAAGAAGCTGTCCGGGCGATCGCTTGCACTGTTACACCCAAATCGGCGGCGCGTTGCGGGTTGGGTATAACTAAAATCTCTGGTTTGACTAAACTAGCAGTCGAAGAAACTTCTACTAGTCCAGGAATATTCCGCATTTGTTGTTCTAAATCATTAGCGGCTTGGGTTAAAGCTTCAGGATTTTCACTCCTAAGAACAATAGATAATGCTTTACGACCACCTCCAGGCCCTTGATTTTGAAAACTAATTCTTGCCCCTGGAATTTCTTGAAATAACGGACGGGTTTGTTCTTCAAATTGTTTTTGGGAAATATTGCGTTCTTCTTTGGGCTTTAACTGAATTGATAAAGTTGCTGAGTTGATTTCTTCTGTGGCTAACACTTTTTCTACCACGGGGTTTTGGCGAATAATGTCAGTTGCTTGAGTCACTACTTTATTGACATCTTCTAAGGTGGAACCGGGAGGAACTTCAATCGCAACGTTAGAAATGCCAAAGTCACCGTCATCGACAAAACCTTTGGGAATCAAGGGAACTAACATCAAACTGGCGATGAAAAACGCCATTGCGATCGCAATTGTGGTTAACTTATGGCGTAATGCTGTTTGTAATAAGGATTTATACGGCTGAAACTGATGTTTTGGTTGTGGCTTTTTGATTTGACGATAGAAGATTTGACTTAATCTGTTCTTAGCATCTGTAGCACTAGATTGATGTTTTTTATCCTTTAATAAATACGCCCCCATCATCGGCGTAATCATCCGCGCTACCATCGTGGAAAAAATTGTAGACACCGCCACAGTCACACCAAAGGGTTGAAAAAACTGCCCAGGAACACCCCCCATAAACGCCACCGGGAGAAACACCGCAATAATGGTTGCGGCACTCGCCATCACAGCTAAACCCACTTCGTCGGAAGAGTCAAAAGCTGCTTCCCAAGGTGATTTCCCCATTGCTATATGCCGTTCCATATTTTCAATTTCCACCACGGCATCATCTACTAAGTTGCCGACAGCCAAAGCCAATGCTAACAAAGTCATATTATTGAGGGTATATCCCAAAGCTTGCTGCACCGCAAAGGTCGGAATCATTGATAAAGGTAGGGCAACGGCAGTAATTAAAGTTGCTCGCCAATCCCGTAAAAAAAGTAAAATCACGATGATTGCCAGCACTGAGGCTTGAATCAACTCATCAATGGTGCTTTGATAAGATTGACGAATAATATCGGCTCTGGTAAAAATTAACTCTATTTTGATATCTGGGGGCAGGGTTTTTTGTAGTTCGGCGACTGCGGCTTTCACGCCTTGTTCTACACTCACTACCACGCTGCCAGTACTCCGCAATACTTGAAAAGCTACCACGGGTTGATTATCCAAACGGGCAGTTTGTCGCACATCCGCGTATTTATCTTCCACCGTACCCAAGCTGGATAAAGGTATAGAACCCCCACTAGGCAACAGAATTTCATAAGTTTGCAGCAGATTCACACTGGTGGCACTACCAAGGGTGCGTATTGTTTGTTCACTACCGCCAAGTTCAGCGCGTCCACCGGGTAAATTGATGTTGAAAGCCCGAATTTGGTCGTTTACTTGGGTGGCGGTGATGCCTAAAGATTGTAAGCGGTCAGGGTCGAGGTTAATCCGAATTTCGCGGTCAACCCCACCAATGCGCTTGACTTGTGCCACACCTTTGACGGTTAACAAGGCGCGGCTAATAGTTTGGTCTACGATGTTGCTTAATTCTTCAACAGAACGCTGATCTGATTTGACTGCATAAAAGATAATCGGGCCGCCAGCAAACTCTAAACGTTGTACTACGGGGTCATTAATATCTTGGGGGAGATTTTGGCGGATTTGAGCGATCGCATTTCTGACATCATTGGTAGCGCGATCGCTATTTGTTCCTAAAACAAAATTAATCGTGGTGGTAGACTTACCATCACTGACACTAGAAATCATATTATCGATGTTGCCCAACCCAGCGACAGCATCTTCAATTTTTTTCGTCACCTGCGATTCCAGTTCTGCTGGCCCTGCACCCGGTTGGGTAACAGTCACAGAAACTGCTGGGACATCAATGTTAGGGTTGGTGTCGATTCCCAAGGAAATGAAAGATAACCACCCAACAACTGTCAAAATTAAGAATAAAACAATGGTGGGAACAGGTTTTTTAATTGACCAAGCCGAGATATTGAAGGACATTTTTGGTGTGGGAGTGAGTGGGAAGTGTGGGAAGTGTGGGGGGTGTGGGAAGTGTGGGGAATATGGAGGGTAATTTTTTGGATACTTAGCTAGAAATCCCACACAAAATTTCGTTCACCCAGACAAGGGAGATAAGGGGGACAAGGGAGAGACTTTCAAGGGCAGGCTTTTTTTATTAGACAAATTTTTGGGCTTTTAAAACCAAAATTATTGTCTGAACAGTTAAAACTACGTTTCATAATTGAGAATATTCTCAACTATTTATCGAAGGTTTAAAAACCTGCCCTTGAAAGGGGGGGACAAGGGGGACAAGGGAGAAAAACAAATGACTCTTAAATATGTCACCTGTAACCTATCACCTGTAACCTATCACCTGTCACCTGTTACCTGTCACCTTGACGCGATCGCCATCTTTGAGATAACCTGCACCATCAACGATGACGCGATCGCCTAATTGCAAGCCATTTTTAATTTCTACGAGTTCGCTATTTATTGGTTCTCCGACTTCTACTTTCTGGCTTTGGACGAGATCATCACCAGAGAGTGTGTATACAATGGCACTGCCATCGGCTTGGGGTTGTACGGCTTTTTGTGGTACTGCCATTGCCAGTGCTGTGTTTGTTGTAATAGCCGCACGGGCAAACATCCCTGGCCGGAGTAAGTTGGTTAAAGGTAAGTCGATTTTGACTGTTGCTTCTCGGCGTTTATCGTTTACTAAAGGTTGTATTTCTCTGACTCGCCCTTGCAACTGCACGCGATTGTCAATATCGGAGGTAATTTGTACAGCCGCGCCAATTTCTACCTGTGGTAATTGAATTTCGGGAACTTCGGCTTGCAGTTCTAATCTGCCATCCCGAATAATCGAAAACAGTTTTTGTGTTCCCCCAATCACCGTCCCTACTTGGGTTTGAGGCGGAATACCTGTAACATCACCCACTCTGGCGAGTTTTTCCGCCACAATTCCCGAAATCGGGGCGCGGACTACGGTTTGTTTTAACTGTGTTTGTATTTGTACAACTTTAGCCACACTACTACGTACATCTGCTTCGGCTTTATAAATATTAGCGACAGCACTCCCGGTAGTAGCTTGGGCGCTAATTACATTGGCTTGGGCGCTGCGAATATTTTCTTCAGCCAGTCGCACCGCCTCGGTAGCCGTTTTGACTGTGTAGGCGCGAGTATCCAGTTCTTGCAGACTAATCGCCCCAGCCATTGCCAATTTGCGATAACGCAGATAATTCTTTTGGGCTTCTTCTAACCTAGCTTTGGACTGGGCTAAATCAGCTTTTCTTTGCCGCACGATCGCTTGATAAGATGCGACAGTAGCTTGCTGTGAGACTACACCAGCCTGTTTGGAACCCACATCAGCTTGTTTGGATTCTACCTCGGCTCTGGCTCCACTCATTTGGGCTTGCAACATCGAATCATCTAAAATTGCCAAAACTTGTCCCTTTTTGACATAAGTGCCTTCCTTAATATCTTCAGGAATAATTTTGACTTGCAAACCATTGGCTTGGGGCAGAACTGGAATTAAATCACGGGCGGCGATCGTACCTGTAGTATTTAAGGTGCGAGAAACACGAGTAGTTTCGACCGGGGAAACAGTCACCGTCAGGACTGGATTAGATTGAGGCGTGATTTTATTCGCTACAGCTTTGTCTTGCCTCGCTGGTAATTGAGTTAACACACCCATCCCACCTAATGCGATCGCTATCCCCACGCCAACACCCATAAACATTGGTGTTAACCAAGGGCGAGTCGGTTGTCTGGCTGATTGCTGCCATGCTTCGACATTTTCTTCTCGTTCTAGTTCTGGAATCCTTTCATCACTCAAGAGACGCACCTCCACTGCGGAAACACACAAAATGTTAGTTATTTTTAAGAAAGTTTGCGACTAGTTACCGTATATTAAATCTGACTTCTATCTTTAGTTTTGACTGTAATAATCCCCAATATGACTACGATGACATAAGTCATGTTTTTTATTATAAAGAAAAAGAAAAAACCGTAATTATACGTAAATTCCTACTTTATCTGACTTTGTATTTCCATCACACTCTGAGTCTTATTAACGTCACAGATCCTTTGTATGCAGATCACTGGATTTTGTGCATAAATATGAAACACTGATGAGCGTAGGATACGCCAAATAGTGTCTGTTGACAGGCAACTAAGAAAGTATACCTATCATGTGAACCAGATTCCCGCAACTAGCATTCACAGCCATACTTGGGTTAAAAAAGATGAATATACTTTTCAATACCAACTAAAGCCTTAATTTTGGGAATATTAATCACAAACAAGAAATCTTTTGATCTGAACTGAGCAACCAATATGTTCAACGCCACTGAAATTTTAATAGATGCTTTTGTCAAGCAAATTCGAGAAGGCTACAGTCGTACTTATGGCTGTCTCAAAAACGATTATCAAGACATCATAGCCTGGGCTGGGAGCATGGCGTTGGAAAATATTGCCAATAGCGATGCCCTATATCACAATGTCGAACACTCTATTTTAGTCACCTTGGTAGGGCAAGAAATTTTACGTGGCAAACACATCCGCGAAGGTGGCGTTTCTAGTGAAGATTGGTTGCATTTTATTATCTCCTTAGTTTGCCACGATATTGGTTATGTCAAAGGAGTTTGCCGCCAAGACCAAGAAGCCGCAAGTTTATACGCCACAGGGAAAAACGGCAGAATGATTTCCCTGCATCCTGGTGCTTCTGATGCCAGTTTGACACCTTATCATGTCGATAGAGCCAAACTATTCATTGATGAGCGTTTTGGTGGACACAAGCTCATAGATGCTGAAGTGATTAAAAGTAACATTGAATGGACTCGCTTCCCTGTACCCGCAGCCGAAGATCATCATGACACTATTAGCTTTGCTGGCTTAGTACGGGCGGCTGATTTAATTGGACAATTGAGTGACCCCCGTTACTTAAAGAAAATTACCTCGTTATACTACGAGTTTGAAGAAACGGGGATGAATAAAGTTTTAGGCTACGAAACCCCAGCCGATTTACGCAAAAACTACGCCAAATTTTATTGGAATGGCGTACATCCTTATATCAAGGATAGTCTGCGTTACTTATCACTCACCCAACAAGGCAAACAAGTGATGGCAAACCTCTACTCCAATGTGTTTGTCGTCGAACATGAAAAAATTCAAGAAGAACAAATGTACATCATGGAGCAGTTACATGCTTAACTTGTAGTCATTTAGCATCAGTTTGACAACAAGCTAAGTAAGTCAAGAACAATAAACGCCAAGCAACGATGCTATGAGTAGCCAAATGTGTGCAGTTTCCAGTTGTAGCTTCTCGATGCCACAACCACTTTTCAAAACATAATGATAACGTTCAATCAACCAGGGATAACTGTTGTTGCTCTATGATGCCTAATGGTTATTCCCTGTGGCAAGACTGTCAGGACTGAGTGGACTTTTAATCCTTGAGCATATTTGCTATCGAGATATCCTGTTCTCGATAGGTCTTTGTGAGTCGTGTAGTTGAGTTCTGTGGCATCTTGAATCGCCAACACTAACCCATGCTTACCTATTCTCTCTAGTGTTGCATCTCGATGTCCTTGTCTAATCATGGATGGTTTGATGTAGGGTAAATCCTAAAAGTCATGGGTGGCTTTAGTTGCCGCCTATGTGCCACTGGCTTGGGGAATACTTGCTTCTGGTTTAGTACTTAAATTTTCTACGATTTTGATTAACCGTTTGGTTCTTCTGATGTCTCCTAATTCTATTGTTTCTAGTTCTTTTGTGATCCATTGTTCCATGCGCTGACTTTGGTAGATTTTCTCTCTTTTATACCAACTACATCTTTTCTCCCTTCTGTCAATTTTTCTGTTAAGAAATATGTTTATAATAGATAGCTTCAAAAGGGAGGGCTAGGGGGATCTAAAAGTATTTGATACATCACAAGCATGTTTTAAAACATCCTCTGAAGAACAAATCTATCTGTGTTTATCTGCGGTTAATGATTTTTGTTTGTACGTCACTAGGTTCAGAAAAGCTATAGGACTCATATTTGATTTGGGAAAAAAATCAGTACACTCAGATCAGGTTTCTTTCCTACTCCCGACTCCCCATTCCCTATTCCCTACCTATCGCGCTTGCGCTGCGCTTCGCGCACCACACAAATAAATTCAGAAATCAAACCGGATTCCTATATGTTTGATTATCAATACATAAATTATGGGATTTCTCCCGTTTGCAAGGAGGGATTTAGTCTCTGAAACACCATCTAATAATGGGTGTTTAAAATGCTGCTTACAGTCAGGTAAGTTAGTGGTTGTATGGTACGTAACCCTTGAATGGTAAACCTTTTGAGCCTCAATAACTATTTTTGATATAGAAATTAAAGCCAACTCTTTATAAATTTTAATTTATTACTCAGCGTTTTTTCATGTTAATCAACTAATGTATTGATGTAGATAGATTGCATAACAGCAAGGTATTGTTTCACCCCAAAGTGAGGTTTTAATTATGAAAGCTTTAATATTTGGTAGTTTGTCTGCTTTAATACTCACAACAGCTTCTACGGCTATAGCTACCCCAACCAAATCTCAACAGCTAGATTCTGCATCATCGTCTCAAATTGCCTATACAGTTAATGTTCCGAGTATTACCAACTCCGGAGTGAGAAATGATACACATTTCATTAAAGTTGCGGTACTGGGAATGTCTGTACAAGACTTAATGATTTCTCTACCCAACCAAATGGAACGTTTTACTAATGTTCGGGTGGTAGATGATTCGGGTAAAGAGATTGCAGCAAAAACAGAAATCACAAAAGAGCGTTTGTCAATTACTTTTGATCAACCAATAGCTTCTGGTAAGTCTGTAGAAGTGCAGTTGACAGGTGTACAAACAAAAATTTTAGATGGAAGAATATTACTCTATGGAGTCACCGCTAAACGAACTGGCTTACAAGGGGAAATTCCTGTAGGTACAGCGAGAATTGACCTGCCTTACAAAAATGCCAATTAAAGTTGGGAAATAAGTAGATTGGTGTAATTTACCATTTATCCTGTTGTTATTAGTTTTACTTTTCCTAATATAGTTTGGTTTATTATCACCAACTTACTTATTGATATCGTGTCTTTGAGAGTACAGAGGTGTAGGAAAAAAGTTGTGCGATCGCTGCATCTTGCACCAACTGTTTTATTATTTGTAAATAGTCCAATGATCGGTGATTTTTTCTAAAATTCCCGAACCAAAATTAACTATTAGAAGGTTATCAGACAAATAGACTAGCGGATAAATTCTACTTCTACAGGCGATGAAAAATGCGATCGCTATTTAGTAAACCTGAAGCATCAATGGTTGCTTTCTGTTCGCCAACTGACCGAATATAAACAGGACTTACGCATCAAAATTTTCTGTGGGGATTGGGTGTAAGGGTGAAAGGGTATGGGGTGTCAGGGTTTTGAATACTTACACCCTTACACCCTCATACCCCTGCACCCTGTTCTAAAACCTTATTTTTTCGTTTTTTTGCGTAAGTCCTAATAAAGTACATTATTCCGGCTCTGAATATGTAAATGCAATAGCCGATCCAAGGTTAAAATAGTGGTTCTGTAACCAAATTAAGCGATCGCCTAGTCCAAACATCAAACTATGAATTATCAAATTTGCGATTTGGAAGCGACTCCCGAATGGCTGAAAATGGAATCAATTGATTACATCGCCGAATGTTTAGAGACTTGTGAAACTCTAGAAATGGTGGCTGACTTACGAGAAATCTTTCCTCGCCAGACACTACGTTCGGCAAGTATCAAGGTATGTGAAGCACAACGCCAAAGGCTGATTAATTGGTTGCAGGTGTTGAATCAACAGGATCAAGTTGCATAAATTCTCCCCAGTGGTAGAATCATCGGTTATTTTGAAGTTACATTTAGCAAATATCAACACTCTTCCGTCAAGTAAAAGGGACAATAAAAACAAGTCTCCCTCAGTTCGCAACGCATGAGCTACTGCCTTAATCCTCGGTGTTCCAAACCAGAAAATCCGACTGATGTGAAGTTCTGTACGACTTGTGGTTCTAAGCTTCTCCTTAAAGAACGCTATCGTGCCATTCGTCCGATAGGACAAGGTGGTTTTGGCAGAACCTTTTTGGCTGTCGATGAAGATAAACCCTCAAAACCGCGCTGTGTGATTAAGCAATTTTATCCGCAAGCCCAAGGTACAAATACAGTCAAAAAAGCGGTGGAGTTATTTAACCAAGAAGCGGTGCAGTTGGATGAATTAGGTAAACATCCACAAATTCCAGAACTTTTGGCATATTTTACCCAAGATGATCGGCAGTATTTGGTACAAGAATTTATCAATGGGTTAAATTTAGCGCAGGAGTTAGCCCAAAATGGGACTTTTAGCGAAACGCAGATTTATCAACTATTACATGATTTATTATTGGTGTTGCAGTTTTGTCATGCTAGACAAGTAATTCACCGTGATATTAAACCGGAAAATATTATTTTACGTGAGAGCGATCGCAAACTAGTTTTAGTGGATTTTGGCGCAGCTAAATCGGCAACTGGTACAGCTTTAAATCACACTGGTACAAGTATTGGTAGTCCAGAATATGTAGCACCAGAACAAATTAGAGGTCGAGCAATTTTTGGCAGTGATATTTATAGTTTGGGGGCTACTTGTATTAACTTATTAACTGGGCGATCGCCTTTTGATTCTTATGATGCTAATAGTGATACTTGGGCTTGGCAACAATATTTATCTACTCCTGTGAGTCCACATTTAAGTCTCATTCTCAATAAAATGCTAGAAAGCATTCCCGCTAGACGTTATCAAACAGTAGATGAAATTCTCCAGGACTTAAATACCCAGTCTCCGCCTAATAATCAACCACATACACCTATAAAATCCCAGGTTCAGTCGTCATCACAAACTTTACCACCGCAAGTTGTGAGCAAAACACCAAGCCAAATTGATTTAGAATTAGAAGAATTAAAAACTCAATTTATAGGTGGCAAATCTCAACCAAATCAAGTACAGCCAAAAAATACCACATCGCCACCTACAAATAACAGCAAAATAGATCAAGAATTAGAAGAATTAAAAGCTAAATATTTAGGTAACAATAACTCACCAAATCCCTAATGAATTTTAATAAATTTAATTTTTAATTGATTTATGGTGTAGTATTGCCTAGTTTATCAGTGTTAAACAAGGGTTCTGCAAATCTTTTCAACAAACTGGTTAGGGGTACAGCCAGCAGAATTCCTAACACCCCACCTAATTTTGCACCACACAGCAGAGAAATAAAAATAACAGCAGGATTTACGCCAGTCATTTGACCCATTAGACGAGGTGCAACAATAGTTTCGTTAATCTGTCCCACCAACACCACTATTACTAATAACTTCACTGCTAACCAAATATTTTGGATAGCAAGTATGGGAAGAATCAAGGATACTGTCACAGTTCCACCAAAAGGGATAAAACTGGCTATCCCAATCACCAAACCAAATAATAGTCCGAAAGGAATTTGAAACACCAAAAATAAAACTATGAGTGCAGTACCTTCAATCATTGCTAAAGTTGCTTGTCCAGCAAAGTAGTTTTGGAAACTCTGCTGAATCAGAGATGGTAATTGAACATTCCAGGGTTGGGGGAATAGTTTAAACAGCGCATTCAACAAACTAGAACCGTTGAAAATTAAGAGTATGGTGAGGACGATTGTAATCAGTAAATTCAGCGTACTATCAAAGATACCAAAGAGAAAATCTACAATTTGACTGGGCAAAGATTCTAGATTTTGGGTAAATTTATCGATAACTTCTGTAGTGAGGTTGGAAGCATCAAAAGATAAGTGTGCTAGGGGTATATTGATGTGAATTTCTTGGAGTTGCTGTTGTCCTTGGTCAATTAATGCTGGTAGGCGATCGCCAAATTCAATTAATTGTTGATATACAATCGGTGCGACACCAAAACCCAGAACTAAAAAAGCTGTAACGGCAAGTATGAGAACCAACAATACCGACCAAATCCTTCCCACACCCCGTTTTTCGAGATAACTAATGGGAAAATTTAAGAGAAAAGCTAGTAAACCAGCGACTAATAAAATGCTGGGAATAGGTTGTAATTGCTGTGAGATAATTTGTAATAACCAAAAATTGAGAAACAGCACCGGAATCACAAAACACCAAACTGTCCAACGCGAAAGACTCAAATTTGCTAACATCTGATTTATTTACCTTTGAAATTATTCTTATAAATGATTGGCTAAATTCAACAAATTTATCGCAACAAATCATCCGATTTATTTAAATATTTTTCCAACGGGGAATAGATAAAGAACAGCAACACCCAAAAATAGTCCCATAACTCTTGGTTAAGATATGCCACCCCAATGGAAATCAATGCACATATCGGTTCAATTAAGGCTTTGATTTTGATTGAGCGAATTGTCACATCATCTAAATCGCTATCTACTAATTTGCCATCGCCTGTCGCATAAGACCAACTTAGCCAAGAAACAAACCCAATGACAGCGATATTTAAACTAAACCAAACTTTGACCAGAAAATTATCTGGAAAGGTCATAACTAAATCATTAGATAAAGGCACTAAAAACAAGACCATTAAATACCCTACAGAAATCCACAAATGGTTTTCATCAGTTCTCCGCAAATACTTTAATTGTCGGGAGTGGGAAATCCAATAAGTTGCGACTAAAACAAAGGTGATAGTGTATGTTCCTAAAGGTTTTAACTGACTCCACAAAAACCCATTGATATCACCATCAGTCATGCCTTTAGCATCTTCTGGTAAGTCAAATGCAATTACCATTAAAGCCATTGCAAAAGCAAAAATAGAATCACTTAAGCGTGCCAAAGATAAAATACTTTCGGAACTATTTTGAGTGCTTTGAATAATCTGATCTTGCTCTATTAATTCCTTCATAATTTCATCACCTTTACAACTGAGAGAAAAATAGATACCCGACTGATTGAAGAAGTCGGGTATCTGACCGCAACCAACTTCTCATAATTTGAAGTAAATTCTATGCAGCTGCTTTCAAGAGAAATTGAATACCGTGTCTGGCGCGGAGGGTAATAGATATCTGAAGTTCAATGTTTTGATCGCTAACGAGATCCAGTTGGAATTTTTGGGCGATCGTTGCTAGTAATAAAACAGCTTCCATCAGGGCGAAACTCTTACCAATACAAACACGCGGCCCATCACCGAAGGGAAAATACACGCCACGAGGTAGCTGTTTTTCCATATCATTAGCCCAGCGTTCTGGCTGAAACAATTCTGGTTCGGAAAAATAACGCTCATCTCGGTGCATAGCCCATTGACTAACGATTAAGTTTGTTCCTTTGGGAATAAAATAACCACCAATTTCACAATCTTGGGTTGCTTCCCGTGAAATTTCGGTTACAGGGGGATACAGCCGCATGGATTCTTTAATCACCCAATTGGTATAAGTTAACTGGGGTAAATCAGCTAGGGTGGGTGTGCGTCCGTTTAACACTGTTTTCAGTTCTGCGCTGAGTTTTTCGCGGACATCGGGATTTTGCGCCAATTGCATGAATGTCCAAGAAAGGGCGTTAGCGGTGGTTTCGTGTCCTGCCAAAATTAATGTTACGGCTTCGTCTCGCAATTGTTTATCAGTCATGCGGCTACCATCATCCGCATCTTCGACTTGCATCAGCATTCCCAATAAATCTTTGCCTGTTGCCCCACTGGCGCGACGCTGTTTAATGATGGCATAGATTGTTTCATCAAATAAGGCGATCGCTTCTTGGTAACGTCTCTCCATCTCCTCAGCACTCATTTCTTGGGTATTTTGTTTTATGTCCCCAATTTCCGACAGCGCAGACATGATATCTTTGGCTGTTTGATATTCAAACCAGTTCATTGTTTCATCCAGCGCATTACCAACACTACCTGCGGCTGTATCCTGTAAATTCTGATCAAACAGGGTTTTCATCACGATGTCGAGGGTGAGGCGCATCATGGCTGCTTGTATATCCTTCACCTCCCCATCTTGCCAAGTTTTTAACATTTGCTCGGCATAATCCACCATCACCGCACCATAACTGTTAATCTGCTGTTGGTGGAAGACGGGTTGGGCTAGTCGTCGTTGTCGCAACCAAAAATCACCTTCACTGACTAACAAGCCATTACCTAGCACTTCATGTATTAGTTGCAGGTCTTTTGTTTTCACAAACAAGAGTCTGTCTTTTAACACTTCAGTAATATAGTCGGGATTGGTTAACAGACAAAACCATTGATCATCAAATTTCAGAGGAACGATACCTTCATACTCTTGGGTGCAGCGTTGCATAAATCCCAGATGATCGCGGCTGTATTCTTCTAATGCGGTTACAGGATTGGGATGGGGTAGGGTCTGTAAATTTTTGCTCATTGTCAGAGACTCCATTTCAGTTGCTGGTTTATGTGAGCGAAGCTCATATTTAGATAATATGAGCATCATTCATATTTGTCAACTAGAATGTGAGTAATCCTCAAATATTTATTTTCATTCTGGAGATTATGTATGACTCAAAGCCCCTCAAAGCCAGTGGGAATGCGCCGCCAACCCCGACAAGCCCGCAGTCAGGAGCGAGTCAACCGGATTATAGATGTGGCAGAAAAACTGTTTATTACCCAGGGATATGATGCGACTACGACCAATGCGATCGCTTCTCACGCTCAAATACCCATCGGTTCACTCTATCAGTTTTTCCCTGATAAAACCGCCATTGTGCAAGCTTTAGCCCTGCGCTACAGCAAACTTTTACATCAAAGATTGGCAATACTCAATCATCCTGAATGGGCAGAATTACCCTTATCTACCCTGGTTGACCATTTGATTGATATCAGTGAAAAATTTTTCTGGGAGTATCCCGGCTACTATGAGATTTTCATGCAAGTCCAAGGTGTGATACCGGAAGTGCAAGCCATTGAAGATGCGGCTGATACGGAACTCATGGGAGATTTGGCTAGTTTACTTGCACAACGGGAAGCAGGGTTAGATCAGACTGATTATGAAGCGATCGCCTTTGTATTGGTAAAAGCGATCGGTAATTTAATGTGGCTTTCCCTCACTCAAGAAAAACCTTTTCGACAACGGCTGATAGCAGAAATGAAGCGATTCACCCTCAGTTACTTGCAAAACTACTTAGAGTAGACAATTGTGTAATATTTTTGTATTATGTAAGTAATACTAAGAATCCCAAGATGACAAAAATCGATGAGTTACAGATTTTCTTTCAAGAACGCAGTGCAGAATCAACCTGCCAGGGGTTCAGGTAGAGCTATTGTTCTGTTTGCTATTTAGACTAGTACAACAAGGCAAAAGGAAAAAGAAATAATAACGATACCGCAAGACTTTTAGCAATTTCTTATGGTCACTGAGTTTCGGCTTCGCTCAACTACCGCGTAGCCGAAGTGTGGTCTATTTATTTACGCCGTATTGTACTAGAGCGTTTCTCAGTTGAGTGCAGTACACGTAGATGGGGGATAGAGGCTAGAGGCTAGGGGCTAGAGAAATTTACCTCAGATGTGGAGTGTCAGAGTTTCTGAATTAAGAACCTTGTTGAATCCACTCCCGCCCTGCTTTCTCCGCAGCTTCGGGTGTAAAGTAAAGTTTGCGCTCACCAAAAACTGCACCACCAGGACTAATCAACCGAAACTGCCAGCAATCAATCTCTGTGTAAAACACCAACAGAATCATCTGATGAATGGCAACAGCTAAATGAATTTTGGTAGTAGTCATTAGTGGTAGCTCAAACTCTACCCTTGTTTTATCAAACTATCTACAGGCAAAAATGCGATCGCTTCTACAAAATTCAATCACCTGAGCCTTCTGGTAAATGCTCAGATTTAGTCAGAATAAACAAACTACCATCACCGCCACGTCCAATTCTTAAGGTTTCATCCAGGTAAGTAATGTCAAGGGTGGCGACTCTACCAGCAGGATTGTTAGCGGGAATCACCTTAAATGGATTGAGTTGCGGAGTGTTCATACCAATAATCTTCTCAACTGATAGGTAGCGTTTGTCAAAATAGACGTTGATGCGTTTGTCGGCTACAGGCTCGAAATTAGCGGTGACTCTTACATATCCTGATACTAGCCCCAGAGCATGTTTCACTTGAGCTAAATTGAAAAATCTTTTATTGCCAACATCAATCACTTGATAAACTCTACCTACCTTTAATCCTAATGGCAAGGAAGCTAAAGAACGGATTTCTCTGGCGGTGGAGTATTGCAATTGCCAAGCACCATCTAGCAAGGAAATCGCAGATACAAGCGGATGAGGGTAAGGATTAACGCTTTCTAGTTCTGTGGTTAATTGTTCAATTTCTGCGGCTGTAGTTTTGTCTAGCTGCAAATTGGTTATGGGAGAGCCATCACTGTTGATTTGGATGTTCTGAAGTGAGGCGTGCAATTTTTCTTTTGATAAGAGTTGATTAGTCAAGGGTTAAAACCTTCCTTTACTTGATACTTTGACTCCACAGTACAGAATTGACTTAATCTCCAATTAACTCCACTGCATCTCGCCCATCTAAATCTTGTAAATAAACTTTGACGACTTCTTCTTTAGCGGTGGGTAATTGTTTACCAACAAAATCTGCGTGAATTGGTACTTCTCGATGACCCCTGTCTACTAACACTGCTAAACGAATAATTTCTGGTCTACCATATTCAGTCACAGCGTTTAAAGCAGCGCGAATGGTTCTACCTTTGAAAATGACATCATCTACCAAGACGACGGTTTTTCCAGTCAAGTCAAAGGGAATGTTGGTTTTAGCAGGAGTCCGTAAGCCAATTTTGTCAAGGTCATCTCGATAAAAAGTAATATCTAAGGCTCCTACAGGTACGCTTACACCTTCTAGGGTTTCAATTTGACGTGCTAATAGTTCTGCTAAGGGTACGCCTCTAGTATAAATACCCAGAAGTACCAATTGTGATAAATCGCGCGATCGCTCGACAATTTGGGAAGCCAAGCGAGTTAAGGTACGCCGTAAATCTTCTGATGAGAGAATTTCAACTACTTTTGCACACATAAAAAGTTTGGTTAATAGTCAATAGTCAATTGACTGATTACTTCTATCATTACCTGTTTGGCAGCAAGAATAGTATAGCGATCGCTATTCCTAACCACAATAAAAAGCTATAGCGCGTTAGTTGCAAAGCTTGATTAATGCTAGTCGGCGTAATTGGGTAAATGGCATCGCCTAACAAGGGTTTTTCTTTTGCCACACCCCGATACCAATTTATGCCACCCATCTGCACGCCCAAAATTGCCGCATAAGCACATTCACTCCAACCAGAATTGGGACTGGGATCTAAAACGGCATCTCTGCGACATATCCGCCAAACATGCAACAGCTTACCCGATAACAGTGCCAAGGTAATTACAGTTAAACGACAAGGTAGCCAAGTTAAATAATCTTCCAACCGGGCGCTAAACCAACCTATATAAGTGTAAGGCGCTTCTTTATAACCCACCATTGAATCTAAGGTACTGCTGGCTTTATAGGCCAAAGCCAAAGGAACTGCACCTAAATTTGGCAAACAAGCACCAACAGCAGCATAAAACAATGGAGCCATAACTCCATCGGTGGCATTTTCGGTGACTGTTTCTAACACAGCCCGCAAAATTTCTGCTTCGGAAAGGTTTTGGGTATCTCGACCAACATAATTACTTAAAGCTTGACGCGCCTCGGATAAATTACCCGCAATTAAAGGTTGTAAAACATCTGTGGCGGCGGTTCGTAAACTTCTCAAGGCAAAACAACTAGCCAAAATAATACTTTCTATAACTATGGCCAATATTGGATGTAACCATTGGGCAACTTGAATGATTAACCAACCGATGCCAGCACTACCAATAATTACAATCATCGCCAGGAAAATTCCCGCGATTCTTTGTGTTATGGAATTTTGACATATCGATAATGCAAATTTTGTGAAGCGAGAAATTATCCATCCCATAACTTGGACTGGATGCGGCCAACCCCAAGGATCACCTATTAAGAAATCTAAAATTGCGGCGATGATTAATGTCATTTGTCCTTTGTCCTTTGTCATCAGTCATTGGTCGGGAGTATTGCTAATGACTAATGACCATTGACCCTCCGAATTTTAGATTTTGGATTTTGGATTCTTTAGGGTACAAGCCCCACCCCATTTGTCTGTAAAAATCTAAAATCGTTAATCCAAAATCCCCAAGCCCCGCACCCTTGTGGTCGGGGTCAATCCAAAATCGCAAATCTAAAATCCAAAATTACTTGACTAAACCACAAAACTTGCTTCTTCTCCTAAAGATGCTTGCCAACTGCGGGCATCGTAATAGAGATCAGCTAGGGTAATACTGTATAAAGCTTCTTTAAGTTTTTGGTTGAGTCTTTGCCAAAGAGTGTATGTTACCCAATCTTCTGCTTGTATTGGTGTTGGGTGGCGGTCAGGAATATGGGTAATAGTTTCACCGACGGCTTCTAATATTTGTCCGATAGAGATTTCTTTGGGTTCTCTTGCTAGTTGGTAGCCACCAATGCTGCCCCGAATTGATTTGACTAACCCCGAACGGCGCATTTCTATTAGTAATTTTTCCAGGTATGGTGCTGGAATGTCTTGACGTTGAGCGATCGCTCTGACAGATACTGGCCCATAATCTGGCTGTAAGCTTAAATCTAGCAATGCTTTGACACTGTAATGTCCTTTGGTAGTTAGTTTCATTATTTTTTAGTCAAGAGTCAAAAGTCAATAGTCAATGCTCAATGGTCAATAGTCACAAGTTAGAAAATTACTAATAAATAGATTTTGCCTTTGACTGTGGACTATGGATTATTGACTCAAAATCAGGGTTGCTTATCATCTTATGTTCCCAGAAGCAAGCTGACTGAGTAGATAAACTTTTTTGCCTTAGTTTAAAAAACTTAAACAATTATAGTTTAGCAGTTTTTTCCAAACTATATATAGCCATCAGCATTAGTCGATATCTAAACAATAGATTGTCTTGACATTATTGATAATTGTGCAACAATTCTGGCTAGGATTGTAATATACTTGGCTAGGTTGATATAAAAACGAATGAATTTTGTTCCTATCAACTCAACCTCAGCTAAAATAAAATCGATTCAACTACTTCAACCATTCATTTTCAACCTAAGTTGATGCCTAAACAGAAAAAAATTGAACCCCTAGTTGGGGAGGATCTGCTCAAAAAAGTCAAAGAGCTAGAGAACCTTAGCAAAGAAGAAAAAGCTAAGGAGTGCGGCTACTATACCGTGACCAAAAATGGTATAGAGCGTGTCAATATGATGAAATTTTTGAATGCTCTCATTGATGCTGAAGGCATTCAGTTAGATAGTGCGCCGAATGCAAATGGACGCGGTGGACGCAGTGCCAGCTATCGGATTAGTGTGCAATCTAACGGTAACTTACTGATTGGTTCTGCTTACACAAAACAGATGAATCTCAAGCCCGGTGACGAGTTTCTGATCACTTTAGGTAAGAAACACATTCGCCTGCGCCAAGTAGATCCAGAAGACAGAGAAGGTATTGAGGAAATCGAAGCCTCAGCATAATAAATAGTCAAGAGTGCAAAGTCAAGAGTCAAGAGTCAATAGAAATCATGACTATTAACTATTGATCATTGACCATTGACTTTTGACTAAAAATATATTGGTGGAGTGTTTTGCGGGTGACGGCTAAATTGCAGGTTAAGGCAATTTGCTCTTTTTCTAATAAACCCAAAATCCGCTCTTGGTTGTCTCTAGCTACCACTGGTAACTGATGCAAACCACGCAAAGCCATTCGATCTAAAGCTTCAGATAAAGGTTCATCCCGCCAAGCATAGAGAATTTCTGTGGTGCAAATATCCATGAGAGTTTGATTGGATAATTCACCAGTATTTTCTGTGGCAGAGTTTTGGTAATTTTGCCAGCGAGTCAGAGCGCGATTAATATCTTCTAAAGAAATAATCCCGACTAATTGCTGGGCTTCATTAATTACTAAAGCACTGCGTGTGCGATCGCGGGTCATTTCCATCGCGGCTTCTAACAATCCTAAAGTTGCAGGTAATTTTTTTGGACAGGAAAGTACAGCATCTTCCACTAAAATTTCCTGCACAATTTCTGCTTGCTCATCTTTTAAATCGGCTAAACCAAATTGTTGCAGCTTTGAGTTAGAGTTAACATTTGGTTTAATTTGATCTATCAACCACACACTTAAACCCACTGCCGCCATTAACGGTAAAACAATGCGGTAATCACGAGTTAATTCAAACAGCATAATAATCGCAGTTAATGGCGCTCTCACACTAGCCGCCAACACAGCCGCCATACCCACCATTGCATAAGCTGGGGGTGCAGCCATGTATGCGTCAATTCCTGGGACAATGAGACATAGAATTTTCGCATAAGCCGAGCCAAAGGAAGCGCCTAAAAACATGGCTGGGGCAAATAAACCACCCACAAAACCACTCCCCGCACTAATGGCTGTCATGAATAATTTCACTACCAGCAAAGCCAGCAACAGATTTAAGGAAAATTCCACATCTTGCAGCATGGCTTGGACAGTGCCATAACCAATGCCTAAAATTTGGGGAAATTGCAAAGCCACTAGGCCTAAAATTACCCCGCCGATAATTGGGTGAATTGATTTGGGGATACGTTGAAAAAATTCCAAGCCAGGAATTGTGCCAGCAAAGCAGGCTTTAGCTAACCGAATTAACTCGGTATAAGACAAAGAAATTAAACTCGCGCCCAAACCCAAGCCGAGGTACAAAGGTAATTCAAACGGGCTACGGACTTGATATGCAGGTAAAGTAAAGGCAGGTTGCGCCCCTAAGCCAATTTGGGCAATTAACGCCGCCACAACCGCCGCGAGTAACACCACACTCACCGCCGAAGTGGCAAAAGATGTCGCCCCCATAACTACTTCTAAGGCAAAAAATACCCCAGCGATCGGTGCATTAAATCCGGCGGCTAAACCTGCGGCTGCACCAGCACTTAACAACAAACGCTGACGTTCTTGGGAGACTTGAAGAATCAGAGACAACAACATCCCAAAGTTAGCGCCAATTTCCACACTCGGCCCTTCTGGCCCCAAAGAAGCCCCACTTCCCAAAGAAACAGATGCGGCAATCATTTTGGTGACAGGCCTCAAGGGACGCTGAACTGCTGTGCCTTGGGAGGCGGCGATTAAAGTTGACAAACTAGGGCCAAAATCTTGGGTGTGCCAGCGCATTAATCCGACAACTAATCCACCCAGAATGGGGACACAGGCTAAAGTCCAGCCACCCCAAGCACCAATGACACTCATCAAGTCTTCTAGCATCAGATGGTGAATTAGCTCAATTAAATAGTGGAAGGTCACTACACCCATGCCAGTACCACCACCAATTAATATGGCTAAAAACAGCACAACTGTTTCCGGTGTGGGTTGAAAACGGTTTAGGAGATGTGTTAAGCGGTGAGAAGGTGTAGGAAATGCAGGTTGTTCCGTTACCTTCCTGACGTTGGTGGGAGGCAAGAGAGTCATTGAACGGTAGGGGTAAATGTAAGAAAAAATTTAAATAGTTATCTGTTATTTCTCATTGTGAGCCATTATTTATCAACCAGACAAGTAAGTGAGATGAGGTGGATTTATGCAGGAGAATTCAGAAATCAGGAGCCAGAATTCAGTATGTAGACGGTAGTAGCAGCTTAAGCGTGACTATTTCGCGTTTTAACAAATGCTGTGGCAAAACTCCAATTCAATAATTTTACGTAATTAAAACTCTCTCCCTTTGCGGGTAGAGTATTCTGAATTCTGTTTTCTGTTTTCTGACTCCTTTTTATAAAGCTTTGATTAAAAAAATATATTGGGTGAAGTTTTCTAGGAGAACAGTCAGATGAGAGAAAATTAATATTCAATGGTCAGCGATCGCTGGTATGGTACAAATTAGCAGTTTCGCAATTTTCTGCCGATAAAATACATTATTAAGGTATTGAGTAGATTTACCATGAGTGAGCAGCAAACAGCAGTCATCCTCACTCAAATCTAGCTATACTCGTGTTGCGACCATTGAGTTATCCCTAGTAGAACACTTAAAGGATGGTTGACTGTGCCGATTTTCGATTTGAGATTGCCGATTTTAGATGTTTTTGGTTCATCTGTCGTCACTAGCAGGCAGAATGTATTCAAAATCTTCAACTTCTGCACCCCGTGTTCAGAGTCAATCCCAAATCACTGGCTTCAGTCCGTCATACTCGACTAGTAAGGCTACTGTGCGTTACTCACAAATTCAATATACCTATCTTTATCGAGCAAGTAGATGGACTAGGCGGACAAGGTAAATGAACACACCCATATTTGATAATCATTATGTTACTTGCCCAATTTGCCAAAGAAATGCTAGACCCAAACCAATCAAGGCTTACATAGGTTTATTTACCTGTCCCTATTGCCAGGAAAGATTAGTTGTCTGTCGTAGTGGTCATTATGTCCGCGATCCTTTTACTTTTAAGCATATACTTTTAGCTTCGGCATTGCGTCGCCAAAGTAGCCCCTTGGCAAGAATTATTCGGGATTTTCTGCCGCTAAGACGACCTTTGCTTACTCTAGCACTTGGCGGTGCAGTTTTATTCAGCGCGATCGCCTTTATGCAGCAAAACACCAACCACGATGAGTTGGCATTGCCGAAAAACGAAAGGCTTCAAGAAAGGAAGTTGGATTAGGAATGCCAATTAGGCTCTAAGTTTAATTACTCACCTGATCAACAAGATACCCCACGGCTTAAAGCAGTGGGGTATATAAATCACTTAATTTTGACAATCAAGTAATATTGCTAGATATCATGATTGAGTTAAACCATCATATCTATTCGGGTCTTTTTTCTCCTTTTTTTTCTGAGGATCTTTTTTTTGTTTTTTGACTTCTCTATTACCTTTTTTTTGCTTCGACATCATCAATTTCCTCTGTAGTGTTAACTCAAGTAACAGTTGCAACTATCAACTACTGAAGACTAGCGATGAGGTAGTCAAAGTACCCACTGACTTCTTGAGAATCTTCTACTGACATCATCGAGATAGTGGTATTCTTCATTCCACGAATACCTTCTACTACCGCTTCAATGGGAGTACCCAGAGACCGATACATTTCACGAGCGCCTATCACCCCAACCTCTTGGATAGGTGTGCTATCACCAGCAATGATACTGTAAGTGATCAACCGCAGGTAATAATCCATATCCCGCAGGCAAGTAGCAGTCATTTCTTGACCGTAAGCGTTACCGCCAGGTGAGACAATATCTGGACGTTTTTGAAACAGTTGATTTCCAGCTTGCTTAACTATGCGATCGCGATTTGCCGTTAAATCTTGAATCACCCGTAGACGGCGCTCACCACTCTTGATAAAGCTTTTAATAGACGCTAGTTCTCCGGGGTTAAGATAGCGAACTTCTGCATCTGCATTGAGAATTGACTTGACGATCAGGCTCATGAAGAGACTCCTTTAAAAAATTCAGAAAAACCGACTTTTTCGTTTGCCTAAGTTCAATAGACCTCTTGCATGAATCCTTTGGTGTTGCCAACCATATTATTTAAAAGCTCACGCCTTCACCCTTGGCGTTCCCGAAGGGTAGGCGCAAAGAAAAATGCAAATAAATAACTGTTCAACTATTTGTGTAAGAGGTCTAATAATTCACCGAAATCATGGAAAAAATTTGCAGAGCTTAAATTCTGAATATGAATTAGTCAATTAGGTAATTTTGCCTCTTTAATTTGAATGACAATTATATTTATTGTCTTCAATTTGTCTCGACATTTATTTGTATTACTTTAGACATATTTTGGTTGCCACAATTTAGGTTTCGCAGTCTTTTATCATAAAAATTGATACCTAAAAATGTATCTAATGAGGCTTGTATACCAAAATATTCTAGCTTTTTACGAAGAATATTATCTACAAAAATCGGGTGTAATCCTCTTAATGTGATTGCTGATTTTTATCACTATACTATGTAGGCTATGTTTCAGCCTACCCGTTTAGTATAGCAGTTATGTTTTACTTTTTACAGATTAGATTTCTTGGTATTAATTAGGTAGGCAAGTGAAAAATAAAATTAGTTTTTTTGTATAAAAAACATCCAGTAATGAGGCTATTTTTTATTTAGACAAATCTGTAGCAAGAAATACTATTTTTTCTAAAGTAGGCTATAGTGATGAGTAGATTACACAAACTAGGTAAAAACCTTGGCTGACATAATTGACACCGCCGTTCAGGCTGGTTCTTTCAATACCCTAGTTGCAGCAATCAAAGCTGCCAATTTGGTAGATACTCTCAAAGGTGCTGGGCCATTTACTGTTTTTGCACCTACTGATGAAGCATTTGCTAAACTACCAGAAGGCACAGTAGATAAATTACTTAAAGACATTCCAAAACTTACGAAAATTCTGACTTACCATGTCGTTTCCGGCAAGGTACTTTCAGGTGAAGTAGTTAAGCTGAAATCAGCTACTACAATTGAAGGTTCTGATGTGAAAATTGATGCTTCTCATGGTGTCAAAGTCAATGATGCCACTGTTGCCACAGCAGATGTTGATGCTGATAATGGTGTCATTCACATTATTGATACTGTATTGCTTCCTGCCTAAGTAAATGCTTAGATAGTAATGCTGAATGTGAGGGGTAGTGACTATTTATTGATGTCACTACCCCTCATAATTTGAGATGTATTTTATGTGGAGTTTTTATACATCATTATATTTTCAACATGAGTCAGGCATTGAATATTAGGAACGGTGAAGAAGTAGAATGAAGCAGAAGTTAGAATTCAGAATTCAGGAGTCAGAATCAATTAATGGCGGGTCTGAATCACCCACTAGTTGAAAACCGTTAAATCTCCTATTTAGAATAGTAGGTTGGGGGTAGCGATAGTGTAACCCAACAAAGTATGCGTGAATGTTGGGTTCTGTTCCTCCACCCAACCTGCACCAGTCTAAGTTGTTACCTTAACTGAACTGTATTGCCTTATAAACGAGGAGTTTCTTTTGTCACTAATTTCCAACCTTCAGCTTGATCAATGATTTTCATGGATTCTAACTGGAGGTTATTTAGTGCGGCAGCATTGAGTAAAAAGTAGGGTTTGCTACTGTATTGCCAATAATATTGCAGTTCGTCAGCCTTAGCTGGAATAATAGTGCGATCGCTGTAAAAATCTAAAGACGAACGATGGTGAGGAAAAGATGTATAAATCTTTTTGACAGCAGGATTCACACGGGCTATCATCGTCGCCACTGGTTTAACTGGATAAGCTTCGGATAATTCCCAAGCCCAATAGTTAGATTTCACTAATAAAAATAATGCAATATAACTTCCCCAAAATAAAATCTTTAAAAATTGCCCATCACCACGTTCTGCTAAAATTGCTGCCAAAATCATCGTGATTGCAACTGCGGCAAAAATCAGTTGTAAATCTGTTTTGGGCGGTATACCCCAACTAAAATACATACTACTAGCAGAAGCCAGAACCGCCAGTACAGACAATCCCACTACCCAACTGCGGGGATAAGATGACAATAAAGGTAAGTTTTCTGTCTCAGCTAATAGCGCCCCAAAGGCTAAAGCTAAAGCCGGGTATATTGGCAAGATATACCAAGGTAATTTGGTATCTAACAAAGAAATACTAACCAAATAAAAGCCACACCATACCTGAATTAATTTCGCCCAACTCAGGTTGCGATTTTCCCAAACATAACGCCAAGTTTGGGGTAAAAATAGTAACCAAGGCCATGTCCACTTCAAAAGCTCAATCATGTAATACCAAGGTACTTGATAACTATTGATGAGAAATGTATCAACTTGGCTACGAGATTGATTTTGTAAGCCTACTTTCACCACAGCATAACCATAGTGCGAGATTTGGGCAACATACCAACCTACAGTCGGCAAAATTCCGATTAAGATACCTGTCCAGAAATAGTAACTTGTGAGCAATCTGGGGGTATCCCAAAATAAAAATATCATAGCGATCGCACCCAGAAAAATGCCGAAAAACCCTTGTGTGAGGCAAATCAAGCCAAAACTAATCCCCACGCCCAAGCAATAGCGTAAATCACGGCGCGATCGCAATACACACAGCATCATCACTAGCAAAAAGCAGACTAACACGCCATCGCTCATCGCTAATCTGCCATAACGTACCACAGGCAGCATTGTCAGATAAATTAAAGCACTATAAACCGCCGCCCAACGTTGACGAAAGATTTCTCGCCCAATGCAGTAAAGCAACGGCACAGACAAAGCTGTTAAAATTGCTCCGGGTAAACGTGTTGTCCACTCATTCACGCCGACAACAGCGTAAGTTCCCGCAATTAACCAATGGGCTAGAGGTGGCTTGTTATAGTAGGGTTCGCCGCCTAAAGTCGGATAAAGCCAACGTAGAGAACCTGCGGGTGCATTCCAAATTTCACGGGAAATTTGAGCGATCGTTCCTTCATCCCAATCTCGCAACGGTAAGTTTCCCAGATTGATACTAAATAATAGCACTGCCGCCAACAGCAATACTAATATCCAAACCCAATCAATCCATTTTTCCAGCGCCCGATGCTGCTTTTCTCGATGACCCCAAATAAAGCTTCCTTGTTGCATATTCTACGATCATCATTTTACTTGCTAGTTTGACTTTACTTAGTGCTGAGGAGTCAGTACGTTGCTTACTGAGTCAAGAAAAAGTACTCATTGACCTATGCAGCATTTCAATTTCACTGGAACTAGCGCCTTCATGCTAACGTGGATGGTTTTTCAACTCAGCACTCAGCACTTTCAACTCAGCATTTTGTATTGCATAGAGACCAAAGCGCATCTCTAATGTTGCACCCTGTTACAACATTTGTCTTTACAATTACTAGATTCCCAGGTTAACTCAATTTTCTCTGATTAGCGATAAATTTTTTGAGCAACCCTACTATTTTTTTTCATTTTATTTAACACTCATTGATTGCTAAAAATGATACAACTGTTACCAACCAGGTGTGTATTATTTGTTGGGAAACAATCGATGAGTCTACCTTTTATACTAGATATAACAATTGGATTAGTATTTATTTACTTAATATTAAGTTTATTGGCTTCAGAAATCCAGGAACTACTGACAACAGTATTGCAATGGCGGGCTGTTCACTTAAAAAAATCAATTGAAATTCTGATTGCAGGTGATGTCAGCAAATCAGATGATGATAATGTTATTCAACTGGTAAACGACATATATAATCATCCGTTGCTGCAAAGTGTTAACCAAGAAGCTAAAGGATTTTTAACAACCTTACCACGGAAGTTTATTTGGTTATTATCCTCTATTCTGAATAAGATTTCTCTGCCAGGGGAAAAGAGAACTAAAAGTATTTTTGGGTATCTCAGAAATGGCAAAGACGAAGCAAGAAAGCAAAAACATAGTGCGCCTTCTTACATCCCGGCGGAAACCTTTGCGACAACCTTGATGGACACATTAGGCTTACCTAAGCTCGTCCAAAAGTTAACAGAATCAAGACTGATAAATTTTACACATCAGCAGTTAGCAGAATTTGAAATTATCTTATCTCGGATAGAAGCGAGGATAGATCATACAGATGCTCATATTCAAGAGTTTTTAGCAAATACTCGTGATGAATTTAATCAAACTGTAGCGGAAAGTTTTAAACTCATTATTGCTGATTTCCAGAAAGATAAAATAGATTTATCTACAAGCCTGAGTCGTATGGCTAAAAGTGTAGATAGATACATTGGATGTTTTGCTGCTGATATGCCAGAACATGAATTATTAAATAATGCTCTTGGGCGGTTAAAAGTTTTAAGAGCAGATACTTTTGATGATATTGAACAGACAATTTGTTTAAAAGGATTACGCCCTGGGATTAACGAAGTTGTGCAGTTAATTAGTGTTGGTAGTGAAGTCCAGCAAGAGTTTATCAAGGAGTTTCAAGATCAAGATAGCGAAGCATACCAAACATTTCAATATCTCAGCCAAAGATTAGAACAGTTTAGTCAAAAACTACCGCCCTCTGTGGTGGGTAATATGGCAACATTAGCTAAACGCGCTCAACTGAAAGCCAAATCAACAGAGGATGGCGTTAATATATTACGCCGCGAAATTGAGCAAACCTTTAATAACTCAATGGAACGCGCCTCTGGTGTTTATAAGCGGAATGCCAAAGGTGTGGCGTTGCTAATTGGTTTTGCGATCGCTATTATTGCCAATGCAGATACATTCCATATTGTCAGCAGATTATCGAAAGATACCGCAATTCGCACAGCAATTGTCAATAGTGCCGGTCAAATAGTCGAAACTAATAACGCTCAAGATTTAAAACAACTCAAAGAAGCAACCGACCAAGTTTTGACAGATATTTCTCTCCCAATTGGCTGGAACCAAGTCAACCTCGACCAACAAATACCAAAAGCCACTAGAAATAATCAATTTACAATCGCCTTCATCCAACACTATTTAACAATGCTTGCTGGCTGGTTTGTCAGTGGAATTGCCATTTCAATGGGTGCGCCTTTTTGGTTCGACTTACTGAGTAAGGTTGTCAATGTGCGTAATTCCGGGAAAAAACCCGCAGTTCCTAATCGTGAATAAATTAGGATTTACGCCTTAAGACGAAAAATTAAAGGTTTGGGGTACGGAAAGGTTTAGGTTTTCGACATTCCGCTTATACCCCTAAACCCTTAAACCCCTACACCCCATCTCAACATTCCTGACAAAAAGTATTTAAAAAACATAAATTCCCCTCACATTGGTGAGAATTGGACAGACATAATACCAATAATTTTGGTAATTATAAATCTAGCCTTAGTACATCTGGTCTTTTCGCTACATCCATAGGACTTACGCAAAAAAACGAAAAAATAAGGTTTTAGAACAGGGTGCAGGGGTATGAGGGTGTAAGGGTGTAAGTATTCAAAACCCCACACCCAATTCCCACAGATATTTTTGCTGCGTAAGTCCTGATCCAGTCAGATTAGGCTAGACGTTTTGTCCTATTTATAGGTAAAATACGGTAAACCAGTCGGCTTATAGTTCTTTGCTAAAAGCACTGTAAAAAAAACTGTTCTTCATCTTCAACAAGGATCATCTCTTACCACCAAGGGCTTCCCCTAGCACTTGGCGGTAGTTTTTCCTGTTTTGCTGTAGACAGATTTGACTGTACGAGAAACCCGCATTTTTGGAAGGAGTATGGATTATTTATTATTGCCACTATTAAGCTTCTTGGTGGGCATTGTCGTTGGCTTAACAGGAATTGGTGGAGCTTCTCTCATCACCCCAATGTTGATATTTGTTTTTCAAGTTCCGCCATCAATTGCTGTCAGTTCTGATGTTGTAGCCGCCACCTTAATGAAGGTAGTTGGCAGCATTAAGCATTGGCAACAACAAACCTTGGACGCTGAAGTAGTCAAGTGGCTGGCTTTGGGTAGTGTTCCGGGTTCAATGTTGGGTGTGGGGATACTGCACTATATCAAGCACGCTGGAGAATATAACCTAGACAGTATTTTGCTGCGCTTGCTAGGGGGGACAATTTTACTCATTACTGTACTAGCGTTGGTACAACTGTTACTTTTGACATTTTTTCCTAAATTCAGTTTACCAGAACTACCAAAAATCGACTTAACTACTCATTTAGGTCGTTTCTACACCATACTTTTGGGGTCAGTTTTAGGCTGTTTGGTTGGACTAACGAGTGTTTCTTCTGGTTCGATGTTTGCCTTGGTACTCATAGCCTTTTTCCGCCTTGATGCACGTAAGTTAGTAGGGACAGATATTTCGCAAGCTGCAATTTTATTATTGTTTACCTCCCTAGGACACCTCAGCTTAGGCACAGTTAATTGGAATTTGGTGTTACCGATATGGTTAGGTTCCGTTCCGGGAGTATTGTTGGGTGCAAAAATCTGTCAAATAGCGCCACAACGCCCACTGCGATTTATTATCTATGCAATCTTGATGATGGTAAGTTGGAAGTTAGTTTATCAAGCTTAGTGAAAGACTAGAGGCTAGTGTTCATCATCAAATAAACTATTGACTATTGACCCAAGGTAGTAAGTTGAATGTACCTCTTTCGTACATAATGAATAAACCTAAGCCAATTAAGACAAAAGGCACAATAATTTTACCGTAGCGACTTAAAAGATAAGCAATGGTAGTGTGTTGGCTCAAAAAATACGCAACAGTACACCAAACACCAACCATAATTAAAAATACACTTAAAATTACTCCCAAACTGGCAAAGGTTTGACCAGCAAATAAGGGAATATAAATACTAATATTATCCCCACCATTAGCAATTGTGACTGCGGCAACTTTATAAGTTTGGGGATGCAAAATACTCAAAATTAAAGATAATAATGAATTAACTGGTGAATGCTGTTTAAAATCAGTGTTTACTTCTTGAATGGCGATAGTTTCTTGTTCTCGGTTGAGCAATTGCATCACACCGATCGCAATTGGTAAGATTCCGAGTAATCCTATCCATTCACGCTGCACAACTAAACCCCCAAAAAACCCTGGTAAGCTGGCAATGATGATAGCTAAAAACCCAAGATATTGACCAAATATAATATGCCGCCGTCGAAATTTACCACCTACCTGAGAGAATAGTAGTAGTAGAACTATGATGTCATCAATATTAGTAGCAGAGAAAGCAATGATGCCTTCAAAAAAAGATGTAGCTAAATTATTCATACCCAAGTTTCAGCCTCTAGCAAATGGATGATTTAATTAGTGCAATTAGTACAGGTGTTGTTGCCTTTAGCGCCACTAATATTGATGATATTGTGATTTTGCTACTTTTTTTTTCGCAAATCAATACTGATTTTCGACCGCAACATATTTTTGTAGGACAGTATTTAGGTTTTACTGTCCTAGTCATTTTAAGTTTATCTGGTTTATTTGGTGGTTTTGTTTTAGGTGCTAACTGGTTGGGATTGTTAGGCTTGATTCCCATCGCTATCGGTATTAGTAATTTGATTAATCCAGAAGATGACAATCAAGAAGAGTTGGTAGCAGAAAATTTCACGTCTTCAGGAAGAGATACTATTAGTTTTATCGCTCCCCAGACTTATAGTGTTGCGGCAGTAACTATTGCTAATGGCAGTGATAATATTAGTGTGTATATTCCACTGTTTGCTAGTAGTAATTTAACTAGCTTTTGGATAATTATTGGGGTATTTTTTTTATTGTTGGGTGTTTTATGCTACGTTGCTTATAGGTTAGCTGATCAAAAGGCGATCGCAGATATTTTAACTCGCTACATTAATCAGCTTGTACCTTTTATTTTAATCGGTTTGGGTGCTTTTATTGTCTTAAAAACTGGGGCTTTAAGTTTAATCAAATTAGCTGTAAGTTGTTGCTGCTTAGTAGTATTGATGCGAAATGACGAAGCCAGTTAATTTGGCTCATCAGATAGGGTATAAAGGATGAATTCATAACCAGTTTGTATAACATTTAACCAAAAAACACTACATAATCTGAAAATTGTCTATTGACAACAAAATTAATTCATGTATTCGTAAAATTTGTATCTTATTGCCAGATTTTTCTTTAACTCAAAGGCATAATAAAAGCACTCATTTCTCACTCTGGTGACTCTACTAACTTCTCAAATCATGACGGGGAGAGGATTTGTTGATGAAATGGGGAAAATCAATACTGTTTTCAGAAGAGGTTTGGTGATAATTCTCAGATAAACCTGACACGCTACTAAGTCAAGATTTATCAAAAGACCTTTCTGGAAATATATCCTAGAAAATCACGCCTGTAACGCTTTGGTATGATAGTGCATCGAATGTTTGAGTAAAGCGTGTGAATTGACTAGGATATCTCCGCACATCTCAGTTGGAAGACAGATGGAAATTTCTTACCGCAACATTCATTATTCACGCAATCTTTCTTCTTCTTGGACAGATTTTCCAGTCCTTCAAACCGACAAGTATATTTTGCGACTGGCTGCAACTGAAGAAGAATTAGAATCTATCTTCCGCTTGCGGTTTGAAGTTTTTAATCTGGAATTAGGCTTGGGATTTTCTAGTTCTAGCCTCACCCAGATGGATAGGGATAAATTTGATGAAGTTTGTCATCATTTAATGTTGATTTCCAAACAAACTGGTCAAACAATTGGCACTTATCGGATGCAAACTTATCAAATGGCATCTCAAGGTTTAGGTTTTGATGCAGCTGATGTGTTTAATCTCAGCACAATTCCTGAACATATACTGCAAACATCGGTAGAAGTTGGACGTGCGTGTATTGCTAAAGAATTTCGTCACAGTCAAGCCTTGTTATTACTGTGGGAAGGACTAGCAAATTATCTCATCTGGAGTAAGAATAAATATTTTTTTGGTTGTGCTTCATTACTCACACAATCTGCGAGACAAGCTGCTTGTGCATATCATTTTTTTCAAAAAAACAATTTCACGCATTCAAGTATTTTAGTATCTCCCAATTCGCCATACAAGTTAGAAATTACGCCACCTAATTTAGATAAATGTCAAGTAGAAATTCCCAAGATTTTACAAGCTTATTTAAGTATCGGGGCTAAAATATGTAGTTTACCAGCGATTGATCGACAGTTTAAAACAATTGATTTTTTGACTATTTCTAATCTAGAAAATTTTACAAAATGGCATTTACCCAAGTGTTTGAAAAATAAATAATTTTACTAGTGTCCGCCATCTTTCATCTCCCTATAAGACTCATATTTGATTTATGAAAAAAATCAGGACACTCAGGTCAAGCTTCTTTCCTACTCCCTACTCCCCATTCCCTACTCCCTGCCTACACAACTAGATTCAGAAATCAAATCGGATTCCTATATAATTTATGTAACTATGCAGCAGAACACCATCATGCCAAGTTGGTTGCGGTTTTTAATTATTGTTTTGCTGGTGATGGCTGTATTGTTCCGCTTTTTTAATCTAGATAGCAAAGTTTATTCTCATGATGAAACATATACATCATTGCGAATTTCTGGCTATACAGTTGCGGAAGTCAAGCAGCAATTATTTAATAATCGTGTAATTTCTCCAGAGAGTTTAACTCAGTTCCAAGGTGTGAATTCCCAAAAAGGACTGAGTGATACAATTATGTCTTTAGCGAAAGAAAATCCGCAACGTACACCACTTTATTTTGCGATCGCGCGATTTTGGCTAGAGATTTTTGGTAATTCAATTACATCGATTCGCAGTTTATCAGCTTGTATTAGCTTGTTAGTATTTCCGGCTATTTATTGGTTATGTCGGGAATTATTTCCTGTATCCTTATCAGTATCTGGGATTGCGATCGCACTTGCCGCAGTTTCTCCAGTTTATCTGATATATGGCACAGAAGCCCAAGAATATATTCTGTGGTTTGTCATTATTATCATTAACAGTGCTGCACTCATCCGCGCTTTACGACTAGAGTCAACATCTGGAGATAAATCAACACCAGATCAGTTTTCTCATTGGAGTCTTTATACAGTCACTTTAGTATTAAGCCTCTACACCTGTATATGGAGTATATTGGTTGCGATCGCACATGGAATTTATGTGATCACAATTGCCGGATTTCGCTTCAATAAAGCTTTTTTAGCTTACCTCTCAGCTTCAGTTGTCGCCTTTTTTGCATTTATTCCTTGGCTAATTATTGGATTAGCCAAATTTTTGCAGTTCTTAATCTCAAATAATGAAGTAAATAGCCAATTACCATCACAGCCTGTATTCCCATTCTTACTAACACAGTTCAGAAGAATATTTTTTGATTTAGATATGATGTTAGATAACAATTACAGTTATCTAATTTTAGGACTTTTGGTAATTTTAGTCGGATGTGCAATTGCCTTTCTCTGTCTGACTGCTAACTATCAAACTTGGCTATTTATTGTAATTTTGATGTTAGTACCATCATTACCATTAATTTTATCAGCCTTAAACTCTGGTGGCATCGAGATAGGTTCTGAGCCATATTTTTTCCCAGCTTATTTAGGTATTCAAATTGCTGTTGCTTATTTGTTAGCTACACAAATTCATAACGGTGGTTTAGCAAGACGCAGAATTTGGCAAATCATTTTATCACTGCTGATTGTTACTGGACTAGTTTCGGCGCGGGTATATTATCAAGCTGGCACTTGGTGGAATAAAGGCGTGAGTTATGATAACTTCCAAGTTGCTCAAATTATTCATCGTTCTTCCCGTTCATTATTAATTAGTGATGGGGAAGAAATTAATTATGGGAATATCTTTTCTTTGAGTTATCTTTTAGATCCAACTGTCCAATTAAAGTTGGTGAAAAATCAAATTATTCCCAAAATTCCCGACGGCTATACCCAAGTTTTCCTACTCAATATTGCTGATACTTGGCGACAAAAATTAGCAACTCAAAACCAAGCTAAAATAAATCTTGTTTATCGAGATGAGTATTACTCACTCTGGGAATTACGCCAACCTCGTAAATCTCCCTAAAGTCTGATTTTGCCAACCATTTAATCTTAAGTAATATTATGATAGTGAGTTAGGCACTAAACTTGTTGACGAAAATATAGCGAAGTGTCATCCAAAATGAAAGCCAGTAGGGTGTGTTAGGCGTAAGCCGTAACGCACCGAAAACTTTGCTGTAGATGTATTACACCGTCGCTAATACATCCTACATATATTTCAAAAATCAAATATGATTCCTATATGAAAAAACTAATTAAACAACCAATACTATTTAAAAATATTAATTTCCCCATAAATGACTATCTTTTTATAATTTTAATGTGGCTCGTGAGCAGACTTGTAATTATTATTGCTATGCAAGTTGTTGCTCCTTTAATGCACACATCACCTGTGCATCCATACTGGCAACCTCCATATCCCCTAGACTATAATCCTGGTTTTTTTCCGCAACCAGGTTGGGAATTATTTTCTCATTGGGATGGCAAGTGGTATCGCAAAATAGCTGTTGAAGGTTATAGCTATGCTAGAGATGGCAATCAATATCCTATTGCTTTTTATCCCTTATTTCCCTTAATTAGTCGTGGATTAATGGTGTTGGGTTTACCCTTTGAAGTAGCGGGTACATTAGTAAATAATTTTGCTTTTTTAGGGGCATTGCTACTGTTATATTCTTGGGTCAAAGAACGTCATGGAAGTTATGTGGCAAAATGGTCAACTGCTGTGATGATTTGGTGTCCGTTTTCTTTATACGGCACAGTTATTTATACTGAAGGTTTATTTTTATTATTGACTACGGCAGCCTTGCGAGCATTCGATAATCGTCAATATGTTTGGGCTGCTATTTGTGGGGCTTTGGCTAGTGCAACTCGCGCCACAGGAATTACATTATTACCTACTTTTATTTTGCTTGCTTGGCAAGAAAAGAAACCATTAAGTGCTTATCTTGCCGGATTTTGTGTCCCATTAGGATTAATTTCATTTAGTGTATATTGTGCCATTGCTTTCAAAGATCCTTTAGCATTTGTGCATATCCAAAAAGCATGGGCGCAACCAAGTTGGTGGTACATCTTAACTGATGCTATTACTATGGACATAGGTAATTTAACTAAAATTGTGATGGTATTTGGTGGTGGTTATATGTTGTGGTATTTTCGCCACCAGTTGAGTAAAACGGCTGTAACCTACGGTTTTTGTTCCTTGTTACTCATCATCTTCTCTGGAGCATTGATGTCTGTTAGTCGTTATGCTTATGGCATTGTGTCGCTTTCATGGGCATTAGGTTTGGTATTTTCTCGCCACAATCCTTGGGGATATGCAATTTTAACTTGGTTTGCCATATCACTTTATACTTACGCTTTTAATTTTTCTATCTGGAATTGGGTGGCGTAATATTAGGAGGATTTTTTCACAGTTCTTTCGTTGAACTGCCAATATTTGAAATCCAAACCAGAAGCCGCCACAGCCACAGCCGCACGATAATTATCAGCAGGTGTAAACTCCACAAGACTCCAGTCTTCAGATGTGAGTAATTTAGCACTTTGTTGAGGTGTGAGAGATATTTCTACTTGCTCTAACTGCGAAATTCCATCACCTGTGGCTTTTAAATAAGCTTCCTTACAAGTCCAATAACGAAAAAATGCTTCTGGTTGTTGATGAGGAGGAAGCGATCGCACTAACTCATATTCTCGCGGTAAAAAGAACCTTTGAGCAAGAGCCTCCAAATCAGAAACAGAACGCATATACTCTAAATCAATGCCAATTTTGCTTGTGTAATTCACCGCACACAAAGCCAAATCTTGAGAATGCGACAAATTAAACAACAAACCACTAGCTGCTAAACCATCAGCCAAAAGTGGTTTACCACGAGGTTCATAGTCAAATCTTACTTCTTGTGGTGCAATCTTTAAGTAACGACTCAATATATTTCTCAAACTACCACGACCCGCAATGAAACGCTGGCGATGTTCCACAAAACGAAATCGGTTAGCGCGAGTCAGTTCATCACTAGATAAAGTTACAGCAAAACTTTCTTGTAGTGAGTCTACTATATCAAGGTCAATTCGCCAGATATGAACTTCATTCGCTGATAAAGTTAAATCTGCGGGTGCGGGTAGCCATGAATCGTTAATGTCAGTCAAAGTCTTTCTATTAAGCTCCTCATTATGACTGAAATTGCTCATCCACTGGAATTTTATAACCATTAGCCAAACGATTAGTCATATTTGCAGTCCCAACAATCGCCAGCAGTTCGCCAAACATCGCATCATTCATTCCTTTAGCACGGGCAGCAGCCGTATGGGACGATATACAGTAATCACAGCCATTCGTCACACTCACAGCAATATAAATCAACTCGCGCACCAGTGGGTCAAGTTCACCAGGGCCAGTCATCACTTCCTTAATTGTCTGCCAAGTACGTTGTAGCGTCGGCGGATGATTAGCTAAAGCTTTCCAAAAATTATTAATGTAATCTGTTTGTCGTGTTGCACGAATATCATCATAGACTGCACGAACTTCGGCGCTGGCTTCTTCGTATTCGATCAGCTGAGTCATAAATAACAACAATTTGGCATTTTGGCATACTCATCTTAAACCGAATGGGTATTCTAAGGAAGTGGGATATTTTTAGGTGAAAAGTACTAATTAATATATCCCTCGGTAGCTTGCCGAGGGATTTTTATTAATCAAAGATAGCTGGGATGGTAATTTGCAGTCCAACTCTCAACCAACCTAAAAAACAATGGTAAATGCCGACCTGAAAGATATTGAAGCTTTTTCAAAAATCAAAGATGACTCTTAATATTTCACACAAGTTTTTGTTCTGGTGGTGCGCTTTTTATAGCTGAGTACACCCAATAAAGGTGTCAGCAATAGTATAGCGGTCAGTGTTGATGGTTCATCCACCCTGACTGGTGGTGGTGTGGTTGGGGTTGGGTTGGGAGTAGGTTGAACAGGTGGAACCACTGGAGGAATTGTGACTGCACGAGAGGAATTACCACCACCTCCACCTGTCAGGAGTAATAGCAATAAAAGCGCCGGACTGAGATACAAGGGGTTAAAAGCACTTCCAGTTATGGTACCAACATCTAAAGCTAGTCCAGTATCTGACTCTAGCAAAAATGAGTCTGGTTCTAATAATGCGATGTCGGGGTTGAGTTCTTCACCACCTATAGGGATACCTTCAATGTTGTCTAACTCTTTTGGTGTGTCCAGAGATACCCGCCCATAGTTAGGACTTGTTGTGTAGTTAGGTGAATAGGGAAAGGAAAAGATTCTTAAAATGTTTTCTTGTAGTGCCTCTTCATTTCCAGTTTTTAAAGCATTTAACCCTTGCGAGAGGTTATTTAAATAAAACTGCGTCATCTCAGGAGGCAAATCTAAAGCACGAATCTGCTGTTGGAGATTTGGAATTTTTGATACCTCAACCAAGAGTTCACGCCCGAAAGAATACTTCAAATCTAATAGTCCGTCTCTGGGACTAAGAGAATTATCACCTCTAGATATTGGCGACCAAGCAAAGTTTCTAGTCACTGCACCCAAACCAGCCACTGGACTGCGGCTCACAGGCTGGCCGAGGACGTATTGATAACCATCTACAATTGATGGAGACTGTCTTTTCCAAAACGATGCGAAAGGAATTTCTGGTAGTCGTTCATTATTGCCGTAAAAAGCCGCAAAATTCTGGTAGTTTTGCTGTCCCCCGGCGGCTCGAATTACTAAATCGTAGTAACTAGGGCCACCATTAATTGCCAGTAATTGTTGCAGGACTGTGCCAGTTTTATTACAGCCAGTACCACTACCCACAATACAACTAGGGATGACGATCGCATCACTGAGATTACGATTTTCTAGCTGATATTGGAGGTACTCACGCTCCAATCCTCTTTGGATTTTACGCTGTCCTACATTTAGTTGTGCGTTAGCAGATTGGCAAACAGACAATACTACTGCCAAAGACGTTAACGAAATTCCTATGCTTTTGACAGTTGATTTCAACAAGATACATCTCCTGGTCAATAAACGAAACACCACTCACAAGCCATTCAATCATTCGTGTTATTTTTGGTTAGGTTGGATATTCTCTCCTACAGAAGTTGGCACTGCACTCTTGGTTGAGTTGGCATTGACTTTATCAGATATTTGAATGTTGAGGGTAATTGCTGTCCCTTTGATTTCTCCTGCTGCACCATTACCAATGGTGTGGTAGACGACTAAAGCACGGTTGGGTTGGTCAAACAAAAACCCGCGACGGGAAGCTTTGATTTTGCCTTCTTTGACTAAAGAGATAAAGGATTCTAAATATCTACGTATGCTTTGACGATTTTCTTGATCACCATTGAGATGATGCTCAATCAGCGTCATAAAAAAATCTAAGGTGCGGTTATCTTGACCTTCAATTAAATTCCCACCGTCTAAAAAAGAACTGCCAACCAGCTTTCCATTTAGCTCTTGAACTTTAAATAAGGTGTAATAACGTCCTTCTTTTTTCGGGTCATTGACATAACATACCCAGGAACCATCTTTGCTCTGAGTAAATCCCTCAGCAGCTAGGTATGAAAATAAAGAATTGCTAGTTTTGGCTTGGGGTGGTGGTAATAAAGATTCCACAGGATCTAAAGAGCAAATCCGCTCTGTTGTGGGTTGGGGTTCTTTGGGAGCCTCTTGGGCGTAAGCTGGTAACGAATTATGTTTTAAGGTTGTCGCCGTGGCTATTGCTGTAAATGTTAGTAGTTGCAGCGCAAATGACCTAGATAAACCTGGAATTATCTTCATATTTTTACCTTTTATTTTTGCTTGGGGTGTCAATAATAGGGATTTTTAATAGATATAGGTTGAGCTCTTAAATCATAGAACCAAAGTAAGTTTTCTTTCTTTGAAGTTTTATCGGTTTCTACGGGGTTTCATTGTAGCAATTTATAAGATTTCATAAAGCTGCTTTTTGGTAGCAATTTTTCTCAGTGTCGGATTTGCAGAACTTAACCAATAATTTAAAAATGTATACATTATATCTGTCTGCTACTGACTTTAATCCAGCTTTCTTGATTACAAGAATTTAAAATTTCTACAAATAAAAATGGCAGTAAACATCTCAGCAAGATTTTCGTGATTTTTCTTTTTTTAACTTTTGGCAATTTGAGAAAGAATGATTGGTGGTAGTTATCTATGTGATTTTGGCTAACAAAAAGTTGTAACTATTCCAACTTAAGTTTTGGGATTATGAGTTGATATTGTCACAGTAACAGAGATTTATCTGCCTAACATCAAGCTCTTGTTATGTTTTTAACTGTGCTATTAGGTATTTTAGCTGGTTGATGTTTGATACCTTGGTGTAATGTTTCATTCATATTTTTATTTAAGCAGACAAAAATTATGCCTGATTGTTTTGCTCAAAAATTCTACCATTGGGTAGAGGTTATCTATGCCTAATTGTAGGCAAGTTTAGAAAACTGAACACTGCAACTTAAAGTTTAAAGACATTTTATCTCTAAATCTTAAGTGAATATTAAGAAAAGTAAGTATATACTTATAGAAGTATAAAGAAAAATAAAGAATAACTTATACACGTAGGAGTTACGCATCAAGAGGGTGTGGAGGTTTGGAACACCTATACACAAGGTTACGCATAAAAACGAAAAATCAAGTGTTTTGGCGAGGGTGTAGGGGTACAGGGGTGTATGTATTAAGCCACACACCCTTGCACCCTTACACCCAATCTTCATAGACAATCTTGGTGCGTAAGTCCTGAGAGTTTATGTTTGGGAGTACCTTCTGGCGTAAGTCCTAACAGCAAAAAAGAAGGATAAATGTACTTCATCCTTCTTTTGCAAGTAATTATTTAATTTTTAACTTTAGATTGAGTAGTATACCGGAAAGGATTTGGCATCTTTGGGTTTGACGTAAACCCGTTGTTGTGGCTCTAACTCTAATTCGTTGAAGCGATCGCGTGTGAGATGAGCTGTTACTACTTGTCCATCATCTAAAGTTAATTCTACTTGAATTTCCCAACCCAGATGAATTAAGCGGCTGACTTTAGCAGATGCCGTTGCACCGTTGGCTTGTTTTTCGATAATGACATCTTGGGGACGTAAAAACACTTCCGGGTGTGGTGCATCAAATCCAGAGCTTTGGAAAATTCTGGAAGTATTTGGTAAAACATTCACCGGGCCGATAAAACTCATCACAAATGCCGACGCGGGATTATCGTAAATCTCTGCTGGTGTACCTACCTGTTCCACCCGTCCTTTATTCATGACTACGACCTCATCCGACACTTCCATTGCTTCTTCTTGGTCGTGGGTAACAAAAACAGTGGTAACATGAACTTCATCATGGAGGCGGCGTAACCATGCCCGTAAATCTTTCCGCACTTTGGCATCCAGCGCACCAAAGGGTTCATCCAACAATAACACCTCTGGTTCGACTGCCAAGGCTCTCGCTAATGCTACCCGTTGTCTTTGACCACCAGATAACTGTGAAGGATAGCGATCGCCTAATCCACCCAATTGTACTAGCTCTAGTAACTGTTCTACCCGCCCTTGAATTTTCTTAGTTGGGGCTTTGCGAATTTCTAAACCAAAAGCAATATTTTGCCGCACAGTCATGTGCTTGAACAAAGCATAATGCTGAAACACAAACCCAATATTTCGCTCTTGCACACTTTGATAAGTAGCATCTTTTCCAGTCAGAAGGATTTTGCCACTATCTGGCATTTCTAAACCAGCAATTAGCCTCAGTAAAGTAGATTTACCAGAACCAGATGGCCCAAGCAATGCCACCAGTGAACCACTTTTAACTGTTAAGTCAACTTGGTCAACTGCCTTAAAACTACCAAAATTTTTGGATACATTCTCAACTACTATGCCCACCGCCGTTGTCCCTCTGCTATTCTTACCCCGGTATGTTGCTAGATTTACCGTGTTACATATATATCATACATAGATTTTTAACTCAAATTCTGTGACTTTACCCATAACTTTGCCGCTACTGGAAGCATAACTTTGCCGTCAACAACACTACAAGGCTCATTCTTGTGTCAGCTAATTTTGTAAGCTAATCGGCACTAAAGTTGCATAATAATAAGATGAAGCCGTTCAAAAGCAACTATGCCGCCCCCAGCCAAAAACTTTTTAAAACCGTCACAAGTCAGCAATCTACAAGAAGCTCTAAAAGAAAGCGTAGCTACCACACGTTAGGGAAAGAATACTTATCATTCTGCTGCAAAATGATGGAAAACCACAACAAGAAATTGCAAAGTTTTTGGGCTGTTCGCACAGAACAGTAGCATATTGGTGTATGCACGGTGATCCAGATGATCTAGAAACTCTACATAATAAAAGAGAGTACGCATATTATCGAAAAGCGACTCCTGAATATATTGAACTATTATTAAAAACTGTTGACCAAGACCCATCAGAATTAGGTTACGAATTTGGGAAATGGACAGCAGAAAGACTAGCCAAGTATTTAACCGAGAAAACAGGGATTGATTTAAGTAGTTCTCAAGTGAGGAGGATATTAAAGAGAAAAAAGTATAGTTATATCTGGGCTAAATATGATTTAGAAGATAAACAAAACCCAATAGAAAGAGCGAAGTTTAAAGAAAAACTTGCTCAATATTTATTAATAGCGCGAGAACAACCAGAACGTTTACAGGTATGGTTTTGGGATGAGAGTGGGTTCAGTTTACGTGTGATTCGGCGTAAGGGTTGGGGTAAAAAAGGAAAACGTAAAAATGTTCCAGGACAACGACGTTGTGGTCGTGTTAATGTCATGGGAGCAATCAGAGAATTAGACCGAAAACGAGTATGCTTTTTCGTTAAAAAAGGAAACGCAGATATTTTTTATGAGCAATTACAACAATTAAATGAATTAATTAAGCAAGAATGGATAAATCAAGGAAACAGTTTTGAAGATTTTGAAAAATCTGGGTCGAAGATTATTTTAATTTTAGATAATGCAAGCTTTCATAAACGTAAAGATATTCTAGCTAAAATATCTGAAGAATTTCCTAATTTTGTCCGAGAATTTTTACCTGCTTACAGTCCTAATTACAACATTATCGAGTTAGTCTGGCACTCATGTAAAGAATATATTGCCCATCGTCTGTTTAAATCAGTAGATGAATTAAAGTCACTGCTAGATAAGCTATTAAATCAAGGCGAGTTAGTTATACCAAATTAAAAAATGATTGCGACAGATTGATGGCTCAAAAGCTTACCGATCAACCCTTACCCAATCCAAAATCTGTCTTGAAAAGTTTGCTCAAGTCGGGGAACCCGCCCACGCAACTTTTCGCAAAATCTAAAATCCAAAATGGTATTATTAAGTGGCATCGAAAAATCAAAAATAAAGGTAATAGCGACTATGTTGCAGCTTAAATGCCGATTAGCTTAATTTACGTTGATTTTTTTTCAAAATTTTTCAGGCATGATTTTGCCGTTACAGTTTTCAAGCATAGCTTTGCCGTTGCGGCAAAACCAAACTTTAAATCACAAAACAACAAATAATTAGTCACTGTACAACAAATGGACGTAACTGGATTCGAACCAGTGACCTCTACGATGTCAACGTAGCGCTCTAACCAACTGAGCTATACGTCCTTAACCACACAATTTACAAGGATAGCGCATATTTATCTAGATAGTCAAGCATAAGGATATTTTTGATCTTGCCTTCTAGTACTGGCTAACTCAGAGGCTAATTGAATTGCGGCTTTCATACTGGTGGGGTCAGCAATTCCTTTACCTGCAATATCAAATGCTGTACCGTGGTCGGGTGAAGTGCGGACAAATGGTAAACCAATGGAAGTATTCACGGCGCGGTCAAAGGCCATGAGTTTGACAGGAATCAAGCCTTGGTCGTGGTACAGTGCCAAATACGCATCGGCTGGATTCTGGATGGATGAATTACCATACCAAGCTTGACCAGGTTTCACCCACATTGTATCGGGAGGGATTGGTCCTTCTAAGAGCAATTGAGGGTGTTTTTGCTGTTCTTGTTTAATCCAAGGAATCAACCAATCGAGTTCTTCGGTTCCTAGTTGTCCTTGTTCGCCACTGTGGGGATTTAAACCTGCGATCGCAATTCTCGGTTTACTAATACCAAAGTCTGTTTGTAAGCACTCTACCAATAAATCTAGTTTTTGGCTGAGTAATTGGGGTGTGAGTGTATCTGCTACTTGGCGTAGGGGAATATGTGTTGTAGCTAACAGGGTGCGGATTGTCCAACCAGTGTAAGGCGATCGCGCTACAAATAACATCCCATATCGCTCTACATTTGATTTTTCTGCCAAAAGTTCTGTTTGACCAGGATAATTATAACCTGCGGCTTTCCAAGCCGATTTCGCAATGGGCGCTGTAACTATACCATCAAATTCACATGCTAATGTTTGGGCGATCGCATATTCCATATAAGCAAAACTCGCCACACCACTCACCCCATTACCCACACCTGGAACAATTTCATCGAGATTTTCCTGCAACTGCACATCAATAACTTTTAAGCTGTGGGGATTTGCCAAGGCGACTAAATTACCCGATAAATTTAATTGGTCATAAGTCTGCACTAACCAATTTTGATTTCCTACTACCGTGACATCACAATTTTGAGTTACTTCTGGATCAGCTAAAGCTTTTAATATTACTTCTGTCCCAATTCCTGCGGGATCTCCCAATGTTAGTGCTAATCGAGGCCGAATTACTTTGTGTGATTTGGCTATGAGATTTGGCTCGCTTTGATACATAAGGCTAATTTATCTCGATTTGTCATGGAATTGCCTTGATCCCGCAATCATCGGGATTAACCATCAAACTAGTTTAGAATTGTTTACACAGGTCTAATTCAACGGTAGCTGTTGAGTAACTTCAGTCTATCTGGGGTCATTGGTAAAAGTAAAACTTCTACTCCTGATTTACCAGATGGCAACAAACAGCCCAAATTATATGCAATCTAAAGGTTAGCCTTTAGAATTATGACAAACGATTCACAAAGGAGACACACAACAATGGGTGGCGAAATTTTCAGTACAGCTTTTCTGGCTTTTAGTTTAATCTTCGTGGGTTGGGCTTTAGGTGCTTTATTGCTGAAAATTCAGGGTGCAGAAGAATAATCTCTCTGGAATCTGAAAAAATAGCGTGTCCGCACAACGGACAACGCTGTTTTCTTAATTTTCGGGTATTAATTAATTTCTAAGAAAAGTGTAAACTTTTGTTTACGGATATAATTCTGTTAAGATTCTTTTCATAAAACATTAAGATTTAATACAGCCCTCATGACATTACTAATAGTCGGTGCCACTGGCACCTTAGGAAGACAAGTGGCTCGTCGTGCGATCGATGAGGGGTATAAAGTGCGTTGTCTTGTCCGCAGTAGTAAAAAAGCGGCATTTCTCAAAGAGTGGGGCGCGGAACTCGTTCTCGGAGATTTGTGTTACCCCGAAACCTTACCAGCAGCCCTAGAAGGAGTCACCGCAATTATTGATGCGGCTACTTCCCGCGCCACCGATTCTTTAACAATCAAGCAGGTAGACTGGGAAGGGCAAGTAGCCTTAATTCAAGCAGCCAAAGCGGCTGGTGTGGAACGTTTTATTTTCTTCTCTATAATTGATGCGGAAAAATACCCCGAAGTACCCCTAATGGAAATTAAGCGGTGTACAGAATTATTTTTAGCTGAATCGGGGCTTAACTACACAGTTTTACGGTTAGCTGGCTTTATGCAGGGGCTAATTGGTCAATATGGTATCCCGATTTTAGAAGCACAGCCAGTTTGGGTAACTGGTGAGTCATCACCGATTGCTTATATGGATACTCAAGACATTGCGAAATTTGCTGTGCGGGCTTTGACTGTACCAGCCACAGAAAAACAAGCTTTCCCAGTTGTGGGAACTCGTGCTTGGAGTGCAGAAGAAATTATTAGCTTGTGTGAACGCTTGTCTGGTAAAGATGCCAAAGTCACCAGAATGCCGTTAAACTTATTGCGGACTGTACGCCGATGTGTCCGCTTCTTTCAGTGGGGATGGAATGTGGCAGATAGGCTGGCGTTTACAGAAGTGTTGGCCAGTGGCAGACCATTAAACGCCCCAATGGATGAAGTGTATCAAGTATTTGGCTTAAATCAACAAGAAACAACTACTCTCGAAGTTTATTTACAAGAGTATTTTAGTAGAATTATGAAAAAGCTCAAAGAGCTAAACTACGAAAAAACCAAGACCAAAAAGCAAAAAGACAAACGATCGCCATTTAAAAAGGTTAATAGTCAATAGTCAATCGTGCTGAGTAAAAAATGCTAGTCCCTAGCCTCTTTTTGACTTTTGCTCACGGACTCAAAATATGTCAGGATTACATAGTACAAAGCATCGCTAAAAGTTTGGATATTTGAATGTGCCGAAAGCAGGCATTATCTACAATGATTTAAAACCGATAGCCAGTCGTGTCGCTATCGAACTAGAAGAGAAACTCACTGCTGCGGGTTGGGATGTATGTGTCACCAGTAGCATCGGTGGAATACTGGGCTACGCTAATCCCGAAAGTCCCGTATGCCACACTCCAATTGATGGTTTAACACCCCCTGGGTTTGACTCAGACATGAAGTTTGCAGTTGTCTTGGGGGGAGATGGGACTGTTTTAGCTGCCTCTCGTCAAGTTGCGCCCTTGGGTATTCCCTTGTTAACAGTTAATACCGGTCACATGGGGTTTTTAACAGAAACTTATCTCAATCAACTTACCCAAGCCCTGGAACAATCAATGGCGGGTGAGTATGAAATTGAAGAACGGGCAATGCTGACTGTGAAAGTATTGCGCGGAGAGTCGGTATTGTGGGAAGCCCTATGCTTAAACGAAATGGTGCTGCATCGAGAACCGTTAACTAGTATGTGTCATTTTGAAATTGCTATTGGTCGTCACGCGCCAGTGGATATTGCCGCAGATGGCATAATTATTTCGACACCTACAGGTTCTACGGCTTATTCCCTCAGTGCAGGTGGCCCCGTAGTCACTCCGGGGATACCAGCTTTACAGTTAGTACCGATTTGTCCTCACTCCCTAGCTTCCAGGGCTTTGGTGTTCCCAGATACGGAGACTGTAAATGTTTATCCAGTCAATATTCCGCGTTTGGTGATGGTGGTCGATGGCAATGGTGGCTGTTATGTGTTTTCGGAAGATCGGGTATATTTAGAGCGATCGCAATATAGTGTCCGGTTTATTCGTCTACAACCACCAGAGTTTTTCCGCATCTTACGGGAAAAACTCGGCTGGGGTCTACCGCATATCGCCAAACCCACCTCTGTGGAATTGCCATAATGGTCAATGGTCAATAGTTTAGGACTTACGCACCAAGATTGTCTGTGAAGACAGGGTATAAGGGTGACAGGGTGTGGGGCTTCGCCGTGAGCGTCAGCCTAACGGTGTAAGGGTTTGAGATACATATACCCCTAAACCCCTAAACCCCTAAACCCTGACACCCATTATCAATAGACAACCTTTACTATAGTCAAAATTGTTTCTTTGGGTTTTTTCCCGAATTACTGATTTATAAATAGAATTGAAAAACAAAGTGATTGGCAAGTGCTGAGTGCTACTCCTGTTGACCATTGACCATTGACTTTTGACTTAAAATTTATGACAGTTGCTCACAGTCCCTGTGTGTTGGTGATTGAAACTGATGAAAGCCTCGCAAATCAGCTATCTTCTGATTTGCAAGAAGCTGGTTATGATGCGATTTTAGCCCATGATGCCGCCAGTGGTTTGCAATATAGCCGTGATTGTCAACCTGCTTTAATTGTTTTAGACCGGATGTTGGCAGGCGAATCGGGACTATCCTTATGTAAAAATATCAGAAGTACTGGGATGCGTTCTCCAGTGCTGGTGTTAATGGCGCGGGATACCGTTGATGACCGTGTAGCTTGTCTAGAAGCTGGCGCGGATGATTATATTCTCAAACCTTACCGCCCAGAAGAATTTTTAAAGCTAATTCGCCTGTATTTAAAACCTGATATTGATACGACAGAACAGTTGCGCTTTGGTGAGTTAGTTTTAGATATTTCAACCCGTCGCGCTATTCAAAATAGCCGGGTAATTGATTTAACAATGAAAGAATTTGAGTTATTGAAGTTCTTAATGGAACATCCCCGCGAAGTATTAACCCGCGAACAAATATTAGAAAATGTGTGGGGTTACGACTTTATGGGTGAGTCAAATGTGATTGAAGTTTATATTCGTTATCTGCGCCTGAAAATTGAAGATGAAGGTCAAAAACGCCTGATTCAAACAGTGCGGGGTGTGGGATATGTCTTGCGGGAGTCGTAAATAATTCAGATTTTGGTGACGCAGCTTAGATTTCTCTGGGTTCGGCAGATTTCATCCGTTCTTCACCAACTTCTGCCTTAGCTTCAGCAATGATATCGTCCCAGACTTCGCTGACTTCTGCGATCGCAGCTTTGCTTTTTTCGTAGAACAATATCCCTTTTTTCACAACTGCTTTGGCTACTGGTCTACCAACACCAGCTACTACTGGCAACAATACAGGCACTAGCACAACCCCAACAATACCTGTAACTCCTAGTCCTTCCGCTAAATCTCCAAGGTCTGGTAAAAGTTTTATCGACATAATTATGTTCACCTCCCTGGTTTTACCTGAGTTTATTTTAATTCTTTTTTGTTAGTACTCAGGCAAATCAGCCTTCAGATGCAAAGTAATGTAACAGAGGCCAAGAAGCTAATTTTACTACTCTGAATATAGCGGTTTTCATTCCAGTGAGGTACATTTCTCTAGCCTCTAGCCTCTAATCCCTATCTACTTGTACTGCGTTCAACTGAGAAACGCTATACCACTGAAAAGTGCTTTAATTACTTGGTGTGTTAGGGCAGGCAAGATGCCTACCCTACAATAATCATTGCTTATCTGTCTACAGATCCCATGATTACGTCAATACTGCCCAGGATGACCACAACATCTGCGACCTTCATACCCCGCAATAAGTGAGGTAGAATTTGCAGGTTGTTGAAATCTGCGGGGCGAATTTTCCAGCGCCAGGGGAAGACATTATCATCACCAACCAGATAAATGCCTAGTTCACCTTTACCGCTTTCCACACGGGCATAAATTTCGCCTTTGGGCATTTTGAAGGTGGGGGCAACCTTTTTACCAATAAACTGGTAATCAAAATCATCCCATTCAGATTTTTTGCCAGCAGCTAGGCGTTTCGCTTCTAGGTTTTCGTAGGGGCCGCCTGGTAATCCTTTCAGGGCTTGCTTGAGAATCTTCACAGATTCGCGCATTTCCCGCATCCGTACCATATAACGGGCTAAACAATCACCGACGGTTTCCCACTGAACTTCCCAGTCAAAATCGTCGTAGCATTCGTAATGGTCAACTTTCCGCAAGTCCCACTTCACACCAGAAGCACGCAACATTGGGCCAGATAACCCCCAGTTAATTGCTTCTTCGCGGGTAATTGTACCAATACCTTCAATACGACGGCGGAAGATGGGGTTATTGGTAACTAACTTTTCGTATTCATCAACTACAGGTAAAAAGTAGTCGCAAAATTCTTCACATTTATCTACCCAACCATACGGTAAATCGGCAGCCACACCGCCAACGCGGAAGTAGTTGTTATTTACCATACGGTAGCCTGTCGCTGCTTCCCACAAATCGTAAATCATCTCCCGTTCTCGGAATTGGTAGAAGAAGGGAGTTTGTGCGCCTACATCAGCGAGGAACGGGCCAAACCATAGCAAGTGGTTGGCGATGCGATTAAGTTCCAGCATAATGACGCGGATGTAGCTGGCGCGTTTGGGGACTGTAATACCAGCTAACTTTTCGGGGGCGTTAACTGTGACAGCTTCGTTAAACATTCCGGCTGCGTAGTCCCAGCGACTAACGTAGGGAACATACATAACAGTGGTACGGTTCTCGGCAATTTTTTCCATACCTCGGTGTAAATAGCCGATCACCGGTTCACAATCAATGACATCCTCGCCATCCAAGGTGACAATTAGCCGCAGAACCCCGTGCATTGAGGGGTGGTGTGGCCCCATGTTCAGCACCATTGGTTCAGTACGGGTTTCTATTCTGGCCATAAATTTCCGTGTTCTCCCATGATCAAAAATTGAAAGGAACCGCGTAGATGCCAACCAGACCGATAAAATCGTGTCTGCCAAAGTTAAGTTTGTAAGGACAATATTTTGCGGGTAAAGCCTGCATCCATTGTCAATACCGGAGTTTGTTGGAGAAGATGTGGCAGCAGAGAGATTTTACGATGTTTCGTTTTGTTTCACTTCTTCAACTATTATATGGAGCTTGAGATGCCGGAAATTCAAGCATCGGAATTTTTTCAACTCTGGTTGTGTTGAAGTGCGATCGCTCTCTTTACAATAGGTTAAGTACAAGCACAGTAGCTTTTACAGCAACATCGTACTTAGAATTGAGTGTCAGGGTGATCTTCTCAAAAAACTGGGTAATTTACTGAATTTAATTAACCTTCCCATAAGCCAAAATTGTTTGTTTAAAATCTGCCTTTGTATATTTTTATCAGTTTTCCCTGCAAGTTTTAAATCAAAAAACTGATATGAGGCATTAATAACTTACATGATTGTGATTATTGCTAGAACAATGGGAATAATTAAACCAGTAACTCTTCCATAACTAGTGCAGATTTTATTTTAATTTGTGTTCCTTTAAAACTAAAAACCAATGCCACATCTTACAGAATATCCTATCCTCTCCACTCTCCATGAAGGACTGCAAACGATTATCTATCGCACGCACACACCAGTAACTACAGAATCAGTAATTCTCAAACTTTTGAAAAAAGAATATCCCACCCTAGAAGCGTTTACCCGCCTCAAAAACGAATATTTGATTCAACAGACTTTAGACTCTCCCTACATTGTTAAAGCTATAAGTTTAGAAAATTTTGAGCATCGTGTCGGACTATTACTCGAAGATTTTGGTGGTCAATCTTTAGCTCAATTTGTCCAAACAAATACTCTTGACTTAATTCAATCTTTAAAAATTACCATCGAATTAACTAAAGCTTTAGAACATCTTCATCAACAGCAAATTATTCATAAAGATATCAAACCCAGCAACATTATTATTAACTTACAAACCAATACTGTTAAACTTGCTGACTTTGGTATCGCCTCGCGGTTAAATAAAGAAACTCCCCAATTTACCAATCCTAATTGTGTAGAAGGGACACTGGCTTATATGTCTCCTGAACAAACAGGAAGAATGAATCGCATTCTTGACTATCGTAGCGATTTTTATTCCCTGGGCGTGACTTTATATGAAATGCTGACTCAGCAAATCCCATTTGTCAGCCCAGATCCCCTAGAAGTTGTTTACCGACATATTGCCGTTCCGCCAGTCAATCCTCAGTTATTGAATCCTGACATTCCCGATGCAGTTTCAGAAATTGTCATGAAACTGATGGCGAAAAATGCCGAAGATAGATATCAAAGTGCAACAGGATTATTAGTTGATTTAGAAAATTGTCTGGAACAATTAGAAACTAAAGGGGAAATTACTAACTTTATTCCTGGGAAGTTAGATATTTTAAGTCAGTTATTAATTCCCCAAAAGTTATACGGTAGAGAAACCCAAGTTAATGAACTTTTAGCAGCCTTTGATAGAGTGAATGCTGGTACTAGTGAAATTATGCTAGTCTCTGGATATTCCGGGATTGGTAAATCTGCATTAGTTAATGAAGTTAATAAACCCATCACCCAACGGCAAGGCTACTTTATTTCGGGTAAATTTGACCAACTCAAGCGAAATATTCCCTACGCTTCTTTAATTCAGGCTTTTACCTATTTAGTGCGCTGTTTGTTAACAGAAAATCCAGACAAAATCGCCGTCTGGAAAAGCAAGATATTAGCAGCATTGGGAACAAACGGTAAGGTAATTACTGATGTGATTCCCGAAGTTGAATTAATTATTGGCAAACAACCAGAAATCCCAGAATTAGGTGCAGCCGAGTCGCAAAATCGCTTTCATCGGGTTTTTGAAGAGTTTATTCAGGTTTTTACTCAGAAGGAACATCCATTAGTCATATTTTTAGATGATTTGCAATGGGCAGATTCGGCTACTTTAAACTTAATCAAACTACTAACAACAAACCCCAATAGCAAATATTTATTATTTATTGGTGCATACAGAGATAATGAAGTCAGCCCCACCCATCCTTTAATTCAGACAATCACTGAAATTCAGAATGTCGGCACAATTGTCAATAATCTGGTATTACAACCTTTAGATTTACATCATGTTAACCAAATAATTGCTGAGACTCTACAAGCAAGCCGCCATAGCAGCAATCAGGATGTGACATCTCAAGTATTGAAACAGCAGATTTTTCAACTAGCTGAATTAATTTTTAATAAAACAGGTGGGAATCCCTTTTTCTTGACTCAATTGCTGCAAGCACTGTATCAAGAATACTTATTATTGTTTGATTTTAATAGTCAACAATGGCAGTGGGATTTAGACAAAATCCAAGCAATTGGCATTACTGATAAAAATGTTGTTGAACTAGTTGCTAGTCGTCTAGAAAAACTTCCTCCTGCTACTCAGGAGATTTTAAAATTAGCAGCTTGTGTAGGTGATAGATTTAGCCTAGATGTGTTGACAATTATCAATGAAAAAGCACCTTCTATCACAGCTAATGAATTATACCCAGCATTACAAGCTGGTTTGATTCTTCCTTTAAATGAAAGTTACCGGATTCCTTTAGTTTTTAATCAAGAAGAGGCAGTCAAGTTAAAATTTGAAACTTCTACAATTAGTTATAAGTTTTTACACGACCGAGTACAACAGGCTGCTTACTCGTTAATTCCAGCATCTCAAAAGCAAGACACTCATTTAAAAATCGGTCAGTTGCTTGTCAAAAATATCCCTCCCGCAGAAATCGAAGCTCATATTTTTGATATAGTCAATCAGTTAAATGTCGGTGTTAATTCCATAGTTGAGCAATTGCAAAAGACAGAATTAGCCAAGTTTAATTTAATTGCGGGACGGAAGGCGAAAGCATCTACAGCTTATGAAGCAGCTTTGAAGTATTACAAAATTGGCATAGAACTGTTAAGCACAGATGTTTGGCAAACAGAATATCAGTTAGCACTAAGTTTATATGAAGGTGGTGCGGAAGTTGCTCATTTGAGTGGTAACTTTGAGCAGATGTTGAAATGGGCTGATGTTGTGTTGCTGGAGGCGCAAACTTTACTCGATAAAGTTCATGTTTATGAAGTGCAGATTATCGCCTCGATTATTCATAAACAACAACGAAAAGCAATTCAAATCGCATTATCAACTTTAGAGTTACTGGGAATTAAAATTCCAGAGCAACCAACAGCCGTGGAATATGAACTCAGGGTGGAGGAGATTACTGCTAATTTACAAACCAAAGCGATCGCAGATTTAATTAACCTACCATTAATGACCGATCCCCAAAAGATCGCAGCAATGAGAATTTTGATGGGAGTCCTCCCCGCAGCCTTTCAAACTGCACCTGAGTTAATGCCCCTCATTGCCTATGAAATGGTGATTTTGTCCTTAAAATATGGCAATACATCTGTTTCTGCTTATGGCTACAGTTTATATGGATTACTGCTTTGCGGAGTTCAAGGCAAAATTGATATTGGCTATGAATTTGGAAAATTAGCATTAAATGTAGTCTCACAATTTAATGCCGAAGAATTAAAACCAAAAATTCTCACAGTAGTCAGCGCCCATGTGATGCACTGGCAAGAGCATATTCAAGAAACCTTAATCACATCTAAACAAGGATTTGCCACTGGTTTAGAAACGGGAGATTTAGAATATGCTGGTTATTGTGGATATATCTATCCTTATCACTCATTTTGGCTGGGTAAAGAACTCTGGATTTTAGAAAAAGAACTGGTTGCTTATTGTGAATCACTGAAAAAAATTCAACAACAAGTCGCCTTTACTTGGAATTCCATATATCTGCAAACAGTATTGAATTTGAAAGGCAGTCCAGAGAATGTTTACTATTTAATGGGCGAAGCTTACGATGAGCAAGTGATGTTACCTACTCATCAACAGGTAAATGATTTGTACACCATGAATCACCTATTTGTTAATAAGCTGATGCTGGCTTATTTATTTGGTGAGTATCAACTTGCTGTCGAGTATGCAGCAATGGCAGAAAAATCATTAGGTGGTGTTACTGGATTATTTGTAGTTCCCTTGTTTTATTTTTATGATTCATTAGCAAAACTGGCAAATTATCAGACAGCTTCCGAAGCAACACAGACTGAGATTTTAGAAAAAGTCAGAAATAATCAGCAAAAAATGGAACTCTGGGCGACTCATGCACCAATGAATCACCTACATAAATTTTATTTGGTGGAAGCAGAAATACAGAGAGTTTTACAGCGCCATTTGGAGGCGATGGATTACTATGAACTGGCTATTCAAAAAGCTCAAGTTAATGGTTATCTGTTAGATGAGGCTTTAGCATACCAGTTAGCAGGTGAGTTTTATCAGTCTGTAGGGAAAGAATTAATTCAGCAAACTTACATTACTAAGGCTTATTATGCCTGTATTCGTTGGGGTGCGATCGCTAAAGTTAAACAATTAGAAGTCAAATATCCTTTTCTGGTTAAACAAACTACCACACCTGATAATTCTGCTCTTAAAGTAGATGTCGTTCGTACTACAACTCACACTACTACCAGTAGTGGTTTAAACGATTTCTTGGACTTACATACCTTCATTAAAGTTTCTCAAGCAATTACCAATGAAATTGTCTTAGAAAACTTGTTAAGTAAGTTAATCAAAATTTTACTAGAAAATGCTGCCGCCCAAAAAGCCGTATTACTACTGGTAAAAGAAAATCAGCTATATATCGAAGCTGCGGGTAATGCTGTGGATGATATGGTAACAGTTTTACAATCACTGCCTATCAATAGCTATCTAGAGTTACCTTTGTCTGTGATTAATTATGTTTTCCGCACCCAAGAAAATCTCATTTTAAATGATGCAGCTACGACTGAACCTTTTAGCCTTGATAGCTATATCCAAGCAGCAAAATCTAAATCAATTCTTTGTTTGCCAATTATTTATCAATCACAAATTACAGGAATTATTTATCTAGAGAATAAATTGTCCACAGGGGCGTTTATGCCTGAAAGAGTGCAAGTCTTAAAAGTCTTGATTTCTCAAATGGCGATCGCCATTGAAAATGCTCGTCTATATGCCAACGAACAAGATAAATCAAAGCAATTATCACAGTCTCTCCAGGACTTACAAGCAGCACAATTACAAATTATCCAAAGTGAAAAAATGTCATCTTTAGGTAATTTAGTCGCTGGGGTTGCCCATGAAATTAACAACCCACTTAGCTTTATTTCTGGCAATCTCGATTTAGCTAAAGATGCTGTAACTGATTTAATTGATTATCTACAACTTTATCAGTCTAATTTTCCCAATCCTAGCGATGAAATTGATGAAAAAGCCGAAGAAATAGATATAGATATCCTGTTGGAAGAATTACCCAAAATGATTGATGGGATGAAAACAGGGACAAAACGGATTCGGGAAATTAGTACTTCTCTGCGGACATTTTCTCGCGCGGATACTAAATCTAAAGTATCAGCCAATATTCATGATGGAATTGATAGTACCTTGATGATTTTACAACATCGCTTAAAAGCTAATTATGATCATCCTGGTATTCAAGTTATTAAAGACTATGGCAACATTCCTTCAGTAGAATGCTACTTAGGACAACTAAACCAAGTTTTTATGAATATCTTGGCTAATGCCATTGATGCTTTAGAAGAAGCCTACTATTCCCGACAATTAGCAGATAACTCAGCAGATATTACGAATACGATTACTATCAAAACCGGGGTTGATCAGGCGAAGCAACAGGTAGTAATTAAAATTAAAGATAATGCTAAAGGTATGACGGACGAAGTAAAAGCATCTATTTTTGACCACTTGTTTACTACTAAAAATGTGGGTAAGGGTACAGGTTTAGGCTTATCTATAAGTCGGCAAATTATTGTCGATAATCATAATGGTAGTTTAACTTGTGAGTCAGCTTTAGGGGTAGGCACGGAATTTATCATTTCTATTCCTATTTCTGGTTAATAAATAATTGACATCAATTTACAGTCAAACTAATAGAGACGTTGTGTACAACGTCTCTATTAGTTTGAAATTGTTTTTACACATTTCCTTTTAGGAAATGTGTATTGTTTTTTCATATTGTATTTATGAATTTTTTATGGATTGAAAGTGATAACACAGAAAATGAATGACTTATTTTCACACAAATAAAATTCTGGCTTTGATAAAAAAATGGTTGTAATCATCAGTTGGATATGCCACATAAACTGTTATTATTATTGCTATGTTCAAAAGTACTTAAAAAACCTCTTTTGGCATAATTTTTTTACTGAGTAAAGTGAACAGAATTTAGCTAATTTTTTGATTAGCTAGATAACCTCCGGCTTGCAGTAAAAAATACAAGCAAAAATCCAGACATTTATATAGGCATTGAGACGTTAATTCTATGAAAAAAGGCAGAGAAATTCAGCAGGTTGCATCAAATTTAATGTCATTCTTTGTCAAGCGGTTAAGCTTGATTTTGCTGGCTGGTGTGATGGTTATTTTCGTGGGGGGTAAATTCGATGTAGCCAGTGCATCACAACCAAATGCAGAATCAGAAATTGAAAGTTTGTCAGTTTGTTACGCATTAGGGACTGATGCTATTGGTCGAGGTGATCTGCCAGAAGGTAAAAAGATTTACCAAAAATGTTTTACTTCCGATGCTGAGATAACTGCAATTTTTCCTGATGATACTAGTGTAACAAAGTATGGCACCAATGCCTGGGCTGATTTTGTCTATTCAGTATTTCAAGGTAACGGATATACCGCTACTCAACATTTGCTAGGTACTTTCGATATAGATGTCAAAAACAACACAGCAACTATGTCTTCTTACCTTCATGCAACCCATAAGCTATCTGATACCAGCATTGACGTTGCTAACGGTACTTATGTAGACACAGTTGTCAATAAAAATGGTAAATGGCAAATTAAGAAACGTGTTCTGACACTGATTGATTTCTTAAATCTTTCTTCTCCTGGTTCTCCGCAAGCGCAGGCTTCTTCAGCCGCTAGAAGTAGTAATTCTGATTCTAATACTTCCTCTGATGAACCACACAGACCAAATGTTCGTGATTATATATAAGAAGGTTACACAGAGTTTAATTTGGGATTAGTCAACAGTTAGGACAGGTATTTTACCTGTCCTAAAAAGTATCAACTCTGAGCATTATATATTTACGTAGAATGGCGCAAAGAATAAATGACTTGAGAGTTCTGCATTTTTACGTAAGTCAAGCATATATGGTGTCAGCTATATTGCAAATTGAACAAGCTAGTAAACATCTATGGCTTTCGATCAACAGCGTTTTGATAAGCTAATTCAGAGATTAGAAATTTTTGCTAGTCAACAGCCAACTCTTTATAGATTTCACGTTGCATGTCTGGCTGTGTTAGGTTACGCCTACATATTCATGATTTTAGCTGTAAGTGTGGCATTACTGCTAACTATTGGCTGGTTGATGTTCAATGCTAGATCATTTAGCCGTGGAACTATTAAAGGTGTGCTTTTTTTACTAGCGATCGCTATTATATTATGGCGATCGCTTTGGGTATTTTGTCCGCCACCCACAGGGTTAGCATTACGCCGCAAAGATGTACCTAGCTTGTTTTGTTTGGTAGATGATATCACGACAAAACTCAAGGCTCCCAGATTCCATCGTATCTTACTCACCACAGATTTTAATGCTACCGTTGTCCAAAGACCGCGCTTAGGTTTATTTGGCTGGTATCAAAATTACCTGATTATCGGTTTGCCATTAATGTTAGCATTGCCCCCTGAACAATTTCGGGCGGTTTTAGTCCATGAGTTGGGACATTTATCAGGAAATTATCATCGCTTCAATGCTTGGATTTATCGTCAGCGTCTGGTTTGGTATCGTATTCAAGCAGTATTAGAACAAAGTAGTAATGAATCATTGTGGGTGGTTTTTCATAAGTTCTTCCAGTGGTATATTCCATTTTTTGATGCTTATTCTTTTGAATTAGCTAGATTAAATGAATATGAAGTTGATAGATGTGCAGTGGAAATCACAGGCGTAGAAAATACAGCCAAGGCTTTGATGAATCGCAAGGTAAAAATTAGATTTTTAGAAAATTATTTTTGGTCTAATATTTATCATCAAGTCCAAACAGAAGTTGAGCCGCCAAAAACAAGTTATACCGCCATGCAAACAGCTTTAACTCAGGGAGTACCTCTGAGAGAAGCAAGCATTTATTTAGCGCAATCACTGACGGAAAAAACGAATCATACAGATACTCATCCTTCCCTAACAGAGAGATTACAAGCTTTAGGGTTTATTCCTGGTATTCAAGAAGAATTATCTGTAGCTGCACCAATGTTGATTAGTGCAGCACAAGAATATTTAGGTAACGCTTTTGAAAACATTAGAGATAATTTTAGTCAAGCTTGGTGTGAAAAAATTGCCACACCTTGGCGACAAAAATATGCTGAAGTACAACAATCATTAGCTATCTTAGATAAACTCAATGCCAAAGCTGAAAAACAGCCACTATCATTAGGAGAAGCAACGACAAGAGCGTTGTTAACATTTGAGCTAGAAGGTGAAGAAGCAGTAATACCATTGTTGCGCGAAGTTATTAAATTAGATCATACCCACGCTTCCGCCAATTACCTATTAGGACAAATACTCTTAAAACAACAAGATGCTAGTGGAATAGAACATATTGAAAGAGCGATCGCCAAAGATATCGACATTGCCATTGATGGTTATCAAATAATTTGTTCTTTCCTCAAAAAACAAGGACAAGATGATCGAGCCGAACTATATCATGAGCTTGCTGAAGAACATTATGATTTACTCTTACGTGGTCAAGAAGAACGCGCTAGTTTAAATATAACTGATGACTTTAAAGCTCATAGTCTTTCTGATGAAGAAATAACTCATCTACGTCAGCAATTATCTCGCTATCCCAATATTACAACTGCTTATTTAGTCCAAAAAGTTGTGCAGTATTTCCCCGAAAAACCACTTTATGTCCTGGGAGTAGTGCGAAAATTCAGCTTTTGGGAAAGCAATCACGAAACTGATAACGCACAATTGGTTGATGCACTGTTAAAAGAAATTGAATTGCCCGGAGCAGTATTTTGCTTTATTTTGAATAGTAATCTCAATTTTGAGAAGAAGTTTAAACCAATACCAGATGCTACTATTTACCAACAAAAAGTTAAAAAATGAAACTAAGAATTTAGAAATCAGGAGTCAGAATTCAGAATATTTAGTAACTCTTTGTCTCCTATGTCTATACAATAGGAATACTACAGATTTTTGCGTTAAGTCTAATGAATTCTGATTCTTCCTCATCGCTAATTATTGACGAACAGGTATTTTCTCATTTACCTGTGTTACCGCAAGAAGTAATTGCAGGTTTAGCGGTGTCTGGGGGAGGTCATTATCTGGATACAACTGTCGGTGGTGGTGGCCACAGTCGGTTGATTTTGCAAACTGCGCCGGATGTACAGTTAACGGCTATTGACCAAGATGAGGATGCGTTAGCCGCAGCCAAGAAAGAATTAGCAGAGTTTGGCGATCGCGTAAAATTTATTCAAAGTAACTTTGCAGCTTATCAGTTTCCCGACGCTACTTTTAATGGTATCCTCGCCGATTTGGGAGTAAGTTCTTACCAGTTAGATACTCCCGAAAGGGGTTTTAGCTTTCGCCACACTGCAAGTTTAGATATGCGGATGAATCAGCAAGCTTCCCTAACTGCGGCGGATGTAATTAATGAGTGGGAAGAAGCGGAACTTGCAGATATTTTCTTTAAATACGGTGAAGAAAGATTATCTCGACGTATAGCTAGACGCATTGTCGAACGTCGTCCATTTGATACAACAACAGCATTAGCGGAAGCGATCGCCTCTGCTGTTCCTCCCAAATACCGTTATGGTAGAATCCACCCAGCAACCCGCGCCTTTCAAGCTTTGCGAATTGTGGTCAATGATGAGTTAGAGTCTTTAGAAACTTTTTTAGCCAAAGCACCAAACGCCCTTGTCCCTGGTGGGAGAATTGCGGTAATTAGTTTTCATAGTTTGGAAGACCGCTTAGTTAAACATGGTTTACGCAATTCTCCATTGTTGCGAGTGATCACCAAAAAACCAATCACTGCACAAGAGTTAGAGATTAGTAATAACCCGCGATCGCGTTCTGCCAAACTGAGAATAGCCGAAAGAGTCAATTGAAGATTCAAGCATAATTAAACTAAAAAACCGAGTTAGGAACAATGCACACCCTCTCCCTACAATATCCTGATGACTTACTTATTACCTCTGGTAAATCACCCCAAGCTTTAGAAGCAGAACTCAGGTTTTTGCTTGCTGTTAAATTATTTGAGTTACGAAGACTCTCACTCGGTAAAGCTGCTGCTTTTTGCAATATGAACAAACCCCAGTTTATGTATGAACTAGGACGTTTACAAGTTCCTGTGATTAACCTTGATGATGACCAAATCGCTGATGAATTGAGTGATGACTAACTCTGCCATTGTTGCTGAGTTTCTACTCAGCACTCAGCACTCAGCACTTTTAATATCATTAAAATTTATCTCTCCTTTCATAACGGCGGCGATAGAGTAATTCTAACTGTCCACCATACTCTTGAATCCTTGCCAGTTGACGCTGGTAGAGTCCTCGGAAGGTATTTGCAAACAACAGGGTAAAAATAGCCACGACTAATCCTGATGCGGTGGATACCAAAGCCTCACTAATCCCCGCAGTCACACCTACTGTTGTTGTACCACCGACATCACCAATATTTAGTGAAGCGAAGGAAGTAATTAAGCCTAAAACTGTACCCAACAAACCTAATAATGGTGCAAGGCCGATAATCGTATCAAAAATGTTTTGAAAGCGTTTGAGTAAGGGTATTTCAGCTTGTGCTTCACTTTCTAGCGCCAAACGAAATTCTTCTGGTGTTGGTTCTTCTAATTCTAAAGCGGCGAGAAAAATTCGGGCGATGGGTAAATCTGTATTTTGCTGTAATTTATTTAAAGCACCAACCACATTATCTGAACGATAAAGCTTGAGTACTTCTTTGACAACAGGATTTTGGCGATGGGTAATTCTGATCCAAAATAAAATACGTTCAATAATCAAAGCCACTGCTAACACAGAGAACCCCAGTAGCGGCCACATCACCACGCCACCAGCAACAAATAAATTGCTAATTTGCATTTTAGTCAAGTGTCAATTGTCAATTTTTAATTGTCAATTGTCATTGGTCATTTGTCATTAGTTTTCTTTTTTCATAATTTAGTGCATTGTTGTTGCTACATCTACACCATCACTTTTGAGTATTCCATCTTCCATATAAATGATGCGATCGGCGATATCTAAAATCCGGTTGTCGTGGGTAACTAGCAAAATTGTACAGCCTTGTTCTTTGGCGAGTTTCTGCATTAATTCCACAACATCGCGTCCAGATTTTTTATCGAGTGCAGCTGTCGGTTCGTCTGCTAAGACAATTTTAGGATGACTGACTAAGGCACGGGCGATCGCTACCCGTTGTTTTTGTCCGCCAGACAGTTTCTCTGGGTAATAGTTTACACGTTCGCCTAAGCCTACTGTTTCTAGCATAGCGATCGCTTTGGCATTCATATTTTCATTCAGGTATTCATCATGTAATTCTAATGACATACGCACATTTTCTGTTGCTGTGAGAAATGTCATCAAATTATGCGCCTGAAAAATATAGCCAATCTGACGACGTAGTACAGTTAATTTGCGTTTACTAGCGCCGCAAATTTCTTGTCCTAAAATTTTTAAACTGCCTTCTTGGGCAGAACGTAGCCCTCCTAATAATGTTAATAAGGTGGTTTTACCGGAGCCAGATGGGCCAGTCATAATCACAATTTCACCAGCATTAATCTCTAAATTAATATCAAATAAAACCTGTTTTTTTAAATTACCTTCCCCAAAGTAATGGTTTAATTGATGGACAGTAATTACAGGTTCTAAATTAACCAGTGAGCTGGAAGAATTTACAGGCAGAGATTCTTGTAACATAAAATTTGGATAATTAGAAAATATCAGCAGGGTCAGCAGAAGTGAGTTTACGCATAGCGATCGCACCTGAGCCTGTACACATAATTACTGTTAAAATAAATACGGTGATTGCTCGTTGCGAGTTCATAAATATAGGCAACATAGTGGCGGTGTAGGCTAGTTGATACAGCCCAATAGACAAGAAAAATGCCGGAATAAAACCTAAAAAAGCCAGGAATAATGCTTCTTGGAACAATACTACTAACAAATAGCGATCTGTGTAGCCCATTGCTTTTAAAGTTGCATATTCGGGCAAATGATCAGAAACATCGGAATACAGAATTTGGTAAACAATCACGATACCAACAATAAACCCAACTCCCACACCTAACCCAAAAATAAAGCCAATACCTGTACCACTAGACCAGTAGGCTTTTTCAATTTGGGCAAATTCTTCTGGAGTCAAGACACTGATATCTTTGGGTAATCCGGCAATCAGTTGCGCTTGTAATTTTTTTGGATCTGCGTCGGGTTTGAGAGTAATTAACCCAACTTCAATACTCTCTGCTTTACGTTGGGGAAAGATTTGTAAAAAGGTAGAGTCACTGGCAATCACATTACCATCAGCCGCAAAAGACGCACCATTACTAAACACGCCCTTGACGCTGACATTTTTACTGTTCAATTCTGTTTCAAATTTGCCTGTTTTTTGAAAAATCTCCCCCACAGCGCCGTATTCTGGACGACCGGCTTGGTCGAACAGCACTTGATTTAATTGTTTAATCGGGTCTAGATTGTTTTGAATTTCGGGAAAATTAAACACAGATTTTGCTGGATCAATCCCCCAAACTAAAATGGCACGTTCTAATCTGGTTTCGGGATTGCGCCATTGTCCAGTGCCAATATAAACTGGGCTTACCGACTGTACACCCTCATAACCTAATGTTTGGTACAGTCGCTCTCTGGAAAAGCTTTTAACAGAAAACAGGGTTTGAAATTGGGGATTAATTAATACCAAATCTGCCTGTAAACTGCGATGTGGTTTGATAGCTGCATCAAACAATGCCCCTTCAAACCCCATCTGAATAAATATCAGCATATCGGCAAAGGTAATACCTGCGACTGCTACTAAGAGGCGAGTTCTTTCTTTTAATAATTGCCGCCATGCTAATGGCGTTTTGAGGAATAATTTCATATTTTTTATTTGTCATTTGTTATTTGTCATTTGTCATTGGTGTAACTTTCCCCCATTCCCTATTCCCTACTCCCTATTCCCTAAATTTCAATTGCTGTTTGCACTTGCAAGTTTGTTAAACCTGCAACTTTTTTACTATCTTCAGGATTAAGGCGAATTTTGACTTCTACAACTCGGCTATCTAAGTTTTCTCCGGGTTCGTTGCTAAATACGTTTTGGCGATTGACTTGTAAGCCAACATAGAAAACTTCACCGCGCAACTCGCCGTTAAATGCTGGACTGGTGATTGTGGCTGTTTGTCCGAGTTTGACTTTGCCGATGTCTGTTTGATAAACTTCGGCGACTGCAATCATCTGTTCGGTTTGCGCTAAGTCTGCAATGCCATTTTCACTCATTTTTTCGCCGACTCTGGTGTGAATCTTGAGGATTTGTCCGGTCATTGGCGCTCTAATATAAGCTGCTTGTAGGTCAGTTTGGGCGCGTTTGAGTGCGGCGATCGCATTTTCAACTTCCATTCTGGCGGCTTGCACATCCACAGGGCGGACTTCGGCAATACTGGTGAGTGTGGCTTTGGCTTCGGTAACTTGTTTGTTCCCAGTGGCGTTAATTCGCGCTAAAGAAACTTTCGCTTCTGCTAGTTGTCTGCTGGCGGTGGAGTTAATTCGCCCTAAAACTGCTTTGGCTTCGTCTAATTGTTGTTTGCTTGTCTCAACAATCAAGCGTTTACTGTCAAAGGCAGAGTTAGAAATTGCGCCTTCGGTATATAGTTTTTGATAACGTTCATATTCAGATTGGGCGTTGCGGAGTTCTGCTTCTAGTTTCCGAATGCTGGCGGCTTGGGCAATTCGATCGCCTTCCCATTGCGCTTCAATCCGGGCGATCGCTTCCCGTTGTCCGATAAAATCTCCTACAGATTGAGCCTGCAAACGCTCGATGTTGGCTCTTTGTGCTTGAATTTCCCCAGTTTTGGCACCAGCTTTAACTTGATCCAGTCTGGCTTGGGCGACACGCACTTGTTTCTCGGCTTGGAGTACGGCAGTTTCTAAGCGATCGCGCGAATCTAAAATGGCGATGATCTGCCCAGGTTTGACAATATCACCTTCTTGCACCCGAATTTCCTGGAGGCGATCGCCATCCAAAACCAAAGGCGCAGATAAGCTAATCACTTCTGCTTCTGGTTCGAGTCTGGCTAAAGCTGAAACCTTTGGTACTGAGGCGGTTACAGTCGCTGGTTCTTGAGAAGCTGTACGTCCAATTAACCCAAACTGAGAAACACCATAAACCACAATTCCCCCAGTAATAGCCGTAGCCCCAATCAATAAACCCAGTAATTTTTTATTGGCAGATTTCAATAGTAGATTTTGTCCCATATTCCCCTCTAAAAATTCAATTTACTAATTCTGACTCGTGCTGTTTTGTTGCAAATAAACTGTCAACATTTTTCCCAGCAACGTACATTGCTCAACAAAATCAATACTTTCATCTCCCCATAATTTCTCCAGAATTAATCCATTCACAAAGCTCAAGACAAAAGAAGCTAAAACCTGATCTTGAACCCCCAAAAATCTACAAGCAGCTTGCTGATAGCGTTGATTAGCACGTTTAAAAACACTGCTTTGATGTCGCAGTTTCTCTGAGTCTTGATGTTGACAAAAATCAACCCAAACAAATGTCCACTTAATAAAGTAATCCTCGTTTTTTACTAGATATTTCCCTAAAGCTGTCATTGCTTCTGACAGAGTTTCTTTCCCTTCTAGTTCTGCCAAAGCTGCACTCACATCTTGCTGTGAAATTTCCTCTACTAATTGTTCAAATAAGGCTTCTTTACTAGAAAAGTAGTGATACAAAGTCCCTGTCGAAACCCCCATCTCTTGAGCAATCTGCCGCATAGTCACGGAGCCATAACCTTTTTGAGCAAATAAATCAAAGCATTTGCTGAGAAGTTCTTTCCGGTATTGGTCATGGTCAACAATTTTGGGCATAAGTCAAATGATTATGGATTTGGGATTCTAGGGGCGAGCAAGCAATTTTATTTATATCGAACGTTCGTTATTTATAATTTACCACGTAAGAACATGCTTACACAAGGCATTGATCAAAACACAGACTACACAGACAAAAGAGAAATCTGTTGCTCTGTTGTAGTGTGGCTCAACTATGAATGTGTCGTGAATATGGTCAACCTGCTAAGTCACAGCAGACGATTATTAGTCAATGTTAAATTTACACTTATATACACTTCTTAATCTAAACTTGACTGTCAGTTTATGTCAAGCAGAATAATACTTACACCGAAATTACTCACAAAACTGGAGGCGACTGGCGTTGTCAGGCTTTAAGGGCTTCCCCGTGAGCGTCAGCCGAACGTTGTAGGGGCGTAAAATCACTTAATTCTGCTGATAATTCTTGTGATATTGTTTTTACTTATCCATTCAATTCCATTGCTTGGGTTAACTGTTGTACAAAAGCTTGATGCTCAGGCGAATTCAGCCCTGTCTGTAATACAGTTAATACCTGCTGCATATCACCTGCTAACAATGCCGACCTATCTAACCATAATCCTGGAAAGACTTGGCTTTGAAATATCCCTGCTGGATTTGGTTGCAGATTGACATATTCTCCTGCTTCCAAGCAGAACCAATCAATCTGCTGATCAAAGACTTGCCAGACAATATACTCTTTGATGCCATTACGTCGATAAGCACGCTTTTTGTCACCTAAATCAACTGTGGCACTACTGGCGGCAATTTCGGCGATTAATTCTGGTGCGCCTTCTATATAACCATCCTGGCTAAAACGTGATTGTCCCCCAGCTTGAGCATCAATCAATAACAGCGCATCGGGTTGGGGTTCATTGTCTAAATCAAGGCGCACAGTCGGGTTATCACCGAGGCGTACTCCTGGGGTTGCAATTTTGTAATTCCATAACCAGCCCATTAAGTCGGCGTGGGGTTCAGCATGGGGTTCAAAACGCAGAGGTGAAGCCATGTAGACAGTTCCTTCAATTAATTCAGCTTTTTTTAACTTAGGCATGGCATTGTAACGCCGTTCAAATTCAAAGCGACTCAAGCGATCGCCATTTTCTAAGGGAGGAACTGTCAAACGTAGAACCATAACTATGGCCGCAACCTTTATTTTTATCCTAATACCCTTTCACCCCCACACCCAATCCCTGACAGGTGTAGGTTTTTTACGTTATGCTCCAAAAACCTTGATTTAGGGTGTAAGGGTGTAGGGGTGTATGTATCTAGAACTCTTTCACCCCTAAACCCAACTTCCACAGACAATCTTGGTGCGTAAGTCCTATATATCTATGCAGTTACTTCTTCTGGCTGTTGCTTTGTTTGTAAGGATGCGTAAAGACGATTTAACGCATTAACATAAGCTTGCGCGGATGCAACTATGATGTCTGTGTTGGCTGCATGACCCGAAAATACTCTTGATTCGTAGCGCAGCCGAATTGTGACTTCGCCAATGGCATCAATACCAGCCGTGACTGACTGTACAGAAAATTCAATTAACTGATTGGGTACGTTGACAACGCGGTTAATTGCTTTGTAAACTGCATCAACTGGGCCAGTACCAATGGCGGCATCAGTTAATTCTTCGCCATCTGGAGTGCGGAGAGTGACTGTAGCTGTGGGACGAGCATTGCTACCGCAGGAAACTTGCACCAACTCTACTTTAAACAAATCGGGTGCTTGTTGAATTTCATCATTGACAATTGCTTCCAAGTCCCAATCAGAAATTTCTTTCTTTTTATCAGCCACTTCTTTAAAACGGACAAAGGCTTTGTTTAATTCGGTTTCGGATAATTCAAAGCCCAATTCTTTTAAGCGGGTGCGGAAAGCATTTCTACCGGAATGTTTACCCAAGACAATTTGATTGTCTGTTAAACCAATCAATTGGGCATCCATAATTTCGTAGGTGAGTTTATTTTTTAATACCCCATCTTGATGGATACCAGATTCATGGGCAAAGGCATTTGCGCCCACAATTGCTTTATTGGGTTGTACTAACATTCCTGTCAAACTCGAAACTTGACGGGAAGTTTTGTAAATTTGTCGAGTGTCAATATTTGTTAATGGTTCTTCGGAATCAACGTGTCTACCTAAGAAGGGATTGAAATATTGACGACGGACATGCAGCGCCATGACTAATTCTTCTAAGGCCGCATTTCCGGCACGTTCACCAATACCATTAATGGTGCATTCCAATTGCCTTGCACCATTTTTGACTGCTTCTAAAAAGTTAGCAACTGCTAAACCTAAGTCGTTATGACCGTGAACGGAGATAATTGCTTGATCAATGTTGGGGACATTTTCTTTAATGCCCTTAATTAACGCGCCAAATTCGCTGGGAGTTGTGTAACCTACAGTATCAGGAATATTAACTGTAGTTGCGCCTGCTGCGATCGCCCGTTCTAATACTTGATACAAAAACTCTGGATCAGAACGCCCTGCATCTTCAGGCGAAAATTCCACATCATCAGTAAAAGTCTTAGCATAAGCGACCATTTCTTCGGCGATCGCCACTACTTCTGGCCGGGTCTTTTTCAACTTATATTGCAAGTGAATATCAGAAGTTGCAATAAATGTATGAATTCTGCCCCGTGCTGCCCCTTTAATTGCTTCTGCGGCTGTTTTAATATCGTCGTGTCTGGCTCTAGCTAAACTACAAATAATTGGGCCATCTTCTGTCCCTACAGTTTGAGCAATTTTACTGACTGCTTCAAAATCTCCAGGACTCGCAAAGGCAAAACCAGCTTCAATTACATCTACGCCTAAGCGGGCTAATTGTTTAGCGATCGCCAGCTTTTCATCTATATTCAGCGTTGCACCTGGGCATTGTTCGCCATCGCGGAGTGTCGTATCAAAAATGATAATTCGCTCTGGTTTATTCATCTTTTTGGTTTTTTGTTTAGGTGTAGTTCTTTTATTTTAAATATTTGTAACCTTAGTTGTTTCGCTCTTATTTTTGTAAATAATTATTGCTAAGGTACTTGACCATCCACTTTTTCTATTTGGTCTCTAATATCATTCAAATCTATATATCTGTCCGTAGCATTACGCAGCTCTCGCGCAATCATTCCTTCTGTAGATACTACTGTAATATGTGTATTTTTAGAACGTAATAGTTCAATCGCTCGTTCAAAATCACCATCACCACTAAATAAAACTACCCGGTCATACTGGTCTACAGTATTAAACATATCTACGACAATTTCTATATCTAAATTTGCTTTTTGGGAATAGCGGCCGGAAGTATCATCATAGTATTCTTTGAGAATTTTTGTTCGGACTGTGTAACCTAGACTGATAAGAGCATCTCGGAAACCTCGTTGATCTTGGGGGTCTTTTAAGCCCGTGTACCAAAAGGCATTAATTAAAGTCGTCTCTGATTGCTCGTGTTTGAAATATTCTAATACTCGCCGAGGGTCAAAAAACCAGCCATTTTTTTGTTGAGCATAGAACATATTATTTCCGTCTACAAAAATAGACAGACGATTCATAGGGGAACCCATAAAAATTTACACCTAAAATATAGCAATGAATTTAGATTGAACAATAGATTATAGCAACTCTTAAATCATAAATTTGCTAATAGATGGGAACTAGTTTCCCATGTATAGCCTTTATCTTACCTCTTGCAAAGCATAAATTTGACGCAAACATCAACCCAAGCTGCTGGGTGTGGGATAGTTTAACCTCTAACACTATATAAATATGTCATACAATCAAAATCTACCAATAAAGCTGGCTGAGTAACAGCATTCTTAGTGATATAACTGTCAATTTTACTCCTAAAGAGGTAAGGTATATGTCTGAAAGGAGGATATTGGCTAATGCTCATATATACATACAGTTGAGTGAAGTAAAGTTATCTGTTCTGGCAAATGTAGAAATGTGAGGTAAGTGGGAACTCAAGGAGAGATTTCAAGTATATTAATCCACATATTGGTTTTCCTGTTAACAAAATTAGGAACTTTTTGGCAAATATCACCTGGAGACAATCAGCCGGAGTCATTTTCAATCCAGCTTCCTGGATAATATTTTTATGAGTCTCACATTGAGTCGTCACAGATGACAGTCTGGCCGCTATCCAATGCAGAATATGAATATCCTGACAACAGGAGATGTTTAACTCAGGAGTGGAACCTCAGAAATCAACAATTAATTGTCGATCTCCAACACCTTTATATCCTTACATCATGAAATCAAGTTTCAGCGACCAATTTGCCACAACCTCAGCCTGTACAGTAGGAATTGCCTGGGTTTGACTCCAGTCAAGTAATCATCAATGCTCAAACTCAATCAACAAATAACTCAGACTGTCTTAGATTTGAAGGCCTTTCCCATTTAGATTTGGCATATTATCCAGAGTCAGAGAAGATAGATTACAAATGTATAAGATTTTCATTTAAGTTTTATTTCAATATGTTTTTAGTAGAAACGAGACTAAATCAACCAATTTGTCTGTAAACCAATTATTAACACGATATGGCAGAAGAACCTACATCTACCTTCAGCAAAAAAAATGTCTCTACTGCCAATACAGCTTCAGGCAAACCCACAAAAGTCACATTGACAGCTTCACAGTCTAAACTTGTGGCTCGCTTAAGTCACTTTTTAGTGGCTGTATCTACCATCGGTTCAGCATTGCTGACTACTTCTGGTGTGGGCTGGGTGAATTTGATGGAGAGTCAGATATTTTCAGCGTTTTTTCAACTGCGGGGTACGATCGCACCACCAGCAGATATCGTGATTTTGGCAATTGACGACCAGTCAATTTCAGTTCCCGAACAGTACTATAATTCAGATCCAAAACAGTATGCCTACCTAGAACCACTGAAATCTTTTCCGTTTAAACGGGCTGCTTATGGACAAATTATCGAAAAATTAGTCAAAGCTGGGGCGCGGGCTGTGGCAGTTGATGTAGTATTTGACACACCCAGTAGCTATGGCAGTGAGGACGATCGCCAACTGCAAGCCGTCTTAAAAAAATATGGCAACAAAGTGACTTTAGCCGCGCTGTATGAGGATTTTGAGAGCCATCAAGGGACTTTTACACAGTTGACGCTACCCCAAGAGATGTTTCAAGTTGGTGGAGTGACAGTTGGTTCTGTAAATTTCCCCTTAGAAGCAGATGGCAAAGTTCATAAATTAGCCAGTGAATTTCCCAAGCTGTTAGCAGCTAATGGAATGTTGACAGAGAAAGCACCTGCCTTTGATGAAGCAGTTTTAGGTGCAGCCCAAGTCAAATATCCCCAGCCAAAAGGCGATCGCATTTATTTTTGGGGGTCAGCCGGAACATTTGAGCAAATTCCCTTATGGTATGTTCTCGACCCTCCAAATTGGCAGAACTATTTGCAGCAAGGTAGAGTTTTTCAAGACAAAATTGTTTTGATTGGCTCTACAGATAAACTCAACAATGATTATCACCCGGTAGCGGCGGTGAATCCCCCCCAGAGAATGGCGGGAGTTGAAATTCATGCCAATGCGATCGCCACTTTAATGCAGAATAAAGCGATCGCCCCAGCAATTTCTAGTTCAACATTGCAAGGATTGTTTGTGCTGATTTTAGTTGGCGCTACCGTCTACATTGCCAATAGAAGCAAGAGCAATATTAAACGCTTTGTGATTAGTTTAGCCGCAGCTAGTATTTGGGGAGGAATTAGCTATGTGTGCTTTATACATGGTCAGTTAATTTTTCCCACTGCCATCCCAATGATAGCGATCGCGTTCAATGGATTGTCTTATCTGGGAATAGAAGTTGCTAGAGAAAAATTGCGAACCCGTCAATTAGTCGTAATCTTTCAGAAATATAAAACATCTCCCGTTGTTCAAGAAATTATCAGCCAACAAAACGACTTACAAGACTTACTCCAGAAAAGGGATTTAGCCGTATCTGGCAAAATCCTCGCCGGACGCTACAAAATTGTCAAAGTTCTCGGTTCTGGTGGATTCAGCGAAACCTACATCGCTGAAGATATGCACCGTCCTGGTTATCCACGCTGTGTCGTCAAGCAATTAAAACCAGCCAATACCCAAGCAAAAAGTTTAGAACTTGCCAGACGTTTATTTCATTCCGAAGCCGAAACCCTCGAAAAACTGGGGAATCATCCGCAAATTCCCCAACTTTTGGCTTATTTTGAACAAGATGATGAATTTTATTTAGTTCAGGAATATGTCATAGGTCATTCCTTGATTAAAGAACTACCATCTGGTCAAGGTTTAAGAGAAGCTCAAGTCAGAGAAATTATCAAAGAACTATTACAAATCTTAGTCTTTGTTCACGAAAACGGAGTGATTCATCGAGATATTAAACCCAGTAATATCATGCGCCGCCATACAGATAACAAACTCGTCTTAATAGACTTTGGTGCAGTCAAAGAAGTCTCAGTTCCACAACTAGAAAATTCCGAACAAGCCCCTTTTACAATTGGTATTGGGACAAGAGGCTATGCACCTAGCGAACAATGCTTTGGTCGTCCGCAGTACAGTAGTGATATTTATGCGATCGGGATGATTGGGATTCGCGCCTTAACCGGAATTGCCCCCCATGAAATGAATAGAAATGAGAATGGCGAATGGCAATGGAGAAATCAAGTAATTGTCAGCGATGCCCTAGCTGAGATTTTGGAAAAAACGGTATTAGATGATGTTAAACAACGCTATCAATCAGCCGCAGAAGTGTTAGCAATACTGGATAAATTACCAATTTATCCAGATACGAATCTTTTACCACAAAATGATAATTCAAACTTACCGACTATACCTTGGTTGGAAGATTCGGCAGGGAATTTTTAAACTTCAAAAATAAATATTTTAACCCACAGCATAATCAGTAAACTGACGCATATAAGGCGAATGAAACCCTAAAACAATATCTTGCTTTGGTACACCCAATTCTACTAAATCAGCAGCAATATCATCTTCTGTACCATTCCATTGCAGCCAAATCTTTTCATTTTTAATGTCTAAATGTATGACCGGGCCATAAACACGTCTTCGATTACGCCAACCAACATAAAAAAGCTGATAATGGTCGTGTTCAGTATCAAAAATCAGTTGTACGTCTACATTATCTTCCCCTAAATCTCGCGCTGCATATTCTTTGAGTAATCTTTGGATATACTCTCGATAGATATCTAGCTTTGCCATAGCACAACCTCTTCTTTTTCGTCATCAAAAATCAATAAATTGACTTGACTACGTTGAATGACTGCCTGCACAAATGGCTGTGTCAAAAACTCATCATAAATGAGCCACGGTACCGCTAAGTATAAAACTTGTTCATAGCCAAAGTCAGTTAAAGCATAACGGTAGTTAATATACTGCCCTATAGCTAAATGGAATTCAGCCATCGCAGAAGCACCCAAAAAACTTTTGACTTCAACTGCAATTTTCTGCCCATTGCGTTCAGCTGCAACCAGTTTTTCTGCTCCCAAGTCTATATATAGTTTAGTTGTAGAACTAATCCGAATGCGGAGAGGATCATGTGTAATTAGCCACCCGTCTTTTTGCAGGGCTATTTTAACTGCATCATGAAATTTATCTTTCGCTGACATCCTATGCTAATTGTTGCTTTTAAGAGTATTTTAGCAAAGACCTATAGGGGTAATATTTAATTGAAACAAGTATAAAGGCGGGTGCGGGAATTGAACCCGCTAGTCCCCGGAGATGGTGGAGACGTTAACCGATAACCCTAAATTCTTCGTCCCAAAGGGCAAGTTGTGAACAAGGGATAACCCGCCGAGAAGTGTGAAGTATGAAGTATGAAATTTTATACTTCATACTTCACAATTTTTACAACTCACCTGTCGCTAACATTTGGATGATGCGAGGTGTACCAGGGTCAAATCCTGCTAAATCCCAAGAAAGTGGATCTTGGGGATCTACCAAGGTGATGCGGTATGGTGTCAGAGTGACGTATACAGCCTTGACATTGGGATTGATTTTTTTGCGGTACTCCTTCAAGGCTTGGCTAGGATGCTTGTAACCAGCCCAGCTTTCTGAGTCAGTCCAGAAGCAGACTACATCGGCTTTGAACTTATTTTTCATCATCCAGTCATAAGCTACAGAGGCATCTGTACCGCCGAAGTTTTGATTGCTGGCTTTACGCACCGCCGAACTAAAACTATCTTTAGCAGTGATATCTAAGTTCCGAAATTCATTAGCAAAGCCGCGAATCATGTAGTTTTTCTCGGCTTTGGCTGTGACGAGTGCCATTGTGGTGGCTATTTCACAGCAACTTAGTCCCATGTCTGCAACTAAGCTACCCATCGAACCGGAAACGTCTACAGCGTGCATGAAAACTTTGCCTGTGGGTTCTACGACATCAAAAGACAACTCAACGGCTTTCTCTAAGATGTCTACGATGCGAGGAACGGGAGTCCAAGTTTTCTTACTGCGTCCTAGTCTTCCCCCAGACTCGTAAGTTTTGAGGGCTTTCAAAATATCGATTGGGTGAATGCGACCTTTACGCAGATGTTCTTTATTGTTGAGAACTCCTTCAACACGCTCTAAGTTGGCGCTTTCATCAGCACGTAATACGCCCAGTTCAGTTAGTGAACCGAGGTTTCGTAACATTGCACCGATGGGCATTTCTTGAAATAGCAACTGCCAAGCAGCTTTGTCCATATTGCCGACGGGTGCAGCCATTTCGTGGGTTAAGCGTCCTTGCAAAATGGCTTCCTGGGTTTGCTCAGGGTTGCGCTTGAGCCATTCATACCACCAAATCTGCGCCAATGCTTGCGAGGGAATTTCTGTGGGCAATTCCTCCCAACCTCTGACAACCCATTCAAATAATTGACGGTGATTTTCTGTAGGTGGTTTGACGTGGAATAAACGCAAAGCATCGCGGTGGGTGAAACCTTGGCGTTGTTGATATTTCAAGAGTTGATAAGCCAAACCTTTGACATCTTCTCTTGATAGCCAAGTTTTACCTGCTTCGCGCACCACTTTACCAAAGCCCCGCAGAGATTTGGTGTAGTTTAGCCATTCGTAGAAGTGGCTACCTGTGCGGACAACTTGAGGGAAGATTTCAGCAAAGGCTTGTTTGGCTTCTTTTGTTTCACCCATCGACAGCAAGACCAAAGCCAGGATAGGTGCGCTGTTATTGATAGCTCGTCCATCGCTGGCATAGAGAATTTCTTCCGCAACACGGCTGGGATTTTCGGCAACAGCTTGGTTGACAACCGCTACAAAGTCTTCAGTTAATTCTTGTTTACCAGCATAGTAGGTGCTTTGGGCTGTCCCAACTAACAGACAGCGCCGCAGCATCTTCCATAAGCCAGCATCAAACATCCAGCCACCGGAACGTCCTTGAATCATCTCGGCTTCCCGTCCGGGGATGGGTTGAGTTTGTGGGGTGCTGATTTTGTTTCTGGTAAAGAAGTTGTAGTTCATGGTTTCATCTCCCGGCCCTTGCGGGCAAAAATGAAAGGTGGCAGGGCAGGATTTGTAGACGCGGTGGCGGCTTTCCGAAGGGTACCTGCGACCTCTCGAACCCTAATCGATAACCCTCAATTCTTCGGCCTTTGCAGGCAAAGAGTGAATAAGGGTAAAGCACTCTACCACTGAGCTACCCGCCACATAAGAATTATTTTTAACTCAGCACTTTGTTGGGTGTAGCGGAGCAGGATTTTCACCTGCACCTCCAGAATTTTGTCTCAAGGATGTTTAAGTTATTTGCGATAACCCTTGATGTGTCGGCCTTTGCAGGCAAGGGGGGCGCTCTGGTATTTGAGCTATCCGCTACAGTTTTTGGCTAACTCCTTTGGGAATATCAACTTGTAGTATTAATGTAGTATATGTAATTTTAAACGTCAATAGGTTGAGCCAGTGAGAGATAAATATTTTTAACGTCAAGTGCGCTGAGATTTGTTGAATATAAGATGAAATACTTCTTAATGTTTATGTAAAGTTTTTGTTTTTGCTGAGTTTTTTTATCAGGAAAAAAAATTTTGCCTATTTTTGCCGAAAATTTGGGTTGTTTGGGTTTTAGATGAGGCAAGTTAGCGATCGCATTTCCGCAGTTTTCCGTAATTTTGCCAAAAGATACAAAAACCAGTCCAAATTTTTGCCAATATAATATATTATTTCCCAAAAAATTCGCTTGGCAAAAATCGGCATGAGTGAAAAAACAATGGAAAGTGGCGGGAAAGGTTTTCTCGTTCTACTTTTGCCAATATCGTTTTTAATAATTTTCCTGGTTTCTACCTGGAGATTTTTGCTGGCGCTGGTTGTTTTGATTATTGGTTTCAATATCTGGCAACAATATCAATGGCAACAATGGTGTCAGCGAGTTAACCCGGTTTTCCATCAGTTAGTTCGGGAAAACCAGGGCAAAATTACACCAATGGACTTGGCAATGCGGGGTAGTTTTCCTGGCCCAACAGCAAAACGCTACCTGGATGGCAAAGCTTCAGAGTTTGGTGCAAGTATAGTCAATGCTGGTTCAGGCAATGAAGTTTATTACTTTATTACTGCCAGTATTTTGGGTAATATTCTTGACAGTAGCGAGCCTATCAAAACTTTGTCTGCTCAACCTGTAACAACGGCTGCGCGATCGCTTTTAGCACCGCCAGCAACTCAAACACTATTAGCAGAACCAGAAGTTGAATTAGCAGCGCCAGCAACTCATACAGAAGTTAAACCCAATTTAGCAAAACAGTTAGTTTTCGGTTCACTGATTCAATCGGAATTGGCGAAACGGTTGAATGTTTATTCCAGCACTGTCTACAAACGGCGTAATGATCCAGATTTTCCCGAATGGACTCGCAGCCGTGATCCTGATGGTATTGCTTGGAGTTTCTCGGAAAAAACAAAAGAGTTCTTTCCTTTAGAAGAGTCATGAATGATTAGGGGTGAAATCCAATCAGGAGTCAGAATCCAGAATCAAAAATTTATTCTGACTCCTGAGTTCTGACTCTGAATACTTCAAACTTTTAATCCGATCGCTTCTGTGATGGAGTTTAATTTATTCTGCTCTAACTTGGTCAGCAAACCAGTTAAAATTCGGCGCACCATCAAGGGGCCTTCATAAATCCAGCCTGTATAAACTTGAATGAGGCTGGCTCCCGCAGTGATTTTTTCCCAAGCGTCTTCTGCGGAAAATATGCCACCAACCCCGATAATGGGAATTTGCCCTTGGGTTTGCTGCCAAATAAACTTGATAATTTCTGTGGAGCGATCGCGCAATGGCGCACCACTAATTCCGCCAGCTTCATCTCGCGGGGGTTTCCCAGTTGGGTGAATTAGCTGGGTTTTCAAGCCATCACGGCTGATTGTGGTGTTTGTGGCAATGATTCCTGCTAATTGGTAGGTTTTAGCCAAGCTAATAATGTCGGCGATCGCTTCCCATTCTAAATCAGGTGCTATCTTGACAAATATTGGTTTGTGTGTATTGTTTTCTGTTTGTAGTACGTCCAAGATAGAACTGAGCATAGCGGCATCTTGGAGCGATCGCAATCCTGGTGTATTGGGTGAAGAGACATTCACCACAAAATAATCGCCTAATTCTTTCAGCAAGCGGAAACTGTTGAGGTAGTCTGCGGCGGCTGCTTCTAACGGGGTGATTTTCGATTTACCTAAATTTATGCCGATGGGTATTGTATGAATGAAATCTTTTTGTGCTGCTAACCTAGCAGCCATAATTTCTGCACCTTGATTATTAAAACCCATCCGGTTCAGGACAGCTTGATCTAAAGGTAGGCGAAATAACCTTGGTTGGGGATTTCCTGGTTGGGGGTGAAAAGTCACAGTTCCCAACTCAGCGAAGCCAAAACCAAAGTTAGACCAAATTTTTGCGCCTACCCCATCTTTATCAAAACCGGCGGCTAAACCCAAGGGGTTGGGAAAATTTAGCCCAAACAAATTTTGTTCCAGACGGCGATCGCACAGACACAAAGACTGGTGTAAAGTCTGATTGACTAAACTAGCAGGAGCATGATGATTTTGCGATAACCAATCTAGACTGCGGATAGCCTGCTTATGTAACCACTCTGCATCTGTTTTCAGCAGGTTGAACAGTAGGGGACGAAGGGCAATTTGGTAAATATCCATGTGAAGACGGGAATAGGGGAATTGGGAGTGGGCAATGGGGCTAGATAGGAAAACTTTATCTATGAGTTTTCCCCCTTTCCCCCTGCCCCCTGCCCCCTTGCAGTCTTCATGATAAGTCTTTCACTGAACATGATTAACTTGGGTTGCTTTTCTGGGCATCTTATATATTAAAGAGCGATGTCAACTAAAAATCCAATGGGGCAGCCACAAAGACCGATAGCAGCTGAACATACAATCATTGCTTTGGGACGTGTCCTCCAAACCTTGAGGGAAGAGGATAATGTTGATGTTCTGATTGATACTACGATTGCTTATATTAAAGAGCAGTTTGACTACAACTTGGTTTGGATTGCTTTATATGACCGACCAAAACATACATTAGTTGGTAAAGGTGGAGTTGCGCCTGATGGTGACACTAAATTTTTACGCAAACAAGTGACACTCACTCCTGGCGGACTTTTAGAACAAGTAGTAATTGAACAGCGTCCCTTGGGTGTTGCTGATTTGCGGCTGGAACCTCGTGCAGCTGAATGGCAAGAGATTGGTAAAAAATTTAATATTCAGGGAACGGTTGTTTTACCTATTCGCTATCGAGACTGTTTTTTAGGTTTATTATTATTTGGTTCAGAACGTTGGGGATATTTGTTACCAGGAGATGCCAAAGCTCGTTTGTTAATGGTGTTGGGCGAACTGGGAGCAGTGCTTTATCAACAAGAAGTGAATTTGCAGCAACAGCAAACAAAGCATCTTGATCAGCCGATATTACACTTATTAGAAAATTTACGCACTCTCAATAATATAGACCAAAAGCTAAAAGCTGTTGTCCAAACAACACATCAATTTGTTGCGCCTAGCCGGACAAATATTTACTGGTTTGAGCGCCAAGGGCGTTATTTTTGGTGTCGGATGAGTAATCAACTGGCTAATATTGGTCGGAATAACAGCCAACAGCAACTAGCGGCGGGGATGACAGTCCAGGATTTAAGTGAATTTTATTATGCTTTGTCGGTGAATCAAATTGTTTTGATTGGTGATGAGCGCAGTTCTTTAAAAAGTCATTTTACTGCCAAAGTGTTGGAACGTTTACAGGTGCGATCGCTGTTAGCCGCGCCGATTATGTGGCAAAAAGAACTATTGGGTTTTCTGGCGGTAGAAGCTAATGAACCACGCATTTGGACAGAAGCAGATAAAAACTTTGTTCAAAGTGCGGCTGGGTTAGTTTCTTTAGTTGCGCCTAGCGAAACTATGGATACTACTATCAAGCAAATTCAAGAAGATGCCCAATTAACGAGCCAAGTTGCCCAAGCAATTTATCACGAAGATGACTTGCAAGCAACTTTACGCACCTGTGCCACTAAAGTTTTAACGCGCTTTGCTGCCACTCGTTTTTTACTTTTACAATACAACCCTGATTTAAATAGTTATCAAATTATTTTTCAAACCCAACCCCAAAATCGTCGTCCCCTGACAGTTAGCTTCAGTACGCTCAAAGATATGGATGAGCAGATGTTGAAGTCCGCCACCACAGCCGTAGAAGTGCAGAAAGTAGAAGAAGATTTGCGGTTTTTTAACTGGCGACCTTTGTTATTAGAACATGGAATGCGATCGCTGTTGGTTTGTAACTGCGCTCAAGAGCATACACCAAATGCCCTGTTAGTGATTGCCCACGAAACAAATCGGGGTTGGGCAAGCTTAGACAAAGAATTATTGTGGGCTGTCAGTCAACAAATTGGCGTAATTGTCCGCCAGTGGCAATTAAATGCGGAAGTTGAACAACAGCAAAAAATTCTCCATAGTATTCAGCGATGCTTACGTATTCTCGAAAAAACCCAAAATGACACAACTGAGTCGGGTGTAGAACGTCTAGAACGCACCGCCATAGAACAAATCGCCACTGTTCTCCATTCTCCGTTAGCAGTGTTGTTATCTTGGTCGCCGGGGGATAACTTTGCAGAAATTATTCCGAGTGTGATTCATGATAGTCGATTTGCGGTTGTGACCGATCAACCAGTTCCCATTCACACAGAAGCGATAATTCAGTGGGCATTAGCCAAAGATGATTATGTATGTGTGTATGCTGATGATTTACCAGCAGAAACCAGAAAATGGTTAAATGGGCAGAACATTGGTCAAGTTTTAGCGATCGCACTCCGCACTAGTGCTGATTATGCACCCACAGGTGTAGTTTTGGTTGCCGATTACCGAGAACGTTATTGGACAGAACAAAGTCTGAATGCTACAGAGACTTTGGTGACACAATTAGCATGGTCGCGTCGTCAACAACAAATCACCAAACTGCTGGAGTCATCAAACCAAGAATTGCGCCAACTCAACTGGTACAAACATCGTCGCCTCGAAGAAATTCAACGCACTGCCACACAGTTATTCAGCCAAATTGAAGACTTGGGTATTCCCAGTAATGAACTGACACAGACACGTTATAAACTCTTACTGCGGCAATTAGACCATAACACCGCCGCCATGACAGCCCTAGTTAAACTAGAGCAATGGCAATTGCATCAGAGTTCTGAAACTATGCCCATAGCCAGTTTGTTGAAGCGATCGCTCGAACGAGTGGATAATTTACTCAAACAACGTAAACTTTGGGCAGGAGTGCATGGTTTAGGACAATCAGCGACAGATACAGATTCCGGTAATAGTGGAATCTTCCTCAAAGGATTGCAATCTTCCAGTTATCCCTCATCCTTAGCAATTACAGGCGATATCGTTAAATTTGAATTAGTACTATATGAATTATTGATTGTCGCTTGTAACCGTTCTCAAAGTGGCGGCAGAATTGATATTTGGTGTCGTCGCTTAGAAGAAAAATTGCTAGAAATCTCAATTACAGATCATGGAATGATTGAACCGCCTTTATTAGCGGCACTACAACATCAAATACCCAAAGATATACTAGCCCGTTCTTACCTCAACCAACCACCAGCTTTACACCTGCTAATTTGTCAACAACTCACACAACAGTTAGGCGGAACCCTAGATTTTTATCAGTTACCAGATTATCGGGTAGTTAGTCGTTTAGTTTTACCTTTAGCTGATTGAAGAAAGAAAGGGTGAATGGGTATAGGGGTGAAGGGGTGTATGTATTCAAAACCCTTCACCCTCACACCCCTAAACCCTTCTTAACAAACAACCTTTGTAAATCAGTCTTGTTCCAGCTCTACATTAAAGTTAAATGGATACAAGCTGGATGGGTTTAAGATGGCTGTGAAAACAAAGCATCAATTTTCATTTGAGTGGCAGCAAAAGCGTTATGCGATCGCTTACGATACAGTCGGTCAGGGTAAACCTGTATTGCTGTTACCTGCTTTTAGTACGGTTTCTAGCCGTGGGGAAATGCAAGGAATTGCCGAGAGAATTGCCCACCGCTACCAAGCAGTCACACTCGATTGGTTGGGATTTGGTGAATCTGAACGCCCTGCTTTAGATTATCAACCGGCGCTGTTACAGCAAATGCTTCAGGCCTTTGTCCAACAAACTTTCTCCGAACCAGTGGCGATCATTGCGGCTGGTCATACGGCTGGCTATGCCTTGCAACTGGCTCAAAAACAACCCCAGACTTGCTCTAGCATAATTTTAGTTGCGCCTACTTGGCGTGGCCCTTTACCAACAATGGGCGTACCCAAACCACTAGCAACAGCAGTCCGACAACTGGTCAGATTTCCAGTGATTGGTCAAGGACTTTATCAAGGAAATACAACCAAAGGCTTTTTGCGGCTGATGTATGGTAGGCATGTTTATGCAGATAAATCACACCTCACACCAGAGTTTATTGAGCAGAAACAGCAAATTACTCGACAACCAGGGGCGCGATTTGCCCCAGCGGCCTTTGTGACAGGTGGACTTGATCCAGTGCGCGATCGCCAAGAATTTCTCACATTACTGCAATCTTCACCTGTGCCTGTGCTGTTAATTTTAGCAGCACAAGCCCCTCCCTATTCCAAACAAGAAATGACTGCAATGGCCGCAATTCCAAAAATTCAATCATTAACTCTACCTGGCACATTAGGAATGTCTGAAGAATATGCAGCCGAAGTTGCACAAGCTATATTACCCTTTTTAGATGCTAATATCCCCCATAATTCAGGAGTGAGGAGTTAGAATTTAGTCTCCCATTGAAGAATTCAGGAGTCAGAATCAATCAGGAGGAGATTCAGACTCACCGATGATTGTAGAGTGCAAAATCTTCTATTTTATGGGATCTTTAACCTATAGCAATCCTAAATCATTTGTGAAATTCCTTTTCTTTCCCTTCCTCTCCTTCTTTGCGTCCTTTGCGGTACCCTACCTTTCGGGAACGCCTGACGGCGAACGGGAAGCCGCTTCGCGTCTACGTTAAAAAGAATATTTTTTCACAACTCAGACAGGATTGCTATATAGGAATCATATTTGATTTCTGAAAACAATCAGTACACCCACAAAATGCTCTTTTCTACTCCCGACTCCCGATTCCCCACTCCCAGCTTTTACAGATAATTTCAACAATCAAAGCGGATTCCTAAAGTCATCCATGCGCGGCTGACCACAGAATTTAATTCTGGATTCTGACTCCTGACTGCTGAATTCTGTTTGATAACAAAATGCCAATCGTAGGCTTTACTAGTTATCTTTAAAATTGCAACGATCTACTGAGAAAAATCTTACTGTTCACAATAATTAAACTAAGGGAATAATAAATTTGTTAATGTCTGCTATGCCAATTATGTACTGAGGTATGTGGAAATGAATACACCTGTGGATATAACAGCAAAAATTCCTGGCTACCAACTGATAGAACAAATTTATTCTGGTTCTAGAACAGTAGTTTACCGAGGTATTCGCACAGTAGACGACCAACCTGTAGTAATTAAATTACTCAATCGAGAGTTTCCCAGTTTTAGCGAACTTTTGCAATTTCAAAATCAGTACACCATCACGAAAGAACTTGATTTTTCTGGGATTGTTCGTCCTTTAAGTTTAGACACATATCGAAATAGCTATGCCTTCGTGATGGAAGATTTTGGAGGCTTGTCATTACGAGAATATTTGAACAATCAAAGATTAACATTGCTGGAGTTCTTAATTGTTGCCCTGCAAATGTGTGATATTCTTTATTACCTGTATCAAAATCGTGTAATTCACAAAGATATTAAGCCAGCCAATATATTAATTAATCCCCAAACCCACGAAATTAAACTTATCGATTTTAGCATTGCTTCGCTGTTACCTAAAGAAACTCAAACACTGATTAGCCCGAATATTTTAGAAGGAACTCTGGCTTATTTATCTCCAGAACAAACTGGCAGAATGAATCGCGGAATTGATTATCGCAGTGATTTTTATGCTTTAGGAGTGACATTTTTTGAACTGTTAACCGGAGAATTACCTTTCAACAGTGAAGATCCAATGGAGTTGGTGCATTGTCATATTGCGAAAATGCCGACTAGTCTAGAAGGTAGAAGGGAAGAGATACCAAAAGTTTTAGGCGATATTGTGATGAAACTGATGGCGAAAAATGCCGAAGACCGCTATCAGAGTGCTTTAGGATTAAAACATGATTTAGAAATTTGCTTGTCACATTTGCAAGCAACTGGGACAATTGACAACTTTGAAATTGCTGAGTGGGATATTTGCGATCGCTTCATCATCCCTGAAAAATTATACGGCCGAGAAAAGGAAGTTGAGCAAATTCTAGCAGCATTTGAGCGAGTAGCTACAGTTCACGACTCATCTCGTTTTCGCAGTGAATTAGTTTTAGTTGCTGGTTTTTCCGGTATTGGTAAAACAGCCGTTGTCAACGAAGTGCATAAACCAATTGTTAGACAACGTAGTTATTTTATTAAAGGTAAATTTGACCAATTTAACCGCAATATTCCTTTTTCGGCTTTTGTGCAAGCACTCAGCGATTTAATGCGGCAGTTATTAACTGAAACTGACCAACAATTACAAACATGGCAAGCTAAAATTCTCCAAGCGTTAGGCGAAAATGGTCAAGTAATTGTGGATGTGATTCCCGAATTAGCCAAAATTATTGGTCAACAACCACCTATACAAGAATTATCTGGGACGGCGGCGCAATATCGCTTTAATTTATTATTACAAAAATTCATTCAAATATTTGCAACTCAAGAACATCCTTTAGTAATCTTTTTAGATGATTTACAATGGGCTGATTTAGCTTCTTTACAGCTAATTAAACTCTTAATGAGTGAAGTCGATAGTAGTTTTCTACTATTAATTGGGGCTTATCGAGATAATGAAGTATTTCCTGGACATCCTTTAATGTTGACATTAGAGGAAATTCACAAAAGTAATTCCAGAATTAATCCAATTAACTTACAACCTCTCAGCGAAGCAAATTTCAATCAGTTAGTGGCTGATACATTAGGTTGTACAGCAGAATTATCTTTACCACTGGCTCATCTGATATATCAAAAAACTCAAGGTAATCCATTTTTTAGTACGCAATTTCTCAAAGCTTTACACCAAGATGGACTAATTTACTTTGATTTTAATCAAGGTTTATGGCAATGTTATATTACTCAAATTAGCCAGCGATCGCTAACTGACGATGTGGTTGAATTTATGGCGATGCAGTTACGAAAACTGCCAGCATCTACACAAGAAATATTGCAACTAGCTGCTTGTATCGGCAATCAATTCGATTTAAAAACCTTAGCAATTGTTTGTCAAAAATCAGACCGAGAGGCGGCAGCGGATTTGTGGGAAGCCTTACAAGCAGGATTAATCTTACCCCAAAGTGAAGTTTATAAATTTTTTGTAGGTACAGATAATCAAAATTCAACTGCACAAAACTCTCAATCTGTTACCTATAAATTTCTCCATGACCGCGTTCAGCAAGCGGCATATTCATTAATTCCTGATGAACAAAAGCAAGCCAATCATTTGCAAATTGGCAGACTCTTACTCCAAGATATTGCTGATGAGCAGCAGGAAGAAAGCATTTTTGCAATTGTTGGGCAGCTTAATTTAGGACAGAGTTTAATTACTGACGTAAATGAAAAATTTTTACTAGCAAAATGTAACCTCAAAGCTAGTCAAAAAGCCATCGTTGCCACAGCTTATACTAGTGCTTTGGATTATGCCAGGAGTGGCTTAGAATTATTAAATGAATCTGCCTGGAATGACCAGTATTTATTAACTCTCAATCTCTATAATTTAGCGGCGGAATCAGCTTATTTATCAGGTAATATTACAGCAATGGAGGGTTATGCCCAAGAAATTCAACTAAATGCACAAACCCTCACTGATACTGTCAAAATTACCGAAGTCAAACTCGAAGCTTACACCAATCAAGGTCAATTTGTGTTTGCCATTGAGATGGCATTAGATTTACTGAATAATTTAGGCATTGATTTACCGAAACAACCTGCACCAGCAGAAATTCCCGCCGCTTTTCAAGCGATCGCCCTGCAACTAAATGGGCGATCGGCGGCTGAGTTACTAACTCTTCCACCGATGACTGATGCAATAGCCTTAGCTGCTATGCGGATTTTAGTTGAGGTTGGGGCTGCTACCTATGCTTGTCAGCCAGAGTTATTTCCTCTGGTGACTTTGAAACAACTAGAATTATCACTCCAGTATGGTAATGCCAATACTTCTGTAAGTGGCTATGTTGGTTATGGGCTGTTGTTGTGTGGGGTACTGGAAGACTTTTCCACAGGTTATGAGTTTGGACAACTAGCACTCAACCTCTGTGAACAATTACATGAACAAGAGTTTTATGGACGTACACTCGTTCTTGTCAATTTTTCTATTAAATTCTGCACTCATCATCTCCAACAAACTCTTGCACCCTTACAAGAAGGATACAACCGCAGTCTAGAAGTAGGAGACTTGGTATTTGCGGGTTTTGCTGGGTTTACTTATTGTGCCAACTCTTATTTTACTGGGCAGCCTTTAAACGAACTAATTCAAAATATCAATACATACAGTCAAGGTATCCAACAAATTCATCAGCAAACAGCTTTAAATTTTATCAAAACCTATGAACAAACAGTGTTAAATCTCTTAGGAAATGCGGCTAATCCTGTTGTTTTGACTGGGGAAGCAATGGACGAAGCAAGTATGTTGACAACACTGCATCAACTTGGTGATAACTCAGGATTGTGGTTTTTGTTAACAAACAAAGTGTATTTGTGTTTCCTGTTTGGAGAATATTCTCAAGCTGTAGATGTAGCCCAACAGGCTAAACAATTTTTAGGAGGCGGGGCTGGGACATTCAGTGTAACTCTGTTGTATTTTTATGAATCACTGGCACTGTTAGCGACATCAGGTAATGCTGAAATTATCGCAGCTAATCAAGAAATGCTGCGGAAAAGGGCGTTGCCTGCACCAATGAATTTTCAACATAAGTATGACTTAATTCAAGCCGAACAGCATCGAGTATTAGATCAAAAACTGGAGGCGATGGAATTATACGATCGCGCTATTGCCGGCGCAAAAGCAAATGGCTATCTTCAAGAAGAAGCCTTAGCGAATGAATTGGCGGCAAAATTTTATCTTGATTGGGGTAAGGAAACAGTCGCCCAAGCATATCTACAGCAAGCATATTACTGCTATGCTCATTGGGGTGCCAAAGCCAAAACAGACGATTTAGAACAAAAATATCCCCACCTGCTGCAACATATTCTGCAACAGCGAAGACTTAACCTGAATCTGCAAGAAACCATCAGCAACGCTACTATTGCTACATATACTCAGCAAACTTCTACTTCTCATAGCAGCAACTTTTCTGACAGTCTAGATTTCGGCGCTATTCTCAAGGCTTCAAGGGTGTTATTAAGTGCAATCAAACTTGAGGAATTGATTACAAATTTAATGCAAGTGTTATTGCAAAATTCTGGAGCACAGAAAATAGCATTGGTATTGTCAGAAAATGTCGATTGGGTTGTGGCATCTATAGCAACCATTGAGGATGTCGAGACTTCTATTTTCTCACCCCATGCTCTCGACAGCAGTGATGATGTCCCCATTAAAATGATTTATGCAGCTAAACACACCCTGCAACCAATTATTATTCACAACATCACTAAAGAAAATACCTGGGTGACAGATAGTTATATTCAGCAACATTCACCCAAGAGTATTGTTTGTACTCCGATTATTAATCAGGGTAAATTAATTGGTGTTTTGTATTTAGAAAATAGTTTAACCAGCGAAGTCTTTACTAGCGATCGCATCGAAATTATCAACTTACTCTGCACTCAAGCGGCGATTGCTTTAGAAAATGCCCGGTTGTATCGAGATGCTCAAAACTATGCTCTACAATTAGAACAATCTTTAGCACAACAGCAAGCCAGCCAAGCTCAATTTCGCAATCTTGCAGATAACATTCCTGGTGTGGTTTATAAGTTCCGGCTTGCGCCTGATGGTGCGGTTTCTGTTCCTTATATTAGTTCTGGTTGTTATGAACTGTATGGCGTAGATCCAGAAGAGGTGATGGCAGGTAGACAAGCCCTTTACACTCTACACCATCCTGAAGATGACCCATTTATTGCCCAGGCAATTGCTGAATCTGCCCAAAATTTAACACCGTTTGAGCAAGAATGGCGAATTATTTTACCTTCGGGAACAGTGAAATGGATTCAAGTAAATGCGCGTCCCGAACTGCAAGCCGACGGCGCAATTATCTGGGATGGGGTGGTAATTGATGTGAGCGATCGCAAACTTGCAGAAATCGCACTCAAACAAAAATCTCAGGAATTAAAACAAGCACTCTCTAATTTGCAACAAGCTCAAATACAAATCGTCCAAAGTGAAAAAATGTCAGCGTTGGGTAATTTAGTCGCGGGAGTCGCCCATGAAATGAATAATCCTTTGGGTTTTATTGTTGCCAGCCTCAAACAAGTTAAACCAATTCTTGCAGATATATTTAACCACTTGAAGTTATATCAAGATAGCTTCCCCGATGCAAATCCAGAGATTTTTAAACATGCCGAAGTAATTGACTTGGAATATAGTTTAGAAGATTTACCTAAAATTATAGATGCAATGGTGATTGCCTGCGATCGCTTAAAGAATATTAGCACTAGCCTGCGGACATTTTCCCGCGCGGATCAAGATTACAAAGTAAAATTTAACTTACATGAAGGTATTAATAGCACCATTTTAATTCTCAAGCATCGCCTCAAAGCTAGTAACCAACGTCCAGCCATTGAAGTCATCACTAATTATGGTGATTTACCTCAAATCTACTGTTTTCCTGGGCAATTAAATCAGGTATTTATGAATATCCTGGCTAATGCGATTGATGCCTTAGAAGAAGCAAGTATTGGCAAAACAGTTTCTGAAATTAAAGCTCATCCTAATTGCATTACAATTACGACGGCAATAGTAGATAAATGTGTCAATATTTCCATTGCTGATAATGCTAATGGCATGGGTGAAGACATCAAACAAAAAATATTTGACCATTTATTTACTACCAAAGCTGTGGGTAAAGGTACAGGTTTAGGATTAGCAATTGCACGTCAAATCGTGGAGGAAACCCACGGTGGTAAGTTAACTTGCCACTCCACTTTAAGTAAAGGTACTGAGTTTGTGATTCAACTTCCAGTGTAAATTTCGTCCAAAAACTTAAATAGCTTGCTATATCTGGGAATACTAAATCTAAACATTGTGAGGATTTAAAAGTATGTTTGATACCATTGTGAATATTCCTGGATATAAACTCACCAAAGAACTTTACAATGGTTCCAGAACTCTGGTTTATCGCGGATATCGAGAAAATGACGCATTAAAAGTAGTCATTAAGCTGCTGAAAAATCCTTATCCCAGCTTTCGGGAATTGGTACTATTTCGCAATCAATACACTATTGCCAAAAGTCTTCAGCTACCTGAAATTATCCAAACTTATAGCTTAGAACCTTATCAGAGTGCTTATGCTTTGGTAATGGAAGACTTTGGGGGAATATCTCTCAAAGAGTGGATGGAGCAGCAAGAAAGCAATTTGTCTCTCAGAGACTTTTTGCCTGTGGCAATTGCTATGAGTAATATCTTAAATATTCTTTATCAAAACCGCATCATTCATAAAGATATTAAGCCTACCAATATATTAATTAATTTAGAAACTAAGCAAGTTAAATTAATTGACTTTAGTATTGCATCTCTGTTGCCACGAGAAACTCAAATGTTAATTAGTCCTAACGTACTGGAAGGCACACTTGGTTATTTGTCTCCAGAGCAAACCGGACGAATGAATCGAGGTATTGATTATCGCACTGATTTTTATTCTTTAGGTATCAGTTTTTATGAATTACTCACAGGAGAATTACCATTTCAGTCTGAAGATGCGATGGAATTGGTACATTGTCATATAGCTAAAACTGCACCTTTAGTACATGAAATCAATTCCCAAATTCCACCTGTAATATCAGAAATTGTTTACAAGTTGATGGCGAAAAATGCTGAAGATCGCTATCAAAGTGCATTAGGACTGAAATATGATTTAGAAAAATGCTGGTTACAATTAGAGGACACTGGAAGTATAGAAAGCTTTCCCATTGCCCAACGAGATTTATGCGATCGCTTCTTGATTCCTGAAAAATTATATGGACGAGAGCAGGAAATAAAACTAATTTTAGATACCTTTGACCGTGTTGCTCAAGGAAGCCGCGAATGTATTTTAGTTGGAGGATTTTCTGGTATTGGTAAAACCTCAATTGTCAATGAGGTACATAAACCAATCGTGCGACAAAGAGGTTATTTTATTTCTGGTAAATTTGACCAATTTCAACGTAATATTCCCTATGCTGCTATTGTGACAGCATTTCGCCAACTAGTACAACAATTACTCACAGAAAGCGAAATTCAATTTCAAAAATGGCAAGATAAATTGCAAACAGCTTTGGGTAATCAAGGACAAATCATTATTGAAGTTATCCCAGAAATTGAATTAATTATTGGTAAACAGCCTCCAGTTCCAATATTAGGGCCAATAGAAACTCAGATGCGGTTTAACTCTCTATTTCAACGTTTTATCGGCATCTTTGGCGCTTTTGAACATCCGCTTGTAATCTTCTTAGATGACTTACAGTGGGCTGATATCGGAACACTTAAGCTGATTGAACTGATGATGACGGATGCAAATATCCAAAATCTGTTAATTATTGGAGCTTATCGAGATAATGAAGTTGATGCTGCACATCCATTTATATTACTGGTTGAAGAACTCAAAAAGCAGGGACAAATAATCAACCAAATTATTCTCAATCCTTTAGGCTTAGAACAAATTAATCAACTTGTTGCTGATACTTTATATAGTGATATCGCAACAATTTCATCATTGGCAAACTTGATTATAGCTAAAACAGAAGGAAATCCCTTTTTTGTCAATGAATTCCTCAAAGCATTGTATCAGGAAGAGTTATTAATATTTAATTCTGAGATGAGAATATGGCAGTGGGATATCGCCCAAATTGAAGCTAGAGGTATTACTGATGATGTTATTGAATTGATGATAGGAAAACTGCAAAAACTACCAGAAACAACACAAAAAATTCTCAGTTTGGCAGCTTGTATAGGAGCTAACTTTGATTTAAATACTTTATCAATTATTTGTGAAAAATCTCACCAATATATTTACATTAATTTAGAATTAGCCCTGCAACCAGGATTTATTATCCCCACATCTAAATTAGATGAACAACTATTAATTCAAAACTATTGCTTTGGACATGATCGGATTCAACAAGCTGCTTATGCTCTGATTCCTAGTGAAAGTAGGAAATCAATACATATTAATATTGCTCGGCTAATTTTAAGGAATATTTCGTTAGCAGAAATTTCAGAACGCTTATTTGAAATCACTGATCATTTTAATTCCGGCATTGAATTAATTGATAATTTAGATGATTGTTTACAAGTAGCTCGTTTAAATTTACAAGCTGCTCAAAAAGCTAAAACAGCAATGGCTTATGCAGCAGCCTTGAAATATATGATTGCCGGAATGAGCCTATTAAATGAAGCTATTTGGGAATATGACTCCAATTTAGTAATGAGTATGTATCGTGAACGAGTGGATATTGAATATCTCAACGGGAATTTTGAAAATTCTCTGCAATGGATTGAACATACATTACTAAAAGCTCGGACTGATTTAGAAAAGGCAGATATATACACCCAGCAAATGGTACTAAATGTTCTGGCTGGACGCTACTTTGATGCTGTGCAGATTACTGATCAGGCTTTTGCACTTTTGGGTGTGGATGTTCCAGAACATCAACCTGAATCTGTTGCTAAAGCGGGAATGAAAAAAATCAAAGCCTCCATGTTAGGAAAATCTATTTCATCTTTAATGGATTTACCAATGATGAGTGATCCCGCCAAGAAACTAGCGATGAAACTGCTAGATGAATTGCTACCAGCAACTTATGTTGCTAAACCAGAACTTTTTTCCTGGGTAATTGTCACTATGGTTTTATATTCCCTGGAATTTGGATTACATCCTAGTAGTTGTCATGGTTTTTCTTGTTATGGAATGCTCTTGGTGTTTGAGACGGAAGAATATCAAGATGCCTATGAATTTGGTAATATTGCACTGTTATTAGCTCAAAAATGGAATGAAGCTTTACAAATTAGTCGCACGGCTCATGTTTTAAGTGCATTTTTGATGAGTTGGGTTAAACCTGTGCATTTATCCTATCAACTGCAAGCTCTCGTCAAATCAGACTTAACTTATACCGGATATAGCTACGCCGAATGTTTTGGTAATCGTTTATTTGCTGGACAAAATATTGAAGAATTACTTGCAGAAAGCCAGATTATTCAACTGGAGTTAGAAAAATTTGAGAATAAGTATACTGAGGTTGTAAATGCTGTATTTCGATTTTCTTTACAGGAATTAGCTGGGGAAGCAGTTACAACCATCGAATGCGATCGCCAATTTTGGACAGAAGCAGATTTCATTGCTAGTTGTAAAGCGCAGAATCGATTAGCAGGATTGTGTACACATTACATTTTGCGTTCTTTAGTTTACTATTTGGCAGGCGATTTACCGCAAGCTTATGCACAAACTTGTAAAGCCGCCGAACTCATTTATACACGTAGAGCCGGAATGATTGTTCCTGCATTCTACCTTTATCATTGTTTGATTTTAGCTGCGTACTATTTTACAACTACAGAAGATGAACAGAAGAATATTTTAGAAGAATTACAAACTAGATTACAACAACTGCAAATTTGGTCAAACAATTGTCATGAAAATTTTGAGCATCTTTATTTACTAGTCAAAGCAGAAATTAATCATATTGCTGGTAAAGGTTTAGAAGTTATAGAAATCTATGATCAAGCTATTGCTTCTGCCCATGAATACGGATTTATCCACCATGAGGCGATCGCTAATGAACAAGCAGCAAAATTCTTATTGAATAAAGGTAAGGATGAATTTGCTTATATATATTTAAAAAAAGCTTACCTTGGTTATCAACAATGGAGAGCTAACGCTAAATGTAAGAATTTGGCTTCAGCATATCCGCAAGTTTTTATGACTAATTCCAACCCTCATTTTCATCTCTTGCCAGAAACAACAATTTCTAAAGTTGATACTATTCATCCTTTTATTTCTTCACAATCTACTACTCAAATTAACAGTTATCTCGATTTAGAAAGTATTCTGAAAGCCTCTCAAATATTAGCCAGGGAAATTCACGAAGAAAAATTACTGAAAATTCTCTTACAAGTTATGGTAGAAAATACAGGCGCACAAAAATGTGTCTTGCTCATCTCAGAGTCAGAACAGTTAATAGTAAAAGCTATCTATCAAATTGGCAATTTTCAAATTTTGACTAATCCCGAAACACTAGAAAATACCCAAGAAGTTCCGATTAGTTTGATCAATGTTGTCAAACGCACATTAAAAGATTTAATGATTATTGATGCAACTACTGAACATAAATTTGTTGGTGATTTATATATTGAGAGACACCAACCAAAAAGTATAATGTGTAGTCCGATTCTTAACCAAGGTAAACTCATGGGGGTTATTTATCTAGAGAATAATGTAGCAACTGGAGTATTTACTATTGAACGTCTCCAAGTCATCAATTTACTTTCTTCTCAAGCTGCAATATCTCTAGAAAATGCTCGGCTTTACCAACAAGTGCAAAAATCTCTAGAAGATTCATTACTCAAGCAAATTTCAATTAATCAGGCTTCCGTTGCTGTGTGGTGGATTGAAAAAGATGCTCGTATTTTCTATGTGAATGATGCTGTATGTAAAGATTTAGGATATCTGCGAGAAGAGATAATTGGGAAATATATTTTTGACTTCGATACGACTTTTAAAAAAGAATTATGGGCAGAACATTGGCAAGCAGTTTGTGAAAAAGGCGCATTTACTATTGAAAGTTGTCATCAATGTAAAAATGGGCAAATTTTTCCAGTTGAAATGACGGTTAACTATGTAGATTTCCAAGGTAAAGAATATAATTTTGTCTTTTCTAGAAATATTAGTGACCGCAAACAAGCCGAAGCTGCTGTTCAACGAAAATCCCAAGAATTAGAAACAGCATTGCAGGATTTACAACAGGCACAATTACAAATAGTTCAAAGTGAGAAAATGTCCGCTTTGGGTAATTTGGTTGCAGGTGTCGCCCATGAGATGAATAATCCTTTAGGATTTATTGCTGCGAGTCTCCAACAAGCTAAACCTAATTTGTCTGATATGATTACACATCTAAAATTATATCAAGAAAGCTTACAAACTCCAGAATATACAATTCTAGAACACGCTGAAGAAATTGATTTAGATTATATTTTAGAAGATTTTCCCAAGATGATTGAATCTATGGTTATGGCGTGCGACAGATTGAAAAATATCAGCACTAGCCTGCGGACATTTTCTCGCGCGGATCAAAATTATAAAGTTAAATTTAACTTACATGAAGGTATTGATAGTACCATTTTAATTCTCAAGCACCGCCTCAAAGCTAATAACCAGCGTCCAGCCATTGAAGTACTCACTAATTATGGTGATTTACCTCAAATTAACTGTTTTCCTGGGCAATTAAATCAGGTGTTTATGAATATCCTGGCTAATGCGATTGATGCCTTAGAAGAAGCAAGTATTGGCAAAACAGTTTCTGAAATTAAAGCTCATCCTAATTGCATTACAATTACGACGGCAATAGTAGATAAATATGTCAATATTTCCATTGCTGATAATGCTAATGGCATGGGTGAAGACATCAAACAAAAAATATTTGACCATTTATTTACTACCAAATCTGTGGGTAAAGGTACAGGTTTAGGATTGGCGATCGCCCTTCAAATTATTGAAGAAAAACACGGCGGTAAAATCACCGTTAATTCTGTTGTTGGTGAAGGAACTGAATTTATAATTTCTCTACCCATAGCTTAAGTTATATTGTGTACGCTAAAAGACTTATTATAAAGACCGCAGGGAGCAGGGAGCAGGGAGAAAGGAGAAGAAGAGTTTTGCCTTTTAACTTTTTACTTTTACCTTGCTCCATCAATCTCACGCTGGAATTTCAATCACAAATTCTGTACCTTGTCCTAAAACAGAGTGACAACTTAACTTACCACCGTGGACTTCTTCAACGATTTGCCGAGCAATGGCTAATCCTAATCCGGTACCTTTACCAACTCCTTTCGTAGTAAATAAATGGTCGAATATTTTTTGTTTAATTTCTTCGCTCATACCTTTACCGTTATCAGCAATTGAGATTTTGACAGATTTTTCTACAAGCAATGTTGTAATTTTAATTTGGTTGGTATCAGCTTTGATTTCTGTAAAGGTTCTACCTGTATTTGCTTCTTCTAAAGCATCAATCGCATTGGCGAGAATATTCATAAATACCTGATTTAACTGTCCAGGAAAACATTCTATCTGGGGCAAATCGCCGTAATCAGTGATAACTTCGATCGCGGGACGTTGTTCATTTGCTTTGAGGCGATGTTTGAGAATTAAGATGGTGCTATCAATGCCATGATGAAGATTGAATTGGACTTTGTAATCTTTATCAGCACGCGAGAAAGTCCGCAGACTAGTGCTAATATTTTTTAATCTGTCGCAAGCAATCATCATGGCATCTAGCGTTTTTGGTAAATCTTCTAACAAATAATCTAAGTCAATTTCGTCGGCATGGTCTTGAATTTCAGTACTAGGATTTTCTAGATTTACTTGATAGAGTTTTAAATGTTCTATGATATCTCCCAAATTTGGTTTAGTTTGTTTGAGAGTTGCAGAAATAAAGCCTAAAGGATTATTCATTTCATGCGCCACGCCAGCAACTAAATTACCCAAAGCAGACATTTTTTCACTTTGGATGATTTGCAATTGTGCTGTTTGTAAGTCTTGGAGAGCTTTTTGTAAGTCTAATGATTTTTGTTGTAAAGCCAGTTCAGCTTGTTTACGCTCATTAATATCTCGCATAACAACTACCGCACCAATTTTATTACCCCAAGTATCAAAGATTGCTTGACCACTAGCTAACAAAATTCTCGGTGTACCATTTTTGGGAGCAATTACCATCTCGACGTTTTCGATTTTTTCCCCTTGCAACGCACGAAGTAAAGGAATTTCATGGGTTGATAATGGGGTTTGCCCATCAGGCTGATAAAGGTCAAAATATTCTGCCCATTGTTCAGGGGGTAATGATGCTATTGGTAAGCCATGAAATTCATAAGTTGCTTTGTTAAATAAGGTCAATGTGCCGTTAGCATCACAAACAACAATTCCATCTGTAATATTATCAATGATGATATTTAAAAATTCTCGTTCTTGAGCCAGAGACGCTTCAGTTTGTTGTAATTGTGCCAGGGAAATTTGTAAGGAATGGGATTTTTCTTGTTCTCGCTCATAAAGTCGGGCATTTTCTAGCGAAATCGCCGCTTGCGTACAGAGTAAATTTAACAGTTCGACGCGATCGCTAGTGAAGGCTCCTGTTGCTAAATTATTTTCTAGATATAAAATCCCCAGCAATTTACCTTGATGCAAAATTGGACTACACAAGATACTCTTGGGCTGTTGTCGGACAATATATGGGTCGTTGGCTAAGGTATAATCTGCGACTGCATCCCGTAGGACAACAGTTTGGCGGTTGTGCTTGACTTTGTAAATTAACTTGTGGGGAATTTCTTGACTGTCTTCAACTGGAATCCTCTGCAAGACAACTGGTGGTTTTCCTTCTGTCATCAAGCCTTTGATGAACAGACGCTCATCTCGCAATAACATTAAGACACATTTATCAGCCCCAGAATTTTTCACAACAATCGCCAGCAATGTTGACAGCAATTTTCCTAGTTCAATTTCGCCAGCCAGAGTTTGATAAGCTGTGAGAATCGCTTTTAAATCGAAGGTATCGGAGATATTGCTACTAGAAGTAGGGGAACTGGTAGAGGTGAAAATTCCTGAAGCCAGGATAGTTTCGTTAGTTGTAATCGTCGCACGAGTTGATTGTAATATCGGCGCAAGTAATTGGGGATAGCGTGTTTCTAAATCGGCAATTTTGGCTTTTGCACTCCAATGGGCATAAGCATAATAAGCTTGAATCATGTATTCCTCGGCGATGCGCGGTTTATCCCATTGCAGATAAAACTTGGCGGCTAATTCTTGGGCGAGGGCTTCTTCGTTGATAAATTGATGTTCTTTAGCCAGATTTATCGCTTTGTCATAACACTCACTGGCGGCAAATTTTTCACCCAAAACTCGATGACGTTCCGCCTCGACTAAATACCATTTATGCAAGTGGTTCATCGGCGCATAACCAGCCCATTGTTGCAGAACTGTTTGGTGGCTGGCTGCAACCGCCAGCAGTTCGGCTTGTTCTGTTTCTGGCTGGTTGGGGACAAGTCCTAGATAAGTTAGCGCCGCATAAAAATGGAAAATCGGTACAAAAATCGATCCTGATACTGCCATTAAACAAGGCTTGGCTTGGTCAATATAGTTGCGTGCATTTGTATAATTAGCAAAATAGCAAGCAAGTAGCAGTTTGTAGATATAAGCTTGGGCGATCGCAATGAAGTCATTATCTTGCTGGTGCTTAGTCAGCATGAATGTTTCATTGTAGGTATTACCAATCAAGTAATCTGGTTGGTTGACTGGTTCTATTAAGTTCTCCGCCGCTTGTTTACCCAAATTCAAATATACTTGAGCCGAATATTGTTTTACCTGAGCCAATGCCAGACTATAATCAGCCATCGCTGGAACAAAACGATGCAGTTCTTCACCAGTGAAAAATCTGCCATCACTGTGACCACCCAAAGCAAAACCAGCGTGTAAAAAATCTCCGGTTTCGATACCAGTTTGGTAGGCGGTTAACAACAGAGGGATTGTGGCATCTAATCGCTCTTGGTAATGTTGAATAAAGCAGCCAAACAAAGAAAGAACGACGGATTTATGCTTTTGGATCTGAAATTTTTCCAGTAAATTGATCGCCAACTGACCGAAAGCATAGCCTGTGACTGCATCTTCTAAGAATGCACACAACACCATCCCGTGAATACCATATCCAGTTGTGGATGCTACAGTATTACCTGATTGCAGAGATAAACTCACCATCATCGAACTTAACCAGGGTAATAAACCGGGCATTCCTTGGATGATGGGTGAAAACAGCATTCCCAACACTTCGATTGCGGCTTCTGTAGTGGGATCGGTCATTAATGGCAGATTGAGCAAGTCTGCAATGTTTCTGCCTGCAAGTTGAGTATTCAGGTTTTGTAGGATGTTACCAGTCAAGGCTGGATCAGGTGCTTGTGGCAGTTCGACCCCTAATTGCGCTAATGCTGTTCTGCCAACTGCGATCGCCTCTAACACATTACTTTGTAAAACTTGGGCGGCAATTTGAATTTCATAAATTTTAACTTTATCTAAAATGCTGCGAGCCGATAGCAATACGATGCTTGCTATTTGTTCCATACTGGCAAAGTCACTAGTTAAATAACTCGCTTCCGCCGCCGCAACATAAAGATTTAAAGCCAATTCATACTGCTGAGACCAACAATTTTCTTGTAATAGTTCTAGTCCAGTTTGAAAATATATTCTGGCTGCGGAATATGCTGTAGAATTTCTGGCTTTAGTACCTGCTTTTAAATTGAGTTGTGCTAATTCTTCCTGTGCTTTTGCTTCAGTAATTAACTGAATGCCTTGATTCAAATGTCCAACAATATCAAATATTTTTTCCTCTTGTTCGGTGTCAGATAAATTTTGTTGGAGTAATTGCCCGATTTGGAGATGAGTTGCTTGTTTTCGCTCTTGAGGAATCAGCGAATAGGCGGCTTGCTGTACTCTGTCATGCAAAAATTTATACTTTGCCAATTGTTGATTAGTATTGCTTGATTCTAGGGTCAGGCGATCGCCTTCAATTCCCTGGTAAAATTTATAAACTTCACTAATGGGTAAAATTAACCCTTCTTGCAATGCTTTCCACAAATCAGCAGCAGTTTCTATCTCTGACTGCTGAGAAACAATTGCCAAAGTTGCCAAATCAAAAGAATTCCCAATACAAGCCGCTAATTGTAAGATATTTTGTGTTGATTGTGGCATTTTTTGTAATTGCCATGCCATGAAAGCCACAACATCATCTGTAAGTGCCAGTTGATTGACTTGAGTAATATCACATTGCCAACAACCCAAGTCAAAATCAAATTGAATGAGATTTTCTTGATGTAATGATTTCAGAAATTGGGTGGCAAAAAACGGATTGCCCTGGGTTTTTTGGTAGATTAATACAGAAAGATTCCATACCAAATCTTCGGGTGATTTTAGGGTATCTGATACTAATTGATTTAATTCAATTTGATTTAATGGGGCTAAATAAATAGTATTAATTGGGGTTTGTGTTTTTTGAATTTCATTTAAAGTCAACATTAATGGATCTGCTGGTTTGACTTCATTATTACGATACGCCCCAATTAAAAAAAGATAACCTGTATCAGTCATTAAAAGCTGGATTAAGTTTAATGATGCTGAATCTGCCCATTGCAAATCATCTAAAAATATCACTAAGGGATGTTCAACACAGGTAAATACTTGGGTAAACTTTTGAAATAATAAATTAAATCTATTTTGTGCTGCTGTGCCAGATAATTCTATAGCAGGTAGCTGTTTACCAATAATGATTTCTAATTCGGGAATAACTTCCATAATTACCCCGCCATTTTCACCCACAGCCGCTAAAATTTTATTTTTCCATTGTTGAATTTGTGTATCACTTTCAGTTAAGATTTGACCTATCAAGTCGCGGAATGCTTGCACAAAAGCACCCAAGGGAATATTCCGTTGAAATTGGTCATATTTACCTTTGATAAAATAACCGCGTTGTCTGACAATTGGTTTATGAACTTCATTCACAACTGCCGTTTTACCAATTCCAGATAACCCCGCAACCAGCATTATTTCTGTTGCGCCTTGGCTGACTCGTTCAAATGCTTGTAATAGAGTATCTACTTCCCCTTGTCTACCATAAAGTTTATCAGGAATAATGAAGCGATCGCATATATCCCGTTTTCCAATTTCAAAAGGTTCAATAAAACCCGTTGCTTGGAGTTGAGATAAACACTTTTCTAAATCATATTTTATTCCCAAAGCACTTTGATACCTATCCTCAGCATTTTTCGCCATCAATTTCATGACAATATCACATAAAACTTTTGGTATTTCTGCCCTTCTTCCTCCATTTTGCTCACTGAGCGAAGTCGAAGTCTGGTCACTGAGCGAAGTCGTTCGCGTTAGCGTCTCCGCAGGAGAAGTGAGCCTCCTACCTTCTAAACTAGGCGGCATTTTCGCAATATGACAATGTACCAACTCCATCGCATCATGTGATTGAAAAGGTAATTCTCCTGTGAGTAATTCATAAAAAGTCACACCTAAAGAATAAAAATCAGTCCGGTAATCAATTGGGCGATTCATTCTTCCGGTTTGTTCTGGAGAAATATAAGCAAGTGTCCCTTCTAAGACGTTAGGATTAACAATCGCTGGTGTTTCTCGTGGTAATAAAGATGCAATGCTAAAATCAATTAATTTAACTTGTTTGGTTAAAGGATTAATTAAGATATTACTCGGTTTAATATCTTTATGAATAATCCGCTCGTGATATAAAATATCTAAAGTTCTGCACAGTGAAATTGCAATTTCTAAAAACTCCTCCAGAAATTCTTCCCCATTCTTAGCCTTCCATTCTGGAAGAGAAATGCCACCAAAATCTTCCATGATTAACGCATAACCATTTTTGTATGCTTCTAAGCTATAGGTTTGAATAATTAGCGGTGAGTTGAGATTTTTGGCGATGCTGTACTGATTGCAAAAAGATAAAAGTTCACTAAAACTAGGATAAGAGTTTTTCAGCAGTTTAATGACTACAGGTAAATTGTCAGCTTCTCTGACTGTCCGGTAAACTACAGTTCTAGAACCATCATAGATTTGTTCGCTGACTATATATCCGGGAAGACTGACTGGAGTGCTAATCATAACTGCGTTCAGACTGGAGAATGTGTTATTTAGTGTTCCCAAAATTGCTTAGAGGACTTCAAAAAGCAAAAAAGTTGCTCTGAACTGTTTTATATGATGTATGTAGGGGAATAATAATCAAGTATATTTAGTAACTCATTAGTATGCTCAGTCTTCCCAACTACACACTCACCGAAGAACTATACAATGGCTCCAGAACCATAGTTTATCGAGGATATCGAAAAACTGACTCATTAAAAGTAGTCATCAAATTTCTGAAAAATCCTTACCCAAACTATCAGGAACTATTATCATTTTGTAATCAGTACACTATTACAAAAAATCTCAATTCTCCTCTCATTATTCAAACCTATAGCCTAGAATCTTATCAAAACAGTTATGTGCTGGTAATGGAAGATTTTGGTGGCATCTCTCTCAAACAATGGCTACTGCAACAAAACCAAGCATCTCTACAAGAGTTTTTAGAAATCACAATTTCACTATGCGATGCACTTGATTTGCTCTATCAAGAGGGCATCATCCATAAAGACATTAAACCCAGCAATATTTTAATAAATCCCGAAAGCAAACAAGTAAAACTAATCGACTTTAGCATCGCAACATTACTCCCAAGAGAAAGCCAAACTCTAGTTAACCCCAATGTCTTAGAAGGAACCCTAGCCTACATTTCCCCAGAACAAACAGGAAGAATGAATCGGGGTATTGACTACCGCACAGACTTCTACTCCTTGGGAGTAACATTTTACGAACTACTTACAGGAGAACTACCATTTCAATCAAACGATGCAATGGAATTGGTACATTCTCACATTGCGAAAATGCCACCTAGTCTAGAAAACAGGAGGCTCACTGAGCGAAGTCGAAGTGAGCAAAATCCAGGAGATACAAGAGAAGAAATACCAAAAGTTTTATGCGATATTGTCAGCAAACTAATGGCGAAAAATGCCGAAGACAGATATCAAAGCACCTTGGGATTGAAATATGATTTAGAAAAATGCTTGCGTCAACTCAAAGAAACAGGTGAGATAGAGAATTTTATCATTGGACAGAGGGACTTGTGCGATCGCTTCCTCATCCCT
>NZ_JACJQW010000019.1:0-152091 GCF_014696905.1 Nostoc sp. FACHB-190
GTAATCGCCGCAGCATTAATTGTATCTGTACCAGTATTATCACTCAGTGTAGTCGTGCCATAAAAACCATACTCATTGGTGTAAAAATAAGTGTCGTTAGCAGTATCTGTATCCCCATATAAACGCAAATTCCAACTATTGAGGATACCAGTATCTGAGGGGAATAAATCCTGAATTCTCAGTGTCCAGTTACCAGCACTGCTTTCTCCCCAATGTTGTGCGCTAGAGAGTTTAAACACAATATTGTCTCCAGAGTCCAAGCCATTACCAGGTTGATTGATCAAACGGCTGATGGTTCCACTAGGAGAAATCAAATCAACAACCAAATCACCTCGATAAGAATGAGTCAGATTAAGTTCTACTTCCACCCAATCAACATCTAAACCAGCAGCAACAGTAAAGGTGCTACTAATTCCGCCTGTATTGCTATCTGGGATAACCAAGCCTAAATTACCAGAGCTGTAAGAAAGAGACTGCTCGTTGCTAAACACACTCTGCTTTTGCCAAGTTTCTGCCAAACGCACAGCAGCATGAGCATCTACTAAACCAAATCCATAGTCGTGGCTGACGTGTAAACCACCACCATTGAAGTTGTTAGCGCCGTTAATTTGCCAAATATAATTTCCACCTTGGTTATAAAAATCGTTTTGACGAGCAGAATAGGCGAGAATTTCTTGGATGTCTCGATAACCTAAATTGCGATTGGCTTCTAGTAACAGAGCCACTACCCCAGAAACTTGAGGTGCGGCTGCGGAAGTGCCGTTAAAACTATACTCATAGTCTCCAGAATTATAACCAGGCGAGCCTTGGCGATCTGTCGTGACAATACTGCCAGGTATACCACTACCAAAAGCAGAAACCAGAATAGAAGCACCAGGAGTACTATAGGGACTGGCAAAGCCATTATGATCAAGTGCAGCTACAGTAATTACCTGACGGGAGTTTTGAAAGTTGTGATAGTTAGTATTATCTCCTTCTTGACGGCTATTTCCGGCGGCAAATACGATCGCCGTTCCTAATCCATTCCGTCCATTGGTAACAGCATTAGCGATCGCTTGTCCTGCTTGTGGAATAGTATAAAAATTATCGGCAAAAAAACCGGGAATACCCCAACTATTATTGACAACATCAAAACTTTCAGCACGCCACAAAGCACCAACTACATCACCCCCAAAACCAATAGCTCTAATACCACTAATCGTTGCATTAAAAGCCACACCCACAGTGCCAACTCCATTTGCTTCGGATGCAATGATACCTGCTACTGATGTGCCGTGACTATCGCTTGTATTTCCGAAAGGATCGAAGTTTTGCTCAATAGTGTCATAATCTCTAGTCGTATCGTAATTATTATCTAAATCGTAGTGTGTGTAATCAAATCCATCATCAATCACACCAACAACAACACCACGCCCCGTATAGTCATCCCAAACATCAACCACGTTGAGATCAATACCAGGAGTACCACCAGATTGACCTTGGTTATATAAATACCATTGATTTGGAAATAAGGGATCGGAAGGAATAGTAGTCATAGATTTGTTGTGTTAATAGTAAAAATGCTTGAATTGGGCTAAAGCCTATTGAGTTTTATCTGATGTGCGTTACTAAATGTTGTTTAATTGGCAAGTTTCGTGGCTTGTGGAGTTTCTGCTTGAAGACCAGTAATTTTTTCTAACTGCGATCGCATTTCTCTACCAGTACCTCGCCCAACAAATATCCTTAAGTAATCCATACTTCGTTGTTCCTGGCTCGTATCTTCGGGAGTAGCTGATGCGTAATTAATTTGAATTTCCGAATTTTTTTTATTTGGAGTTAATAGGAACCCAGTAATTCCAAATAAAAGTGTATTGACAACCCTTGCATCAGTATTATCTTTTTCATCTTCACGATATTCAATTCGGCTAATTTATTTGGGGGAAATCTGTATTATTTGAGTAGATTTTTTATCATTGATTATTTCTAGTTTCTCGCCCATTTCTTGGTAGATTGTAACTCCTATTTCATTCACGTTAACTTTGCAATTTCCTCGTTTTTCTAGGTCATTTTTATTTAAAATACAGTCACCTTTTTTTCCTGAGCGATCATCCAAAGATATAGGTACTTCGTAACCCTGACATCGAGAATTTAAGGGAAAACTAGAACATAGTTGGTATAACTTTTTTGCATTTAAAGCATTGACTGGAGCAATAAAAACAGACTCTAATAACAGCAGAGGAAACAATACGCCCGCAGCCATTTTACGTTTTGACATAGCTTTCAAAAGAAGAGATATTGAGATGAAATATTTCATTGATATTTTTTGACAAAATCTAGCCCAGCTTTGGCGAAAATGCGAAAGACTAAGATCGCAATCTGCCATGAAAGCGACTTTTTGGTGAGTTGGCTCATATTTCACATCGAACTTGGAATAACCCAATTAGAAGGTATTCAACTTCAGTCAAGCCAGTTCAATTTCGGTTCTTCTTCTCACTGGACTAAATCTGAACTTGACAAAAGCTAAATAATATGTGCTTTAGATAAGTAGCCATCATGAACTGCGTACACAAGAAAACATGAAAAAGTCTTTCCCTTACATATCTACACCCCTACACCCATTTTTCAAGTCAGGTCGGTGTGAATAATTATCATTGAAATAAAGCAAAGAACAGGGAGTTTCTTAGCTGAGGTAGCAAGGTTTTGAGTCTTGTTTACTTTTCTTCACGCAGTTTATTTTTACTGTGCCGACTTACTTAAACTCAAATATTTTAAGTGTTTTAATTTACAGGCAACAATGATTATGGGATTTTAGAAGATCAATAGCATTAGAAATTTCCGAAAAATAATGTAGAGATCAAGCAACGCTCCATCTCTACAAGGTTTCTGGATAACCCGTATTTAAATTCGGTCTATATCTAATTATTTGCTTCTCACCTAAATTTATGTTGTACTGCATTAACCCCGATTGTTCACAGCGAGAAAATCCTGATAATTGTGCGGTATGTCAAAACTGTAAAACGCCGCTCATCCTGCAAAATCGCTACATAATTAAACAGCCGTTGCAGGTTGACAAATATCGCTATACAGAAATATTTGAAATTGAAGATTTACTTGATAATAATAAACTTAAGATTCTGAAATCTTTAAAGCAAGTTACGCCAAAATTATTACGCCTATTTGAACAAGAAGCATCAATACTAATAAGTTTGCGGCATCCTGGCTTACCTGTTGGAGAAATTTTATTTCCCTTAGTTTTAAATACAGGTCGTCAATTACGCTGTTTAGTAATGGAAAAAATACCTGGAGAGAATTTGCAAAACTGGTTATCTCGCAATCATTATGTAAAATCTTATAAAACTGTCATTAATTGGCTGAAGCAATTAACACAAATTCTCCAATTCGTTCATGATAACCAATTTTTTCATCGGGATATCAAGCCTGCAAATATTATGCTTTGTCCCAACGGTAAACTGGTTTTAATTGATTTTGGCACTGCCCGTCAATTAACACAAACTGTGATTAATAATCAGGAAATAACCGTAATTATTTCTCCGGGTTATACTGCACCTGAACAATGCGAAGGTCATGCTGTACTTCAGTCAGATTTCTACGCATTGGGACAAACTTGCGTTTATTTACTAACAGGTAATAACCCAACTAAGGCTGATCATAAATCACACAATTGGTATAACAATATCAAAGACAAACAAACCCCAAAAAGATTAATCGAGTTAATTCAGACGATGACAAATTCTCATCCTCATCGTCGTCCGGCAACAACTCAAGTTATTCTTAATAAAATTAGTCAAATTGAGACAAATTCACAAATTCAATGGCGAAAAATTTTACTAATTGGTGCTTGTGGCGCTTTAGTCATTCTGGGAACAAAATGGCTTTATAAGGCAGTTACTACACTGCGGACTTGCGACTATATCGAAGGCGATCATCTTAGTTGTGGGGAAGAAAGCTTAATTCCTCAAAGTTTTTGGCAATCTAATCAACCTCCAGCAACCAAGCAATTAGCCATTGATGAATATCGGAGCAAAAATTTTGCAGAAGCAGCGCGTTTATTTGAAATTGCCTTCAATAAAGAAACCGATCCAGAAACTCTCATTTACTGGAATAATGCCAAAATTCAAACACAATTTCCAGGCAGTAAAATTCACACCATCGCAGCAGTAGTCCCCTTAGAACGTAGTACTAATGTTGGTTTAGAAATACTGAGAGGTATAGCTCAAGCTCAGACTGAGCTACTAAATAAACAACCCTCCCTACCTTTAAGAATTATCATTGCTGATGACAGTAATCGAGATAACAGCAAAGCCGGGAATAATGCTCGCAAAGTTGCCCAAAATTTAGTAAAATACGAAGACTTATTGGGAGTTTTAGGTCATTACAGTAGCGACACAACTAAACAAGCTTTACCTATTTACGGCCTAGCACAAATAGTTTTAATCTCTGGTAGTAGTACTTCCACTAATCTCAAAAGTCCTTTTTTTTTCCGTACTATCCCTAGCGATCGCATTAGCGCCCAAAAAATTGCCGGCTTTTTGTTCTCGCAATTCAAACAACCGAAAGTAGCAATTTTTCTGAGTGAAGAGAGCGAGTATACCCAATCTCTATCAAAAGCTTTTCGAGAAGAGGTAAAATCTCTTCAAGGTAAAGTTCTTGACCACCAATCCAGCTTTAATCTCGCAACGGATAGTTTTGATGCCGAAAAAGCTTTAAATCAAGCCCAAAACCAAGGTGCAACCGCCATTTTATTAATTCCTGATGCTGGGGTCGGATTGTATAATGCAATTCCCCATGCGATACAAGTAATTGAAGCAAATGTCAACGGATTGCAAATTGTTGTAGGTGATAGTCTCAACAGATCAGACTTACTGACACCAAGTAAAGTTATATCTTCACCAGCAATCGAACAAACAGTATGGTCGATCGCCTGGCATCCCATAAATAACATTAACTCCCCGTTTGCACAGCAAGCTAAAACCATCTGGCGAATCGATGACAAAACCTTCTCCAGTAATACAAAAATCACTTGGCGAACTGCAACTAACTACGATGCAGTCATGGTAATCAGTAAAGCCATAGCTCAAAAACCGACTCGGTTAGGTATTCAGCAAATTTTGGCAGACAAGAATTTTGCGGTTACGGGGGCGACTGGCATAATTCAATTTGAGGGGAGCGATCGCCAAAATGCTACAGTCACAATACTTTCTATCCGGCGCAAGTGCAATTCTAGTGATTTTGTTTTTGTCCCAGGCGATCGTCCTCTAAAATGCCAGTAATCCTATGTACATAGAGAATTAAAGAAGTCACGTTTACTTTCATCGGCGAAGCGGAATGAGCAAGCAAGCAATTTTGGCCAATCTAATGTAAATTAAGAATGTACACAGCAATGCCCTCTTCAGTGGGTAGTACAAACTCAATAGGCTGGAGTTTAGCTAAATTCAGCTTTGGTGTGATGTCTAACGACAAGACGTTCTGCGTCTACGCTCTTCAAGCACCAACTAATTTTCTCAACGCCAGCTTTTCCGAAACATTCAATAGGTGATTACACAACGCTTCTGGAGGTCACTTAATTATCTGAAGGAAAGGCAATTCTGCAATAATTAGGGATTTTTTAGGCGATCGTATGACATCCTCACTTGGCCTAGTTCCTAAATTCACTCTTTGCGTGTGCTGAGAGTTTGTTTGTGTTGCGTTTGGGTAAAAAACAAGAAGTTAATTGTTTTTTTCTAAAGTATTGTTACCAGATCGTGATATGATTCAGCTGACTGAATGTGCAGTCATAATAAGTTAGCTGTACTGGTTTCAAGTCCCGTGAGCTTGTCAGAAGAACCAATTGCGCCCCCTCCGACAACACAACAAGATGCTCCATCTGGTTTTGAGGACACAGAACCAGTCAACACTTCTATGCAGGAGTTCTATCAACTCTATCAGAAGTTGTTGGTAATCACACTTGTTTTGACGGGGATTATATTTATCTCTGTGTGGATTTTTTATTCACTAAACATTGCCCTGAATTATTTAATTGGGGCGTGTACAGGTGTGGTTTACTTAAAGATGCTGGCTAACGACGTTGAGCGATTGGGTGCTGAGAAAAATCGTCTAAGCAAAAATCGTTTTGCTTTATTTATTGGGTTGATTATACTAGCAACTCAATGGAACGATCTACACGTAATGCCCATTTTTTTGGGATTTCTTACATACAAGGCCACGCTCCTCGTCTATACGGTGCAAACTGCGTTCCTTCCTGATTCTTAAAACAGTGAACAGTGAACAGTGAGCCAGCGCGGTCTTGGGGGTCTCCCTCATGAGCGACTGGCGAACCCGTAAGGGTGAACAGTGAACAGGGTTGTGGTGTGTGTAGAAGCGCACACAAATGATGTAAGGGACTTTAACCCAACAGACAAAACTGACAACTGATAACTGACAACTGATAACTGCTTAACAGTCAGGCTCACTAAAGACAATACACCCATCCTCGCTCGTTGGGGAAAATGCTTGAAGAATGCAAATGCTTAGTGTTTTAAACGCCTTTAATTCTTTTCCCCTCGCCGAATTAGAAGTAGGTCAACATTTCTACTGGCAATTAGGCAACCTCAAAATTCATGGGCAGGTTTTTCTCACCTCCTGGTTCGTGATTGGCGTTCTGGTAATAGCTTCATTAGCTGCTACTCGGAACATACAAAAAGTTCCCAGTGGTATCCAAAATTTAATGGAATACGCTCTGGAATTTATTCGTGATCTAGCAAAAAACCAACTTGGTGAGAAAGAGTACCGCCCTTGGGTACCATTTATTGGTACATTGTTCTTGTTTATCTTCGTATCGAACTGGTCAGGTGCTTTAATTCCCTGGAAGCTCATCAAGCTGCCATCTGGTGAATTAGCGGCTCCTACCAATGACATTAATACGACGGTAGCATTGGCACTGCTGACTTCTCTTGCTTACTTTTATGCAGGTTTCAGCAAACGTGGTTTGGGCTACTTCAAGAAATATATAGAGCCAACACCCGTATTGTTGCCGATCGCCATTCTCGAAGATTTCACTAAGCCCCTCTCCCTAAGCTTCCGTCTTTTCGGTAACATCTTGGCGGATGAATTAGTTGTGGCGGTATTAGTGCTGCTCGTGCCTTTATTTGTACCTCTGCCTGTAATGGCCTTGGGTTTATTTACCAGTGCCATTCAAGCTCTAGTGTTTGCTACCCTAGCAGGGGCATACATTCATGAGGCAATGGAAGGACACGGCGGCGAAGAGCATGAGGAGCATCATTAAAGCCCTCAGTTGTTAGCACAGTTCTGACGAGCATCAAAGCTCAAAACGTCGCAAACTGCGATTTGCGAGAACTCGGTGCAGCGTGAAAAAACACGTCTTTACTAGTTAATTTACTTTTGTAGTTCTGTACTTAAAGCAAGGAAAATCAAAATGGATCCATTAGTTTCTGCTGCTTCAGTTCTGGCTGCTGCTTTAGCAATTGGTTTGGCTGCGATCGGCCCTGGTATTGGACAAGGTAACGCTGCTGGTCAGGCAGTAGAAGGTATTGCTCGTCAACCAGAAGCAGAAGGTAAAATTCGCGGTACTCTGCTATTAACCTTGGCGTTCATGGAATCTTTGACCATCTACGGTCTAGTAATCGCGTTAGTACTATTGTTCGCTAACCCCTTCGCATAAGACCTGAAAGTTTTTGTTTTGTAGAGACGTGAGCTATCACGTCTCTACAAGCACAACATTTTGGGGATTAATTGGTTCTGATGTAGGCTGACCCTTGTGGCTATGGGTCTCTAAAATACGAAAGGTTGGATAACGTTGCTAGCCATGAAAACTGCTACTCCAGCCAAAGAGGAGAGAAATGTTTGATTTCGATGCTACTTTGCCCTTTATGGCATTGCAGTTCCTGCTGTTGGCAGCCTTGTTGAATGTAATTTTCTATAAGCCACTGACCAAGGTACTGGATGAGCGCGATAATTACATCCGCACCAATACCCTTGAAGCCAAGGAACGTTTAGCCAAAGCCGAACGCCTAACTCAAGAATATGAGCAACAACTAGCAGAAGCTCGCAGACAATCGCAAGCGACTTTAGAAGCGGCTCAGGCTGAAGCTAAGAAAATTACTGCCCAGAAAATTGCTGAGGCGCAACAAGAAGCTCAAGCTCAACGAGAAAAAGCTTCTATTGAAATAGAGCAACAAAAGCAGGAAGCTATGCGTTCCTTAGAACAACAAGTTGATGCTCTCAGCAGGCAGATCCTAGAAAAACTATTAGGGCCGAGTTTAGCTAGATAAGCTAAAAATGACTGGTCTGGCAAAATCTACGCGCAACTGGGCATTTGTCCCAGAGCGCCTAATTTAAGTGTCAGCCAATTTTGGATTTTAGATTGCTGATTTTGGATTTACAGTGCCAATTTTTAGGTTGCAGATTGATAAATTACTCAATCAAAAATGAAAACCTAAAATTTAGGTGGGGATAAACCAAAAAATCTAAAATTTAAAATCTAAAATCTAAAATTCGTAGCACTTTTTTCCTACGGGAAGACAAAACTTAATTAGTAAGCGAGCAGCGCACCTGTAAATGGCTATCATGGGCATTTTCTTCTTACTTGCCACAGAAGCTCAAGCTGTTCACTCTGAATTGGCAGAAGGCGCAGCAGAAGGTGGTTTCGGTCTAAACCTAGACATTTTAGAAACCAATCTCATAAACCTAGTGATTCTGATTGGCATACTATTCTACTTTGGACGCAAAGTTTTAAGCAATATCCTGAACGATCGCAGATCCAATATCGCAACTGCCATTCAGGAAGCAGAACAACGCTTAAAAGAAGCACAAGCTTCTCTTTCACAAGCACAAGAACAGTTGACCCAGGCTCAAGCTGAGGCACAGCGCATTCGCCAAGCAGCCACAGACAGCGCCCAGGCAACTAAGCAAGCTCTGTTAGATAAAGCAGCACAAGACGTAGAACGCTTGAAACAAACAGCAGCAGCAGACTTGAATACCGAAAGAGAGCGGGCGTTAACCGAATTGCGGCAGCGAGTAGCCGCTTTGGCACTACAGCAAGTTGAATCACAGCTGCGCTCTGGTGTAAGTGACGATGTTCAACAGGCACTAATTGACCGTAGCATCGCTCAGGTGGGAGGACGGTAATGAAAAGTAACATAGAAACAGCCGAAATCGCCCAGCCTTACGCACAGGCACTGATGTCAGTAGCACAGTCTAAAAATCTGGCAGAAGAGTTCGGTAACGATGCGCGTGCCTTACTAGACTTGTTGCAAAATTCTCAACAACTGCGGAACTTTATTGATAACCCCTTCATTGTGCCTGAAACCAAAAAAGCGGTGATCAGCCAAGTAACGGGTGAAGGTGGTAATCCTTATTTACGCAACTTTTTGCTACTTTTAGTAGACAAACGACGCATCTTCTTCTTAGACCAGATTTTAAAACAGTACTTGGCATTGCTACGGCAGCTGAATCAAACTGTGTTAGCAGAAGTAACTTCTGCTGTTGCACTCTCACCAGAGCAAGAAGAAGCCATTAAACAGAAAGTCATTGCTATCACCAATGCGCGTCAAGTAGAACTTGAAACTAGAGTAGACAGCGAATTGATTGGTGGTGTGATCATCAAAGTCGGCTCACAGGTAATCGACGCTAGTTTACGTGGTCAACTACGTCGCTTGTCTTTGCGTTTGACTAACGGCTAGGGGCAGAAAATTTTAGATTTTAGATTGCCGATTTTAGATTGAAGATTGTTCTAAATCTAAAATCAAAAATTTAAAATCCAAAATTGATTCACTCAGCATTTCGATATTGATTACTATTTCTTCCGTGTTGCAAAAGAAAAACATACACCATGAGCATATCAATTAGACCTGACGAAATTAGCAGCATTATTCAACAGCAGATCGAGCAATACGACCAAGAGGTTAAAGTTGCTAACGTTGGTACCGTTCTGCAAGTAGGTGACGGTATTGCCCGGATTTATGGTCTGGAAAAGGCTATGGCTGGGGAACTTTTGGAATTTGAAGATGGCACCATTGGTATCGCCCAAAACTTAGAAGAAGATAACGTGGGTGCGGTACTCATGGGTACAGGTAATAGTATCCAAGAAGGTAGTTCTGTGAGAGCTACTGGTAGAATCGCCCAAATCGGTGTCGGTGAAGCCTTAATTGGACGGGTTGTTGATGCTTTAGGTCGTCCCATCGACGGCAAAGGCGACATCAAATCTAGCGAAAGCCGCTTGATTGAATCACCTGCACCCGGTATCATTGCGCGGCGTTCTGTACACGAACCTATGCAAACCGGGATTACCGCTATTGACTCCATGATTCCCATCGGTCGGGGTCAGCGCGAGTTAATCATCGGCGACCGTCAAACAGGTAAAACTGCGATCGCAATTGACACCATCATTAACCAAAAAGGTGAAGATGTAGTTTGCGTCTACGTAGCCATTGGTCAAAAGGCTTCTACCGTAGCTAACGTAGTTCAAACCTTACAAGAAAAAGGCGCACTCGACTACACAGTAGTAGTTGCAGCTAACGCCAGTGACCCAGCTACCCTACAATTCTTGGCTCCTTACACCGGAGCTACCATTGCTGAGTACTTTATGTACAAAGGCAAAGCTACATTGGTAATCTACGACGACTTGTCCAAGCAAGCACAAGCTTATCGCCAAATGTCCTTGCTACTCCGTCGTCCACCCGGACGGGAAGCTTACCCCGGAGACGTATTCTACATTCACTCTCGCTTGTTAGAAAGAGCCGCTAAACTCAGTGATGAGTTGGGTACTGGTAGCATGACTGCGCTACCCATCATCGAAACCCAAGCAGGTGACGTATCCGCTTACATTCCCACCAACGTAATTTCCATCACCGACGGTCAGATTTTCTTATCTTCTGACTTGTTCAACGCTGGTATCCGTCCAGCTGTAAACCCTGGTATTTCCGTATCCCGCGTGGGTTCTGCGGCACAAACCAAGGCAATGAAAAAAGTTGCGGGTAAGATTAAGCTGGAACTCGCACAGTTTGATGACCTCCAAGCTTTCGCGCAATTCGCTTCTGACTTAGATAAAGCTACCCAAGACCAATTGGCACGGGGTCAACGCCTGCGGGAACTGCTCAAGCAGTCTCAAAACGAGCCTTTGTCTGTAGCTGAACAAGTGGCAATTCTTTACGCTGGTATTAACGGTTACTTAGATGATATCCCTGTAGATAAAGTAACCACCTTCACCAAAGGCTTCCGCGAATACTTGAAGACTGGTAAGTCTACTTATTACGGAGCAGTACAAAGCAAGAAAGTACTAGGTGATGATGAAGAAGCCGCATTGAAGGCTGCTTTAGACGATTACAAAAAGACCTTCAAAGCATCAGTGTAATTAGTCATTAGTCATTGGTCATTGGTAATCTCTAATGACTGATGACAAAGGACAAATGACTAAGGACAAAGGACAAAAATATGCCTAATCTTAAATCAATACGCGATCGCATTCAGTCGGTCAAAAACACCAAAAAAATCACCGAAGCCATGCGGCTAGTAGCAGCAGCGCGGGTACGTCGGGCGCAAGAACAAGTGCTGGCAACTCGCCCCTTCGCTGACAGACTAGCGCAAGTTTTATATGGTTTGCAAACCCGCCTGCGGTTTGAAGACGCAAACCTACCTCTACTGAGAAAACGCGAAGTCAAATCAGTAGGCTTGTTAGTAATTTCTGGCGACAGAGGTTTGTGTGGTGGTTACAACACCAACGTCATCCGTCGTGCAGAAAACCGCGCCAAGGAACTCAAGGCAGAAGGTATCGACTACACATTTGTATTGGTTGGTCGTAAAGCTACCCAATACTTCCAACGCCGCAACCAGCCTATTGATGCTACCTACAGTGGCTTAGAACAAATTCCCACCGCCGAGGAAGCAAATAGAATTGCTGACGAGTTGCTGTCTTTGTTCCTTTCCGAAAAAGTAGACCGCATCGAATTAATCTACACTCGTTTCGTCTCCTTGGTGAGTTCTCGTCCGGTTGTTCAAACCTTGTTACCTCTTGATACCCAAGGTTTAGAAGCAGCAGACGACGAAATCTTCCGGTTGACAACTCGTGGTGGTCAATTTGAAGTCGAACGGCAGAAAGTCACTTCTCAAGTTCAGCCTTTAGCCAGCGACATGATTTTTGAGCAAGACCCAGTGCAAATTCTGGATGCCTTGCTACCCCTGTACTTGGGCAACCAATTACTACGGGCATTACAAGAATCTGCTGCCAGTGAACTAGCAGCGCGGATGACAGCTATGAGTAACGCCAGTGATAACGCTGGTGAACTAATTAAAAACCTATCGCTGTCTTACAACAAAGCCCGACAAGCCGCAATTACTCAAGAACTCCTAGAGGTTGTCGGCGGTGCAGAAGCACTGACCTAGGAAGAACTCAATTGTTAACTATAATTAATAGCTAATTGCTGGTAAATTTCAAACCTAGCGATTAGCTATTTTTGCTTTTGATGATGCTCAGAAGTCGAGAATTTTATTGATGACGAAATTGGAGTAAAGACTGAAAAACAAGGATTTAAATTGAGAAATTTGCTAGAGAGTTTTGATCGCGCCTAGTGAATGAAATAGACCAGATATAATAAAAATAAGAAACTATTTATTATTTACTTAACAAAAAAATAATTATTAACATTTTTCAAGAGAAATAAGAACAACTTAAAATGACAGAAGAAAAAATTAAAAGAATTCTTGATAAAAGCTCCAAAATACAAGAGCGTAATTTTTCTTCAGAACAACTAGATAAGCTAGAAGAATATATACATAAGGGAATATTAAATTTAGATAAATATAATAACATCAATATAGAGAGAAACACTCTTATATTTAGTGTAGTCTTTCTTCTATTTATGTTGTTTTACATTTTATTTTTCGTGGTTCACCCAATTTTATTTATTGAGCAATGGACAGAACAAGATGTCATAAAAAATAAAATAAGAGTCGAAACTTTAAAAACAATAGGTTTAATTACGGGTGGAATTTTAGCCTTTTTTGGTCTTTACCTTGGATATATAAGAGCAGTTGCGATGGAGAATAGTGCTATTGCTGCCAACAAAACAGCCGAGGTCGCTAATAAAAATGCTGAAATAGCTTCTCGAAATACTCAAATAGCAGAAGATAAACAAATTACCGAAAGGTTCTCCAAAGCAGTAGAGCTATTGGCAAGTGACAAAATTGAAGTTAGATTGGGTGGCATATATACCCTCGAAAGAATTGCTAAAGATTCCCCTAGCGATCATTGGACAATCATGGAAGTGCTTACAGCCTTTGTTCGTGAAAATGCAAAATTAATAGAAGACAGTAATGTACAGAGTGCAAAAATATTTATAGATGAATATCTAGATAATAAAACACAAAAAAAAGAATTACACAAGGTACATCTTGATATTCAAGAAACTATTATTGTAATTGCACGAAATAATCCTGATAATAATCAACGTAAGAACTTAAACTTATCTAATATTAATCTCATTCAAGCTGACCTTTGTGGAGCTTTATTAAAGGAAATCAACCTCTCCCGTGCAAACTTCTTAGGAGCTAATCTTTCAAATGCTGACCTCTCTGGAGCTAATTGCTTGGGAGTTAACTTTTCAAAAGCTGATCTTTCAAATGCTAACCTCTCAGTAGCTAATCTCTTTGGAGCCAACTTTGAAGAGGCTCGTTTCTCTGAAGCTAATCTTACAAGAGCAGACCTCGTTGGAGCCAACTTTACAAAAGCTTACCTCAGAGGAGCTAATCTGACAGAGGCTAACCTTACAATGGCTAAACTTGCAGAAGCTTGTTTCACAGAAGTGAACTTTACAAAAGCCCACCTTGCACTAGCAAATATCTCAAGATCAGACTTAATATACGCTAATCTTTCAGAAGCCGACCTCACAAAAGCTGTCTTAATAGGATCACTCCTTTTGGGAGCCAATCTTACAGAAACTAATCTGACAGAGGCTAACCTTACAGAAGCTAATCTTTCAGGAGCTAACCTTACAGAAGCTAATCTTTCAGGAGCTAACCTTACAAGAGCTAACCTTGAAGAAGCCGATTTTACTAATAATAAGACTATAGAACCTGAGCAGATAAAAAAAGCAACAAACTGGAAAAAGGCGGAATACGATAAAGATTTTTGTGAAAAGTTAGGTTTACCACCAGAAAATTCAGAGTAAATTCATCAGTACGATCGCTATTTTTTGTATGTTGGCTGGAATGCAGTGAAAACCAATATTATTTTGTACTTAATTTACCATCTTCAAACTTCTATACAATAATTTCTTGTTTACTCAAATCATTGATGTTGAGTTACGACGCAAAATAAAATTGTATGTTTATTCTCAAGATTTCTCGTGCGTCTCACCCAACCTACACAATAATTAAAAAACTCCTGATGCTCTCTGCACCTTTGCGCCTCTGCGTGAGAAAATTTATCCCGTATTTATACAATATTTTATATAAAATCAGCGATCGCACCACTCAATCGTTAAAAGCAAACTACAGTGCTGAGTAATGAGTAGGTTGGGTGGAGGCGCACAAAAGATATTGGCAGCAACATGATAAATATAAATCGCGCCATAACCCAACACAAAATCATCATATTTTTGGAGGATATTTCAACAAGTGAAATAATTGCGGTATGAATTTTATTTATTGAATTGAGATATTTTCGTGGTTGAAAGTTTTGCGGTTTTTTTCAGAGTATTTGTTGGGTTTGCTGTATTATTAATTAACTAGCTTTAACTTCGCCAAATTGTGTTAAGAATCTAAAGGCTTTGAGAATATAAGTCGCGCAATCTTGTGGTGAAGTATTGTAAAAAGACCGCCACGCATTTGCTTTATCTTCATCATAGCGATCGCCGCGTTCGGGATGTGCATCCAACCATGCTAAACGCACAGCATGACCAATTAACACATCTAAGACAATATATTCTTCGATTTGCAAGTTGGGGTTTTTAGCAGCGATCGCACCTAGTTCCATTAATGCTTCAATATTAACTTGGCGATATTCTGGCGCTTCGATTTTATTTAATAAATGTTCCACTCGCAAAGCAAAGTTCTTTTCACCAGCCGTCATTTCCGATAACATCAATTCGCTATCTAAACGATTACGGCGTTCTAGTTTGTCACCAATGACTAAGCCTTTACAATGTTGCATTAATAGCCAAACTTGCTGAAAGAAGTTTTTCGGGACGCGGTTAATAGCCCCTTCGGCTTTGCGGAAGCGTCGCCAACCACCCACCGGAACTTCGTCGATTTCTTCAGTAATGGTTGGTTGCACTACCCATTCAATATCACTTTCTTTTTGCTTGACGTGTAATGATTCTTGCTGGTGTAACAAGTTACTCATCCCTGTGTAACCCGTTAACACCTGACGCAAGCGCATTTTAATTTCAAAGGGCGAAATTTCCATTAACTGTTCGTAGGCTTCATCTTGGGTGACACGTAATTCTCGTGCTAGTTCGCTGGTAATTAATAAGATGAGATAGCCGACACGTAAAGTTAACAGTCCTTGAAATAATTCCGACTCTGAGCGAATCAAAGTCCCCAGATACAGTATGATTTCTTGTGTCAGTACGCGATCGCGGATATCCTCACGACAGAAGTTATTAATTTTCTCGGCAATTTCATTGGGAGGCATTGGTACAGTAATTAATGATGCTTCGCTGTACGCCCTCCCCACAGCTGCTTGCTTACCCCGAATCAAAATGCTGGTGACTGCATCTGATAAAGCAATATCCACCATTTGCAATAAACCCGCAGCCCGACGGACAATTGCCCAGATACCTAAATCACCGGCTTTGATATACACTTCATTTAGCAAATCTCCGACTGTGACGCGAGTATTAGGGCCGCCAAATCCTGTATCAAAGTCTAATCCTTGCAAACGGGTTAAAGTCTGCAATAACTCAATTTGTTCATAAAGATTTTCTGAACCCCGCAGCGAAGAAAGCAATAATCCCAAATTGGTTTCACACTCCATTTGAAATTCTTGGGTATGTTCTAAGCGCCCACTCTTTCCAGGATGATAAGCCAAGTAACAGCAATGGGGTGCAGCATCGTGCATTGCTGACTGATAAAACTCTGCATCTTGCAGAAAATCAATTCTTTGAATAGCACCTGTCAGCATTAATTGATTCAGTCTGCCTAGTTTGACACGTACACCATTGCAAACACCATCTTTGAGTTCTTGCATCAATTCGAGTAATGCTTCCGCACCAATTTCTAACATGGTGTGAGTCAACATTAAAGTTAAAATTGGACGACCTAAATCACTCCAATATTTTTGAATATAAGCAAGTTCGCTTCTGATTTGATCAACTAAAAAATGGTAATCAAGAGTTAAATAAAACTGTTGAGCATCTAAAAATGATGGCAAAAATACTACGGTTTCACCACAAATTCTAAATATCCGCGATGTGTTTAAACTCCGCAATCTTCTGGCTGGTCTTCCTGTCAAACCTAGTTTATCATTGCGACCAATTTGGGTGTAAATAGTTGATAGTTCTTCAGCTTTTCTAACTTGAATTGGTTCTATTTGCTTGGGGGTTTGAGTTTCAATGCCATGCACTTCTAGTTTTGCTTGTAAGTCATCATCTTCGGCTAACAAAGCAATTTGGACAAGAGCTTCCCGGCTTTTACCAATAGTTAAATATCTCCCTAATGGGTCAATATCCCCAACCGCCAGCAAACCTTCACTTAACATTAACCCCAGAAAATATAAACTTTGCGCCCAGACTAAGGGGATGTTTTCATTGGGTAAACGCTTTTGACTTTGGGGCGTGATTTTTTCGGCTTCGATGTTTTCCGCAGGCACATAATATAGTTCTGGTAATAAATGATAACCGTCCCGTTCTACTAATAATGATTCCAGAAGTTCTTGATATTCTTGGACTTGCTTTTGATCATTACGAAATAGGCCATCAAGTAATAAATAAGTGAAAAATAACGGCCATTCGCATTCAATATCTTCAAATTGCTTTAGTTCCCAAGGTTCGTAGTGTAGACGCTGGTTATCTTCTAAAACAGTTTGATGTCCGTCACGTAAAAAGCGTTTACAGCCGTATTTACCTTGGAGTTTGTTGATGATATCGTTAAAAGTGCGATCGCGCAGATTAATATCCTCCACCGCAAACGCCGGATAGCTAATAATACTCAACAGCGCCGCATCAATTTCTTTAGAAGCCGATTCTCGCGGTAATAACGATTCTAAAGTACTGCGGGCGCGGGCAATTTCATCAGGTAGCACATGAATTACCGATGCTTGACTTCCCCGCAACCCAAATAAATCGAGTTCATTAATCGCCTCTAGTGCAGCTTTCGCCATTCCCACAGAACTAGCGTTTAACTCTGCACTACCATGATTGATTTTATTTCCCCGTTCCCAAATACCATAATCTGGTGTGCGGTAAGCGCGTCCTATATAGTAAACCAAGTTCTGCACAAAGTTTACTTCATCAATCGTATAAATAATCTGCAATCCCGAAGCTGTCATTTGCGCCAGCATCAATATAAATATAGATGTGGCATCCAGTTGCAAATGTCCCCACTCATCATCACCGACTACAATATCACCAGTCGCCGTGTTGTATTTGGCGTGTAACCCATCTAAAGGTGACTGGGTATGTTTAAAGCGTTCGACTTTATGCGCCTGTCGCATCATTGCAAACAGCAACCCACGCATTAGCTTAATCACGCTGTGTTCTAATTCGTAAGTGTGTCCTTTGTCTTCATCAACTTTGCGATACGCCAGCGCCAAACCCCAAACCGCTAAAATGCTGTAAACATTGTCTCTCACCCAAGCATCTGTATAATCACCGTGAGCCGTAATGGCTGTACTCGCAGGTAGCAAACCAGTAATCGGATTTTGCCGCACTAAGATAATTGTCTTGATTTGCTGGTAGTAATGCTCTAGTCGAGTTTGTAATTCGGTAGCTGTTTTCATACTCATTAAGGGATGCTTGCAGAATTCCAACCTATAGCTGTGAAGAGAAGGGTTTTGTAATGGACGTGGGGATTTACAGCCAAGAGTAGCAGAGACTACTTATTATCTCGCGTTAGTAGCCATTTAGTTACACAGTTGTGAATGAATTCTCACTGAATCAAAATGTTTTTCACTGGTAAGGCATCTGGTGAAAATGAAGGGAAAGACTTAAAATCTTAGGTTCTAGAAAGAAATTGTGGTAAGACAGAATCAAGTTTTGCCGATTTACACTGTTTACACGACAATTTTATTATACTGCGATCGCAACTCGATGTTGTAAGTAAGTCGATATGAATCGCCAGTCTTATTCCAACTACCACCATTTAAGCCCCTCTATTTACTCCCATTCTAGATATTTACATTTTTCATCCTCCACAAACTTACGCAAACTCTGTAAGGTTTTGAGTTTATAGGTGGTGTTTATGTATTCTTCCTTCGACGGTGAATTACCCAACGTATTCAGCACATCATCACTTTCTTGAACAATTGCGTCTCGCAAGAAGTCACTAAACTTTCTCCGGTTTCCACCCTCAAGAACAATGGCAGAAACTTTCACAGTTTCTCCGTCAGGTTTCATCTCTATTTCTTGAGATTTAGCAATGTTGGCAAAGCCTGATTTTTGCAGCCATTCGTAAAAATCGTCTGAAACATCCACTGTATCAATTGTTTCTTTGGCTTGTGAGTAGAATGTGACATCTAGCATTAGCCTTCCTCCTAAGCTTCAGATTCCAAAAATAATGTCTCAGGGACATTCTCTGCGTATGCTAAATTATGCTCATCAAAAAGTTTCTTTGCTGGCTTCGTAATTATCCCTGTGGTTAATACAGCAGATACACATCCCTTATTAATAATCTTTTGTGCTAAAGCCGAATCGATCTGTTTACGAGTTTTAATTTCAATGTATGGCATTTAGATGTCCTAAGATTTATTGTACTCAGCGTTAATCTGGCGAACAATTTTCTTCACTCTTGGTTCATCCTCAGTGTTGTAATAAAGAATATCGCCTCTAGAATCATTTCCCCTTGTTCTCTCACAACGAATACCCTCTGCTTGTAACCTGTTGATAACCCAGGTGATGAAATCTCGATGGGCTTCCAGTCTATTAATTTGTCTGTCCTCATCCGTTTCCCAGTCTCTGTTTGCCATTTGCCAATTCTCTGTAAGTTCTAGTTAAATGCTTGTCAGTTAAAAAAACTTCTTCAAAACCCTGGCATCATTGATCTGTCAATTGAACTTTCGACTTTCATAAATTATGTAAACCAAATTACGGTATAAGAAAATACCATTTATCTAGTAATATTAAATTTAGTACGCCTTGAACTTTATGCCGATGGTTCACCCAAAAAAGTGAGTGTTTCAGGCAAAGTCACAAAAAAAATTTTATTTTCTGCCGAATTACTGACTATCACCTACAAATAACTCTTTCTACTTAAGTAGTACATAGAAGTGGATTTCTCGTCCAGATGCCTAAGATAGCTATGGAATCGGGACTTTTAGTTATGGCTGAATTTTGTAAATCAATGTGTAATGTGAACATACCTTTGCGGAGACAAAAAGTCTTTTCTATTACTGATTCGGTACTACTGTGGGCGCAAAATTTTGGTTGCTACATGGTCTTCGGTAGAACTCCAAGGGTCGGAGTGCGATTAAGAGTGATATCATAGAAGTCGTCACTGAAGACATCAAAATAATCATCACTACATGAAAGCCGAATCCGTTCGCACTACACTGGCAATACCACGAGAACTTTTAGAAGCAACTGACAAGGCAGTTTTAGAAGGCAAAGCAAGAAGTCGTAATGATTTTATGGTGCAAGCGTTACGTCGAGAATTAGCAGCACAAAAACGAGCCGCAATTGACGCTGCTTTAACAGAAATGGCCTGCGATCCTGACTATCAAGCAGAAGTACTCAAACTAGAGTCTGAGTTTGCTGCTGCTCAGTGGGAGGCTTTTCTGTTAGAGGAATCCTTGTAATGAGAAGGGGTGAGGTCTATGATGCTCGCCTAGAATCAACTGAAGGTTCAGAGCAAGGAGGGACTCGCCCAGTAATTATTGTCAGTCGTGATGCAATTAATTCGTCGAGTCCAGTTGTTTTAGCCGTTCCCTGCACTACGTATCAATCAGGTAAGCGAGTTTATCCAACCCAGGTGTTAATTTTAGCACCCGATGGCGGACTCAAGCGAGATTCGATCGCAATGGCAGATCAAGTGCGGGTACTATCTAAAACCCGCTTTTTGCGTTTAAGAGGTGCAGTTTCGCATTCGGTAATGGCTCATTTATCTCAGGCTTTGTTGATAGCCTTAGATTTACCTATCCCAGAAGAAGAATAATAAAGAGTAGGTTGGGTGGAGGCGCACAAAAGATATTGGTAACAAGGTAAATCTATGATTGCGCCGTCACCCAACTGTTGTAAAAATACTTAAAATGTGCTGTGTTGGGTTACACTGCGTTTCACTCAACCTACAGAAATGGCTTGATCCTTCTGCCTCCTGCCTCCTGCCTTCTATGATCACTCTACCCTGAGTCTTCAAACAAACACTAATGAGTCGATGTAAATATTTTGACTTTGTGAAGTTTGCCAGCAAACCTCTACATTTGCTTGACACAAATTTTAGCAATAGTACAATCGACACTAGTTAACGAAAAATCAGGGTAATCAATAGTGTACCTGTACTGAATATCACAAACTTAGTACGTGGTTACTGAAAATTGATTCAGATCGCACTATTCCAAGTTAGGATGATCAGTTAGCGATGCCTTGATTTGGCAATCGATATTGAGTTGTTGAAATTTTATGGACAAAAGTCCACAAGACGGCAGTACGAACCTCCTCTAAGCTAGTGAGCGTGTCTCTCGGCGCGGGGGAGGCACATAGGAGGTATTCATGCTTACACAGGACATTCGTGATTCACTGTTCAATGTCTCTGATTTAAATCAGTTGAAATGCGACTTAAATGGGTTACAACCCGTAGATGTCGGTGAATATATTACAAAATTACCAGAAGAACAGAGGGCGATCGCTTTTCGGCTGTTAAATAAAGCCCAGGCAATTGACGTGTTTGAATATCTACCCACAGAAGTGCAGGAAGAACTAATTAACTCTCTGCATAATGTCCAGGTAGCGCAAATTATGGAGGCGATGAGTCCTGATGAACGGGCGGAATTATTTGATGAATTGCCGGCTGGGGTAGTTAAACGCCTAATACAACAACTCAGTCCCGAACAAAGACAAGCAACCGCTACAATTCTGGGTTATCCCGAAGGTACGGCTGGGCGGGTGATGACTACAGAATATGTGCGTTTGCAAGAAGGTTTAACTGTTGGTGAAGCCTTAAGCAAAATTCGCCGTCAAGACGAAGATAAGGAAACAATTTACTACGCCTACGTTACAGACAATAACCGCAAACTTGTCAGAGTCGTTTCGTTGCGTCAGTTATTGTTTACTTTTCCTGATGTTTATATTCGTGATATATCTAGCGATCGCGTCATCAAAGTTAAAACCGAAACGCCCCAAGAAGAAGTCGCCCAAATCATGAAGCGTTACGACTTAATCGCTATCCCAGTAGTTGACAGGGAAGATCGGTTAGTCGGCATCATCACCATTGATGATGTGATTGATATTTTAGAAGAAGAAGCCACCGAAGACATCCAGAAATTAGCCGGGGTGAGTGGTGATGAAGAAGCTTTATCTGCGCCCTTAGTTACCATTCGTAAGCGCCTACCGTGGTTATTGGCAATTATGGGATTATACATTGGTGCGGCAAGTGCGATCGCTCCTTTCCAATCGGTAATCGCGGCTGTACCAGTCTTAGCTGTCATTATGCCAATTTTCTCCAACACAGGCGGGACTGTGGGTATTCAAGCCTTAACTGTGACAATTAGAGGCTTGGGTGTCGGCGAAGTCACACCCAGAGATACTTTCAAAATTCTCCGTAAAGAAGTGCTGGCAGGTTTAGGCACAGCAGTCGTTTTAGCTATCACCATGATGGCACTATCAATGATTTGGGCGAAACCTCAAGAACGCTGGGTTGGTGTGGTTGCAGGTACAGTCATGGCGACTAATACACTAGTGGCTGTGACTCTCGGTACTCTTTTACCAATGGGTTTAAAACGCCTGAAGCTTGACCCTGCATTAGTGAGTGGGCCGTTAGTTACAACTATGCTAGATACTATCGGCTTTTTAACTTTCCTGACGTTAATTTCTGTAGCTTTGCATGTTTTTCACTTACCCCAGTGATCGAACACATCTTAACTTAATGTAAAGTTTAATTTCATCACCCAAGAAGTTTGGTATGATATTTTATCGTTAGGACTTAAGTAAACAGCTTTTTCAACTCTATTCCCTCCGTTGCCTCTGTGTCTTTGATCAAACCCCAGTTATTGGGTATTCCTGTAGAGTAAGCGAAGCCTCTAGCGCATCTAAGGTTTTCGCACTCTGCATATAAGTCCTGATTGTAAATATATTGATGACTCTGGCATCTATCGTTTTGGGGTAAATAGCAAATATTGAACACCCCAAATTTGCTACATCAATAGTATTAACGCAAACATTCAAGTTTAAATCTCTCAACAGTGTGAGAACATCGCCGTCTCATACAACAGAGATTTGATTGAGAATATATGCAGCTTGGTTTTAAATCTCTATCTTTACAAGCGCAATCTAGAAAAGATTGAACTTCTTCACTACTAGCTTTTCCTCAAATTACTTCTTGAGAATCCTTCCTAATATTAACTATTACTAAATATTTAGTAGTGAAATTTTGTTAAATCTATTTACTAATAGAAAGTTATGTGCTGTTGAGCAAATTAATTCTAGATCAGCAAAATGTATCAAATTTGATAACACATAATATTGATGACAAGTCAACCTAAAGATATACAAAGTTTAAATATTGAAGCTGAGTATATGAGCTTTATTGTGTGCTTATATTGCTTGAAGAAATTCACCAACAATTAGGGATAAAGTGTCTTTATCTCTGTTATGTTATGTACTGAGGTAATTCATTTAATTTTGATAAAACTATTGTCTGGCAGGTCATATAGTTGGCCCAATTAAGTTATATAAAGGCAAGGCATATTAGCTCAGAGCCTTGATTTTGAAGCATCATAGCCTAATGCCCAGAGTAAATGTCAAGCACATAAGCATTTACTCTATAGCTGCATAACTCTTTCTTAATGAGGCTTTCTTTAAACTTTTTTTTAACTTCATGATGAAAATAACTGAATTTTAAAGATTACATAAACTAGGCTTTAGCGTCACATTAACTTCATAGTGTCTTGATTTATTTGAGACAGTTTATGTAGAAATATTTAACAGTATATACTTAATAAAAATTTCCTTTTGCTTTGAAGTTGTAGTAATATACAGTGTAATTAGTTACTCAACTATTTGCGAACTTAAGTTCTAAAGTATTGGGATCAATACTTTGCTTGATTTCTTCGTACTTGGTGACGAAAAAGTTACAGTTCCTCTGCGGAATCTGTAGCTCTGGAATTGTATTACTCCTAATGCGAAATAGATAGCCTTGAGTTTGTATTACTCAAATATTAAATAAGCTTGGAACTTAGTTAATGCGAAAACAACGAAGATTCCTTTTATTAATAGTGGGTTTATCGTTAGGTCTGTCGGTACTGATAGGCTATATCAACCCACAAAAAGTCTTTGGTCAGATTGCTCTGCCCGATGATGCAACTTTAATTGCACGGCGCAGACAAGAAGTTGCATCAAACTTCGTAGTTCAACCTCCTACTCGTACTCTGCGTCCAGTAGAACGTGTACGTCGTGATACCTTTGGCGATGTAGGGCTTGACCCAGTAGATACTTTGGAAGAGTTGGATAGATTGGTTTATCCGTCCATCCCAACATCAATTCGGGAAAGAATTGTAGAAGGTTCTACCTTCTTTACTACTCCCAACCGAGTTGAGGATGGTTTTGGATCAACCTCTATGCAAACTCGATGTGCGGGTTGTCACTTAAATAACGTTGAAGCAGTACCCAACGAAGGACTATTGACTGGTACTTCTAACGTTAGTAGAGCTGGCAGAACAACTCCCACTCGGTTCAGTATCGTATCAGGTAATACCCAAACAGGTGGTAGAGCGCCTGGAAGCCGTTTAGATCCGGTTGAGCCTGATGGTTCTGTTGACTTAAGTCGTCTAAGTCTAGCCTCTAGTGGCGAGTTAGATGCAGTCAACAACACAGGAAGAACCGCAGCCTTTACGGTATTTGGTGACTATTCCGCATCAGCGAACGTTTTCGACCCCCTGAATGGAAATATCAACCGTGTAACAGGGTTTGGTCAGAACTATAGTGGTTTCTTGCAACACGTCCGCCCAGCAACGGAACAACTAAGAGCAAGATTTGGGATAGATTGCTTCCCAGATGCTATTCCTAGTGTTTCGGAAGATAGAAACCTCGCTAACTTCAACCGGACTACACAACAAAGTGCAAGTGGCTTTAGACGTGCTATTAGTGAGTTCGCAGGGCCTCCATATATTGGTCGTGGGTTGATAGAAGCGATTCCCAACGTAGATATTACAGCCGCTTCTGACCCCACCGATGCCAGAGGCGACAGATCCTCACTGAAAACCGCTTTATTCCAATGTACCGGTGATTGCGTTACAGGTCAGGTCAATACAATTCCTAGCAATATACCTGCGGCACAACAGCAACAAAGACAAAACGAACTTCTCGCTACAGGGGTAGGTCGTTTTGGTCTACGGGCGAATGGTTCCGAGATGTTGCAGTTTATTTTGGGTGGTATGTTCGGTAGTTTGAGCATGACTAACGTGTTCTCTCCTCTAGAACAAGTTATTGCTGACCCAGCTATTGCTCCTTACAATCGCAACTGTCGAAATGAAGTAGCTGATGGGCCTGCACCTGATCAGTTTGAGCTATCTGTTGCCACACCATTTAACGAACGTAACTTTATCCGTTCAACAGCTCCCCCAGAATTTGGTAGAGACTTGTTGGCTGTCCTGAGAGCTAAAGATCCTTCTAGACCTTTACCTGGTAACAATCCAGCTGCTAGAGTCCAAAGAGGGGCGCAATTGTTTGGTATCGACTTAGTTGCCTTTGCTAACCGGACGATTCCCGGTAAGATGCCTAGAAGCGGCAGCGATGGTTTAGATCCGAATGCGATTAACCAGAGCGATCGCATGGTTGGTTGCGTTAACTGCCACACTCCCATTCAAAGAACTGGTTTATCTCCTGCTAATGGCGACCCATCCTTGGGGCCAGATGCCCAAGCACTTGTGGATGCTCTCAGCTACCGTTGGGCTCCTCTATTCTCTGATATCAACATCCACAGAGGCCCAGTCATTGACGCTGAAAGATTCTCCCCAATTCCACGCGATCCATTCCTGGTTAGCCGTGCTGAGGCTTTTGGTCAAACATCTGGTGGTAACGTTGCTACCTTCATGACCTATGATTTGATGCGGAACTTTGCTAGTGATTCCTTCACTAACCAACAAGGTACTGCTCTTGGTGATCAGTTCCGTACACCTCCTCTGGCTGGTATTGGTAGAGTTGGCCCTCCATTCATGCACGATGCGCGTATCTTCTTGAGCGCACTTAACCGTGACACTACACCTGCGGGTACTGTAACAACCAACAGAGACGTGACTAATGAACCTTTGGTTGTTCGCAACGTAGACGAAGCACTGCTGGCTGCAATTGAATTACATGATTTACCTGCACCTGATGATGCTAGGACTTCTACTCTGCCAGGTGGCGGATGTCCTGTACCTCCAAATGTAGGTGGTAAATACTCTAACCAAATTAGTTATGATGGCAGTCTGACCAGCAGTGACAAGATTGTGATTGACTACGGTGCAAGACCTCAAGATGTCATTTGCCCACCATATAACAGTGCGCTTTCCAACACTCACCGAAGTGAAGCACGAGAAGTTATGGCTCGCTTCCGTTCTCTCACACGCGATGATCAAAGAGCAATTATCGCTTTCTTGAGACAGTTGTAAGGCCTCTTTGTTTGATCTGACATTGAGTGTTTGAAGATTGAATTACAGGGACGTTTTCAAAACGTCCCTTCTTTTTTGTCTTTAAGGGGTTGCAAGTATTAAAATCCCCGGCTTTTTGAAAAGTCGGGGATGTGTGAGCTTTGATAATTGGTTTACTGGACTACTAGTACAACAAGGCAAAAGTAAAAGATCAAAAGGAAAAAGAAAGAATATTCATAACACAAGCTTTCTAGCAATTTCTTATGGTCGGTTTATTTACGCCGAACTGTACTAGTCTTTCCCAGTAGAATTAGTTAGACTTTTTGAGGAGTTTTCTTTAGATAATCAATTTGCTCTTTAGATAGAGTTGTTCTAATTAACTTACCTTCAAACCGATGAAATTCTGCAATGATTTTTTCGGTATCGGCATAGTTAATCAAAACAAATATAGCCGATGAATTAGGGGTTAAAGCTGCTTCAACTTCGGTTAAAAAACTACTGTTAAACACACTTTCTTTAATGGTAAGAGAGCGATGAAAAAAAGTTGCGCTAATGATCCCACCCCAAAGCTCATTACTCAGATCACCAGGTTTAACTAAATCATGATAGGGTTTAACCCTGATCCTACCCTGTGCATTTTTTGTAATGACAACTGCATCTTCTAAATCAGCTAAATGCTCTTGTTCCAGTTTTAGTAGTTCTAGAAGCATTTCATCTGCTTTATATTTATCATTAAAGCTGATTACCGCTAATTCACTCATACTATTTCTACGATGATTTTTTATACTTCTTAGCTGTATCCACTTTTACCCTAGAAATTACTTGTTGTTAAGGTGTGTAGGATACAAAACAGAAATATTTATGACGGTAATGGAGTGAATGAGTCAGTAACCAACTGTGAAAATTTGAACTCTGCAAGCGCGAATTTTTTATGTAGATGCGGCTGATAACTGTCCATTCACCATACTAAAATGTTTCCACCCAAGGGCGTAATTCTACTTCCCATGTCCAAGCACTGCGGGGTTGACGGAGAATGTTAAGGTAAGTTTGAGCGATCGCATCAGGATCTAGTAAACTATCAGGTTTATCGGTAGCTTCTTGACGTGTTGCTGAACGAATCCCACCATCAATAATAAAGTGTGCTATGTGAATATTCTGCGGTGCTAGTTCCCGCGCAATACTTTGAACTAAACCCCGCAAAGCAAATTTACCCATTGCAAAGGGCGCAGAACGTGGATAACCTTTGACACTAGCCGACGCACCTGTAAAGAAAATTGCCCCTTCGCCTAATTTCAACATTCGTTTAGCTGCGGCTTGAGCTACCAAAAAGCCACCATAAGCAGTAATTTCCAGCGATTTTGCCACTTCGCTAGGGTCAAGGTCAATTAACTTACCTGTAACTCGGAAACTTGGATTGTAAACTACAACGGTTGGCGCTCCTAACTTTTGTTCTACATCGTTGAACAGTTGGTTGACATCGTTTGGTTGAGAAGCATCACAGGCAAAACTAACCGCGCCAATCTCTTGAGACAATGTACTCAGTTTATCAATCTGCCGTGCGGCTAAAGCAACGCTCATCCCCTCAGCCGCGAACAAACGCGCTAAGGATGCACTCAGTCCATTACCAGCACCAACAATTAATGCAGTGGTTGTCATTGAGTTTATTTCTCCAATTCACAGTGCAAGTTTAATTTACTAGTGTTTATCTCGCTAATTCAGCTATTTTCGATATGATTCACTTCTAAATAACGTGGTGTGCAACTTTCTCTCAAACCTAACCCCCAACCCCTTCCCTACGTTCGCGCAGCGTGTCGCAGACAGGGAAGGGGGGCAAGATTCAAAGCCTCTCTCCTTGCAGGGGAGAGGTTTGGAGAGGGGTTTCAAGAATAAGTTGCACATCGCGTTAAATAACTCTCCGCGCCTCTGCGTGAACCTAAAAATTGTGATTACACCCCATGTTGTTTAAACCATGCTTGGAGTTTTTGCCAGCCTTCTTTGGCTTCTTGCTCACGGTAAGATGGGCGATAATCTGCAAAAAAGGCGTGGGGTGCATCTGGGTAAACGATAATTTCTGATTTGCTGCTACTGGACTTGAGGCGATCGCGCATTTGTTCTACAGTATCCACAGGTATACCTGTATCTTTACCGCCGTATAGTCCCAAGACAGGTACTTTTAAGTTTGCAGCAATATCAACGGGATGTTTGGGTGTGAGTTCTGTAGAGTTACCCACAAGTCTGCCATACCACGCTACACCTGCTTTGACTTGGGGATTATGTGCAGCATATAGCCAAGTAATTCTTCCACCCCAGCAAAAGCCTGTAATTCCAACTCTCTTGGCATTTCCCTTGGCTGATTTTGCTGCCCAGTTGACTGTTGCATCTAGGTCAGATAGTACCTGTGCATCAGGAACTTTGCTAACAATCGGACGGATTTCGTCTATGTTGCTTAATTTTGACACATCACCTTGACGCACAAATAATTCTGGTGCGATCGCTAAATACCCCAACTTGGCAAAGCGACGACAAACATCTTGAATATGCTCATGCACACCAAAAATTTCTTGAATTACCAAAACCACTGGGAAATTTTTTCCCGTTTTAGGTACGGCTCGATAAGCAGGAATTTCGCCATCTTTAACCGGAATTTTCACTGCACCCGCCGTTAAGCCCTTGCTATCGGTGGTAATTACTTTAGCAAATACAGGCTGTACTGCTAAAACAAAGCCTGTTGTCAGGGTGGCTGTGGTGATAAATTGGCGACGTGATATTTCTTTCATTGTCTTGATATTTGGTCTTGGTCTGATGTTTTGTGGTGTAAAGTGACCTAACAGACTAGAGATAGTTAGATTTACTAACAATCATTATTACTAAGTATTACATATCTAGCCGTTCTAGTAGTCTGCCAAGACAACTTTGCATGGTGGATAGCAGAGGGGCAGAGGGGCTGGGGAGAAAGTACCTTCATTCCCCCCTGCTCCCCTGCTCCTCTGCTCCCTTGCTGCGTCTACACAGCAATTCTGGGTTGGTACACTACTAGTTCTATTTGTATAGATGAACAAAAGAGACTTGTGGAAAGTAGTGTTGTATTTTCCCAAAGGATATGTAATACTCTTGGTATTCTACGGTAATTCTATAGGTTTATCGTACTTTAGAGGATAAGTAGACTTTTGTTTGCTTAGACTTTGAGGTGCATTCAAACTACCATACAAGGAAAAATTCATGAGTAACCTACAACTTTACTTCGCCAAAGCCTCTACCTTTTCTCAAAGAACCCGCGTGGTTCTGCTAGAAAAGAAAATTGACTTTACCCCAGTTGAAATTGACTTACAGAACAAGCCATCAGATTTCACGCAGGTTTCCCGTTATGGTAAAGTGCCAGCAATTAAGCATGGGGATGTAGAAATTTATGAGTCTGCGGTGATTAATGAGTATCTAGAAGAAGTCTTTCCAGAGCCAGCTTTGTTACCTCATGATCCTACCAAAAAAGCGATCGCGCGGATTTGGATTGACTACGCCAATAGTCGTTTTGTCCCCGCATTTAACAAATTCTTGCGTGGTAAAGATGCTCAAGAACAAGAACAAGGGCGGCAAGAATTTATCGAGGCACTTTTGTATATTGAACAAGAAGGATTAGGTAAGCTATCTGGTAACGGCCCTTATTGGTTGGGTGAACAGTTTAGTTTAGTTGATATCAGCTTTTATCCTTGGTTTGAGCGTTTACCCGTCCTCGAACACTTCCGTAAGTTCACCTTACCAGCAGAAACACCCCGTTTGCTGCAATGGTGGAATGCAGTAGAAAGTCGTGAGTCTATTCAAGCAGTGGCAAATCCTGTGAATTTCTATTTAGAAAGATTCGCTAAAGTTCTTGGTGAACCTAATGGTGTTGCAGTTGCTCAAAAGTAATATTTAGCTTTTTTCACCTACTCTCACTCTTCATAATTCTGAGTAAGTGATTAAATTTGCGGTTCGGTGATTTGGGAAGTAGAAATTTCTGCTTCCCATTTTTATTAAGCCTTTGGGGGCGAGAACAGGGAAAAAACTAGCCCCGAAGCAAGGTTTAAAACCAAGTAAAATCTCCACTGTTCCCTGTTCCCTTTGATCAGCTTAATACAGAGAAGCCAAAACCTGATCAACTGCGGCGCGGAATGCGGTGGCTGCACCAGCACTCATATCACGCGGCGCACAGACGCGATTTCTGACGTAGGCAAGAGCGATCGCGCCAACTGCTGATACTGTTGTTTCTATACTATTTTTGCCACCAGTCCGACCTCCTGGTAAGGGGGCGCTATCACCATGAATCAGGTATTCTGCCAACAGTCTTAAATGCAAATCCACCGCTTCTTTAACTGTGGTAATATCACCATCTATAGCCAATGCTTGCACACCAGAATTTTTGATAATATCTGCGATCGCAACTTCATGGTTATCGCTAAGTCTTTCTGCTGCTTCGGCACGATATTGAATAGCATTACTATCTGCTGTATTTAAAGGTAAGGCGTTTCCTGTTGGTTCAATACCAAACCTCCTCCGCAGCAGTAAATTATTAGTGGTGTCGTCTGATTTGACTCGATGATAAGCAGGACGTTCATTCAACGCTGCAAACCAAGCATTAATCCGTGGGAAGCGGGGATTTCCTTTGATTTGATAGCCCCGATACACAGGTAAATTCGCCGCCAGTCTATCTAAATGGGGGCTATACATAATATCAACTAAGCTAAAAGTTGATAAAAAGTAGGGGCCTGGATATTTGCCTAAAGTTTGCTCAAGCTCATCTAGACTGGTTTCAAAGGTAGCTTGTAAGTTAGCTAACTCATCCGCATCTGTCGGAGTTTCCCGCAAGAATTTATAAGCAAGATTGCGAAAACCATTAGTTTCTGCATCTTCTACCCACTGTCTAGCTACAGCGTTTTCTTCTGGGTCTTCAGGAAGTAGTGACGGACTAGGAAATCTCGCTTCTAAAGCTAAGAGAATATCTTTAGATTCGTAGACTAACTCACCCTCGATTTTGGCGGCTGGGACAAGGGTTGTGGGAACTAAATCCGTATACCATTTGGGTTTATTGCTTAAGTCAATAAACTCTGTTTCAAAGGGAATTTGTTTTTCTTCTAAAGCAAACCACACTCTTTCACAAAAAGGACACCAAGAGTTTGTATCGCGGTAAAGCAATACGGGTGGTGTGGTGTCTGGCGGTAGTTTATGCAGACTGCTAGGAATAGGTGCAGTAGATGGAGACTGTCCTGGTCGGCGTACCCGCCGCGCTGGGGTGTGTTTTTGAGCAATTTCCGATAACTGTTCCCAGGTAGATGCTGTAGTTGGAGTTGTCATATTTTTGTAATTTCCAATAATGTTGCAGAATTGATTACCATCCCTGTTGTGTGGGACGGATGAGAATTTCATTGACATTCACCCGTGGCGGTTGAGTGACTGCATAGACAATAGCTGCGGCTATATCTTCGCTTTCTAGTGGGGTGACGGTTTTACGTCGTTCTTCACTACGTTGCTTGGCGATGGGGTCGTCAATCAAGTCGTTGATTTCTGTATCCACTAAACCGGGTTCGATGATCGTGACGCGGATGTTATGCTGGTAAACTTCTTGACGTAACGCTTCCGAAAAACCATTAACACCCCATTTTGTGGCGTTGTAGATCCCAATCCCGGCTCTAGCTGTACGACCTGCCACAGAGGAGATATTGACGATATGTCCAGAATTTTGGGCTTTCAAAATTGGCAAAACAGAGTGTGTTGCATACAGCACACCTAAAACGTTGATATCAATCATCCGTCGCCAATTTGCGGTGTTACCACCATCAATCTCGCCAATAACGGCAATCCCGGCATTGTTGACTAAAATATCAACTCTTCCCCAGGCAGCGATCGCTTTATCTACCAAATTTTTGACTTGGGCTTCATCGGTAACATCTGTAACTATCGGTAATGCTTTGCCGCCATTTTCAGTAATCTTTTGCGCTACTGCATCTAGTCGGTCAGAACGCCTGGCTGCAATTACTACTTGCGCTCCCTCTGCGGCTAAGGCGATCGCAGTTGCTTCACCTATCCCCGCAGAAGCCCCAGTAATAATTGCTACTTTTCCTTCTAATTTACCTGCCATATATTTATCCCAATTAACAGTTCACGGCTACATTGCTCATCAATAAATTGTTGCCTTGTCTTGCTAATAGCTTGATTTTTAGAACAGTCTATGAGAGATTATTTAAATAATATACGGTTTGTCTATCGATTTATAGTTTTTTATAAAAAATAAATTATCAAAGTTATTTTTTATAAATAGATAAGCTGTATTTATTAAATGTTTTATCGGCTTTTGATAAAACTCATCTACCAAAAAGCAGACTTTATGTTTGCTTGCTAATTTTGGCGATATCAAGGATAAATTAATGATTTATATAAATTTAGAAAGAGAATTATTAGATGAAGAATTATGGTCTATACGACCAGCTTTAAAATTACCGATTAAAGTTCAGTTGCTAATTGCAAAAGAGCAAATTAAACAAGATATTTGGGATGTGTCGAAAAAGCCCTAAATTAAGAGTTGATATGTAGTCTGAGTAACTTGACAAGTCAAGGATTAAGCCCTAAATTTTTAAGTGTTACATAGCGGTTCTCGGTTGGATGAGGTACATTTCAACCCCACCCCCAACCCCTCCCCCGAAGTTTGCTCAACGGGGGGAACCCCCGCACGCAACTTCTCTCCGCAAGCGGGGAGGGGAGCGTTTGCGTAAGCAAATGCGGGGTGGGGTTCCTACTGTATTACAAGCAAGTAAGAGCCGCTATATAAAGCACTGTAACCGCAAATACACCAGGGAATAATCCAATGCCGAGGAATTTCAAAACTCACTTGATGCAGTTGCGCTGGCCAATTATGATCAGCACAGCATTATTAATGCCTTTAAGTTTCAATACACCAGCAATATCTCAATCAACTGTAGAGATAGCACAAAGACCAGCAGTTAGCGATTTACAACAATTAAGACGTAATCGCAGTTTGTGGAATCAACAAAATATCCGCAATTATCGCTATACACTCAGTAAAAGTTGTTTTTGTGTGCCTGAAGCTAGAGGGCCTGTAATTATTACTGTTAGAAATGGGATTACAGCATCCATCACCACAACTACAGGTCAGCCAGTTAGTAACCCAGAATTTTTTGAAAGATACAAAACAATTCCCAAACTGTTTAATGTGATTGCAGATGCGATCGCTCGTCGAGCAGATAATGTTGAGGTAACGTACAACGGTCAGCGTGGTTATCCCACCCAAATTAGCATCGACTACAGCTTTCAAATAGCTGACGAGGAACTGTTCTTGACAATTGAGAATTTCCAAACACTTTAACCAAGTCGTTTGATGAGAAGATAGGAGCGATCGCTAACTTTCACTGCTAATTTATAAATCCTTTTTTTGCAGTTCCATCAATAGATAGGTGTTGAACTCGTAATAGCCTCTCACTGATGCAGAATAAGCATCACGTAGTTCTGCATTAGTGATTTTGGCGCGTAACTCTTCAATTATTTCAATAGCTGCTTGAATGTGTGTTTGGGCTGGTTGTAAATTACCCCGTCTGTATTCTAGGGAAGCCATGTTAGAGAGGGTGAGGATTTCCCCTTTTCTGTCCCCCACTGCACGACGTATAGATAAAGCTTGGTTGTAATATTTGAGGGCTTCTTCCTGTTCTCCTAATGATTTGTGGATACCGCCAATATTGTGGAGGATAGTGGCTTCCCTTCTTTTCTCGCCTACTGCACGGAGTACGGGTAAAGCTTGGTCAAAATATTTGAGAGCTTCTTGCGGTTCTCCCAATGAGGCGTAGACAAAGCCAATATCATTGAGGGTACGGGCTTCAATTCTTTTGTCTTTCACTGCACGGCCTATGGATAAAGCTTGGTTGAGGTATTTGATTGCTGCTTGCTTTTCTCCTAAAGCGGCGTAGACTAAGCTAATATTTTTCAGGGTGCTGGCTTCCTGTTCTCTATCCCCGACTGCACGAAGTATTGGTAAAGCTTGGTTATAGTATTTGAGAGCTTGTTGCGGTTCTTCTAATGAGTTGTAGATAACACCAAGATAGTTGAGAGTCAGGCCTTCCACTTTTTTGTCCCCCACTGCACGGCTGATCAGTAAAGCTCGGTTGAAGTGTTTTAGTGCTTCTTCCCTTTCTCCTAATGAGAGGTAGACTTTGCCAATATTGTTGAGGGTGGTGGCTTCCCCTGTTCTATCCTCCACTGCAAGGAGTATTGGTAGAGCTTGGTTGTAATATTTGAGTACTTCTTGTGTTTCTCCCAAATCGTCGTAGATTAAGCCAAGTTGATTGAGAGTTTCGGCTTCCCGGCTTTGCTCATCAAGTTTTTGCCAAAGCTTCAAAGCTGCTTGGTATTTACTAATTGCTTGTCGCAGTGATTCTGCTGTTCCTTGTTGATAAAACTGCATTCCCTCTTGAAAAAGGCGTTTCGCAGTAGCGCGAGTGGTATCTTGTTGAGTGGTTTGCTGTTCTATCTGCAACCCTTGGTTTTTCGGTGTCGCCGCCACAACATCAGCAAGCATTACCGCACTTAGGAATAAAGTTAAACTGTAGCGGGTAAACTGTGCGAGAAACCACCAGCAAATTCCCTGATTATTTGAACTCCCCATAATTTTTCAGTCTCAATCAGTAATTATTGGTTAGGCTTGCGTCTACATCTGCGGTTAATTATTCTTCTGTTTACCTTACTAGAGTAAGAAACGATATATAGCAATCCTATCTGAGTTGTGAAAAACGCCAACAAATGACAAATGACAAATAACAAATGACCATTCATAACTGATTTCTGGCTTTAAGTTGTAGATATCTTTCAAGCAACTGGTCAGTAATTTGATTTGCTGGTGCATCGAGTACCAAGACTCCTTTTTGCTTTAATTGAGCAAAGGCTACTTGACGTTGTGCTAATAAATCTAAAGCCACAGCACGACTGTAAGCTGCTGTAACTTCTTGAGTAAATGTGTGCGCTAGATGATCAACTTGCGGATCTCGCAAAGTGACGCAGAAGGGTAAATAACGGGGCGCTAACCGGGAAAGTGCGGCTAATAATTCAGTAGAAGCAGTGACATCAACTAAATCGGTGATGACAACTACTAAGGCGCGGCGAGTTTGCCGTTGTACTACATTGGTCACAGCCCCTAAATAATCAGATTCGAGTAAAACTGGCTGAATGGGAGTGAGATAATCAATTAATTTACCCAGATGAGATTGTCCGCGTTCTGGGGAAACCCATGTGTGCATTTGGCGGTCGAATACACCCACCCCGACGCGATCGCCCCGATGTAATCCGGCTAACGCTAATGATAAAGTCGCATTTAAACCCCAATCAAATCGCTGTAAGCCTTTGACTTGTGCTGTCATTAGCCGACCACGGTCTAATAAAATAATCAAGGTTTGTTCTTGTTCTGGTTCTAACACCCTGACCAAAGGTGGAGTATTCCCAGTAGTTCTCCTGGCGGTGGCTTTCCAATCAATAAAACGTAAATCATCACCAGTGTGATAGTTCCGCAGTTCTGCAAACTCTGTACCGATACCCATGCGGCGAGATTGGCGGATGGAACCTGATGATTGTAAGGTGAGGCGAATCGAGAGCGATCGCAACCCAATTAAATCAGGATAAACTTTGACTGCAACATTTTGCGGTATTTGCCAATTATGCCAAGCTAACCCCCAAGTTCCCAACTGTCGCACTTGAATATTTCCCCAAGGAAATTCCCCTCGTTGTGTGGGGTTGGCGGTGTAGGTTAATTCTTGGGTAGTGTTAGCGGGAATAGTGGCGGTGAGTGTCGGGGTAGATACGCCAAATTCGGCGGGATAGTAATCACGAAGTTGAATAATTGCGTCCGTCTTGGCTGCTGTCACCGCCAGCATCACGGGATTATCTCGTCCAATCGATAAGCGTTGCGGTAATTCGCGCTTAACTCGCACCCGCAAAGGACGGACTCGCAAACCATCCACAATCATTAATACCAGAACAGCTGCATCAAATAATAAGGTGATGGCGATGCTAACGGGAATGGATAAGAATAAGGATAGGATGGGAGCGATCGCAATTCCTAATCCTAATAAAAAATAAACTCTTTGAGAAGCAACCATGTTTTATTTAGTTTTTTGCTAATTTTTGTAAGTATTTTTTAGAAATCTAAACCCAACTTTCCCAAGCAATTTCTCTTACTTGCTGCATTCGCTCAAAATCACTATCGCATGAAACGATAATCAATGAATGGCGTAAGGCTGTCGCAGCTATCCAGAGGTCATTTTCACTAATCCCGATAGTATTTAATTGAGTTGTGCTACGTTTAGTTTTTTCTTTGGGGCCAAAATGCTTGATTAATTCAGATTTAAAGTCACCGTAAATTTCTGTAGTTTCTTTATCGATTCCATATAAGTTAATTCGCTGCAATACCGCATTAACTTTGATTAAGTTAGCAGCTTTCTGTTGGGAATTTTGCGCCATAAAGCGTAATTATCCTGCAACAATAACACTAGTAGACAGTTGTATTTGACCAAGCGATCGCAGGTGATTGGCAACACCAGGTACACCCTCCATCAAGAAGGAACAATGATTGGTATCAAGAAGATACATGATTAAAATTCAAGTTGTATTCGATTTTCATGAACTAATTGCAGACATTCTCTGATATCTGAACCTTCCCAACTCCCGACAAATTCTAATAAATCTTCGGCAGTAGAATTAGTAACATTATGTTCTGCTTTGAGTGGTTGAGAAACTTGGTTATTTACTGATATATTTTCTAGCTGGTGTTTGGCTTGCAAAAACTGAATAAAATCTAAAATTTCCTGTAATAAAGGTTCAGGCAATTTCTCTAGTTCTTGGTTAATCTGTTCTTTGATTTTCATTTTTACCTCAATCATTTATCCAATTGTAAGATATTGATTAGCTTATCAATTTTTATCATTGACATTTCATCGGGGGACTTTAACTTGATTAATTACCGACCCAATAATTGCATCAATTTGTAAACCATCTAACATAGCTTCTGGTTTAAGTAGCAAACGATGACGTAACAAAGGTGAAGCTACAGCTTTCACATCATCTGGTGTGACAAAATCGCGTCCGGCTAACCATGCGGCGGCTTGAGATGTTTGCAACCAAGCACCAGCCGCACGGGGTGACGCACCCAAAGCTAAATCAGGAAATTGGCGTGATGCTCTCACTAAAGCTAAAAGATAATCGATAATTTTTTCAGATATTTGCACTTGTTTCACTTCTTGGCGTGCTTGTAAAATTTCTGCGACTGTTGCTACTGGTTGTAAACTAAAAATATCTATCCGTCGCGCGGCAAATCCGGCTTGACGATTGAGTAACATTTGTTTTTCTGCGGCTTGGTCAGGATAATCTACTAATAATTTGAATAAGAACCTATCTAACTGCGCTTCTGGTAAAGGATAAGTCCCTTCAAATTCCAAAGGGTTTTGTGTTGCAATTACCCAAAATAAATCCGGCAAAGGTAAACTTTCACCATCTAAAGTAACTTGCATTTCTTCCATTGCTTCTAACAGTGCCGCTTGAGTTTTAGGAGGAGTGCGGTTAATTTCATCTGCTAGTAACACTTCGGTAAAGACTGGCCCTTTTTTGAGGGTAAAACTGCGACTATTTAAGTCAAAAATATTTGTTCCGGTAATATCTGAGGGTAAAACATCTGGTGTAAGTTGAATGCGGCGAAAATCACCTTGAATTAACTGGGCTAAAACTTTGACTAGAAGTGTTTTACCTGTTCCGGGTACACCTTCTAAAATTACGTGTCCACCTCCTAACAAGGCTATTAGCAACTGCTGGATGAGGCTAGATTGTCCCACTACAATTTGATTGAGTTTTTGTTCCAGGGTAATTAAGACAGAATGGTTTTGGCTCATAATTTTTATGAATAGAAATCAGAATTTATCAGTCAAAATTTAGCATAACAAGGTTATGCAAGTGTTAGTGACTAGAGTCTAGTATTACCTATAGTCAACTCTGGGGAAATGATGAGTATTTTAATTCGTCAAATTTTAGTTGCATAACCTGAAAATGAGCCCCCTTTTTAAACTAACTATTATAAACATCTTTCTTCACAATTGGCTTCTCAGTAGGTTGATGAAATGCTTGGCTTCATGGATAGCGTAGGTAAAGAGGGCTAGGGGGTTAGGTTTTTAAGATTTTGATGTGAACAATAGTACTTTTTAAACAACCTCTGAGAACCAAAGAATATCGGACAAGGGTCTAAATATCAAAGGGATGGTAAAGAACCGTAAACTAGCCAAAAAAATAAGTGATGTTGCGTAGCGAAACTACCTATCAATGTGGGAATACAAAGAGAAGGGGATATTTGAGGTGTAGTCAATTATTACAAATTAACAATTTGTCTTCTGGCGAAGTTAATTGTGAAGTAATCGTTATCAAGTTTATGATTTCAGCAATTACACAGCCGAAATATTATGAATACTTTACAAAACTCTCTCAATATTTCTTGATATTCTCCCCTCTACTGACTTTTTATTTTTAAGTTAAAAATACCTGTGATTCTCAATGATGAATTGGGCAATCTAAAAATAACTTTCTAATATTTACTGGAAGTATGCAACGTTGGAGAAGGTTTGACTCAATTCCATTGAAATATGCGGTTAACAGCAATTTAATAATCCGCTTTATTCTCGGCAGTACTACCATTTTGGTCAGCATTTGCGCTTATTACACCTATATAGCGGCTCGCAATATCGCATTAACAGATTTAAAACAAAGTGCTTTCCAAACAGTCCAAAGAGGCGTTGATGAAATTGAAGAGTGGTTACACGTCCGCAAAGTCGAAGTCCAAACAATCGCTAATACTTCAACGGTTCGCTCCCTAGATTGGTCTGTGGCAGAACCGTATTTACAAGCAGAAGTGCAGCGAATTCATGAATTTTTTTTCTTTCAAATAGTTAGTCCCGATGGTTCTTTTGCTAATACAAAAGTTGGTCGCTCAACCAAGAATATTAAGGATAGAGATTTCTTTCAAAAAGCAATAGCAGGGCAAACTAATATTTCCGATCCCTTTATTAGCCGTTCCACAGGGATTCCTTTAATTGCGATCGCCACTCCCATCTATACCAGTTTTCAGGCTAATCATTCACCAATTGGGGTGTTTCATGGCAATGTCAAAGTTGATCGCATTAATAATATTGTCAACTCGCTGCGCTATGGACAGAATAGCTATGCTTTCGCCATCAATTCCCAAGGACAAGCAATTGTGCATCCTGATGCGGCGTTAATGTCAACAGTCGAAAAACCCGCTCCCAGTCTGCTGCAAAATCCTAATTTAAGTGCGATCGCCAAGCAGATGGTTAACAAACAACAGGGAATTGAGTTATTAGAAATTGATGGTACTCAAAAATATGTTGCATATCTTCCCTTACATGAAGCTAATTGGTCTTTGGCTTTGGTGATTCCCCGCGAAAATATTGAATCTCGCTTACGTCTTTTAGATGTAATTGCTTTGATTGTGGCGGGATTAACTATCACGATGATTACTGTTTTGTGGCGGGTGCAAGCCTTTGAACAAGCACAACTGAAAAAATCTCAAGCGGCGGCGGAGACAGCAAACCTGGCTAAAAGCGAATTTTTAGCCAACATGAGTCATGAACTGCGGACACCTTTAAATGGAATTTTAGGTTGCGCTCAAATTTTGTTACGTTCCAAAGGTTTACCAGAAAAAGAGCAACATCACGTCAACATTATTGAACAATGTGGTTCCCATTTGTTGACCTTAATTAATGACATTTTAGACTTGTCAAAAATTGAAGCGAGAAAACTAGAACTACATCCTGATGATGTTTATTTTCCTTCTTTTCTTCAAGGAATTGCCGAAATTTGCCAGATTCGAGCCGAACAAAAAAATATTTTGTTTGTTTATGAACCTGCGATTAATTTACCTACAGGGGTGCATATCGATGTTAAAAGGTTGCGTCAGGTATTGTTGAATTTGGTGGGAAACGCCCTCAAATTTACCGATGCAGGTCAAGTTAGTTTTAAAGTAGAAGCGATCGCTCATCATCAACAAACAAAAAACTACTGCGTTCGCTTTTGGATTCAAGATACAGGAATTGGCATAGCACCAGCCGAACTTAACAAAATTTTCCTGCCGTTTGAGCAAGTAGGCGAGAAAAAGCGTCAAACTGAAGGCACAGGACTGGGTTTAGCCATTACTCGTCAGTTAGTACAGATGATGGGTGGGGATATCCAGGTTAAAAGTCAGCTTGGAGAAGGTAGCACCTTCTGGTTTGAGTTGGAAATCCCCGAAGCCGATGAATGGGTACAATCAGCGACAACTGCATCAGCCGGACAAATCATTGGTTTTGAAAACAGTCCGCGCACAATTTTGATGGTAGACGATCGCTGGGAAAACCGCACAGTCATTACCAACTTGCTGCAACCACTGGGTTTTAATGTAGTCGAAGCCACTAATGGCAAAGAAGGTTTAGCAAAAGCCATTGCACTAAAACCAGATTTAGTAATTACAGATTTACTGATGCCAGAAATGGACGGGTTTGAATTGATTCAACACCTGCGCCAAACCCCAGAGATTCAAGATGTCAAAATTATTGTTTCTTCTGCCAGTGTCTTTGAAACTGACCAACATCGCAGCCTCGAAGCTGGTGGTAACGATTTTCTCAGTAAACCTGTACAAGTAGATGAATTACTCAATCAATTAGAACATCTTTTAAGTTTGACATGGATTTACCAACTGCCTCAGACACAAGCAGCAATAACTAATAACTTAGCTACAGCCAATCATCAAACCGATGTCTTAATTCCTCCCTCTGCGGAAGTGTTGCAAGAACTGATCATATTGGCAAATAAAGGCAATTTTAATGGAATTCTCAAGTTGGCTGATCAGCTAGAGACTTCTGATAAAAAGTTTGCTAACTTTGCTAATCAACTGCGACAACTAGCAAGGCAATTTGATGAAGATATCCTGATGAGTTTTTTGCATCAATATGAGGTAGAGTCAAAATGACAGTCACAATATCAGAACAGAAATATGTTTGCGATCGCCATCCACGCGGAATTGTATTAGTTGTTGATGATAATCCTAACAACTTACAAGTTTTATCTAGCTTTTTGGATGAATCTAGCTTTGAAGTTTGGGCAGTTCGTAGTGGCGAGAAAGCCCTAAAAAAATTAAGTAATAATAATTTACCCGATTTAATTTTACTAGATGTGATGATGCCAGGTATGGACGGCTTTGAAACCTGTCAACATCTGAAAAATGATCCTCGTTCCGAGGATATTCCTGTAATTTTTATGACGGCCCTTTCTGAAACTGCCGATAAAGTCAAAGGATTGCGATTAGGCGCTGTAGACTACATTACCAAACCTTTTCAACATGAAGAAGTATTAGTGCGGATTGAACATCATTTAAAATTACGCAATTTGACCAAAACTTTGATGACCAAAAATGCCGAACTGCAAAAAACTCAAACACAACTTATTCAAGCCGAAAAGGTAGCAACTTTAGGTCAATTAGCAGCCGGAATTGCCCATGAAGTGAATAATCCGATTAATTTTATTGCTGGTAACTTAAGTTTTGTCGAACAGTATATTCAAGAGATAGTTACTTTACTCCAACTTTATCAAAAGTATCTGCCTGAACCGCCCAATGAAATTCAATGTGCAATTAAATCAACTAATCTGAGCTATTTACTAAATGATTTATCGAAAATTCTCCAATCTATGCAGGTTGGTACAGAGCGCGTGACAGAAATTGTATCATCCTTAAATAAGTTTTCCCGCCACCGAGAAGCAGGAAAAAAACCAGCAAATCTCCATGAAGGTTTAGAAAGTACACTCTTAATTCTTGGTCATCGACTGAAAGCAAATAATCATCGTCCCGCAATTCAATTAATCAAAGATTACGGAGATTTACCATTAGTTGATTGCTACCCTGGTGAAATCAATCAGGTTTTTATGAATTTGATTTGTAACGCTATCGATGCGATTGAGGAAAATCAAAAAAATAAAACCTTTCCAGAAATTGCCCAAAACCCTGGTGTGATTCATATTACAACAGATGCAATTGATGATAAAGTTTTTCTCAAAGTTGCCGATAATGGCTCAGGTATTAGTGAAGCTGAACAAAATAAAATTTTTGATGCTTTCTACACCACAAAACCCATAGGTAAAGGCACAGGTTTGGGTCTATCAATTTCTTACCAAATCGTAGTTAACAATCATCATGGCAAATTATATTATAATTCCAAGCTAGGCGAAGGTTTAGAGTTTGTCATTGAGCTACCTATTAGATAAATGCTGCTGTAATAAACCAATGATGACTTCGGGTAATTCTAAATGAGGGAGGACTCCAGCATCAGCGATCGCATAAAATTGAGATACAGCATTTAAATTTAAATTTGCTAACCTCCGCCCTAATTTAATACTCGTAAATTGTGCTTCCTCACCCCAAAAAAATACAGTTGGGATAGTTAACTGTTGCAGATACAAACTCAAATCAAAATATAAATCACCCCGCAAAAATGCCAAGGCGGCAAACCTCGCATTAGGTTGTTGTGCTGAAGTTAAATAAGCAGCGACCATTTCTGGCGAAACACGTCCGGGTTTAGCAAACAAAAAACTTTGTAAAAAATTCCGCACTGCCAATTCATTTTCTGCACCCAACCCATAAATTAAACTATCTACTAGGGGTGTATTGATCACAGAAAGTGGTAGCCTGCGTCCAGCACCTTGCCCAAAATCATCAAACCCCGAAGGACAAACTAAATATAATGATTGGAATAATTGCGGCTGAGTAATAGCCAAACGAATAGTTAAAGCAGCCGTCAGTGATGATGCAATAACTTGTACAGGTTGGCGACAAGTTTGAGTAATAAATTCAGCCAGCGTCGTCAAATAATCTTTAATTTGATAATCGCGTACCGGGTGTGCAGAATCACCCCAACCAATTAAATCAGGCGCTAAAATGCGATATTTATCCGCGAATGCTGGGTACACCTTCGACCATTCATAAGCCGAAGCCCCACCCCCAAAATTATGCAGAAATAATAGTGGCGGTAAATCTTCACTGTCAGCATTCAACCAAGGTGCAGATGTCTGAGTATAATACACCATCGCTCCCAAGGAAGTATGAATCACTTTCTGCCCAAAGCCAGGAGGTTGAAATTGAAGCATAATATGAAGTATAAGAATCCGGTTTGATTTCTGAATTTATTGGTGTAGGTAGGGAATAGGGAATAGGGAATAGGGAATAGGGAATGGGGAGTAGGAAAGAAGCCTGATATGGGTGTACTGATTTTTTTCAAAAATCAAATATGATTCCTATAGTCCTAAATAATTTACAAACATCTCTCTCCCTTGTCCCCCTTGTCTCCCTTGTCCCCCTTGTCCCCCGCGTCCCCCTTGTCCCCCTTGTCATCCTCATCTTCCAACAAAATGATCAAAAACCTAACGATTATCCCTCGTAATATGAGTTAATTCATTTAAATTGTCGCCGCTAATTTTATAAGCATTGCCAAAACCAAGGACAAAACGGCCGGAACTGGGAATAAGTTGAAAAATGCGAAAGTCCCCTAAGCTTTTTAAGACTTCAATCATTTCACCAAAGCGTTCTTGCAGTTGGTCAACAATTTTATTCCAAGTCTCTGTATCTCGTTCTATTAAAGTCGCAGTACAATCAAAAGTTAAACGACGACGAGCAAAAATGTTATTACTTTTTGTTTCATCTTCAATAAATAAAATACTCACACGGGGATTAGCATAAATATTTTGGGTGTGGGCTGCCAAGTCACTGATATAAATATAAATATTTTTGGCTGCATCACTGACGAAAGGTGCATAACTACTATTAGGTATACCCTCTGGATTAACAGTACTAATAATGACACTTTGAAACTCTTGCAGAAAATTTGCGTATTCAGCTTGAGCGTTTTCTAGTTGGCTCATAAGTAAGTTTTTGTATGATTAACAACATTTAGGTAAGTATTTTAGCGTTTTGAGCGATCGCAAAAATACCAATTTATTGTACCTACTTCCTCATCTTGAAGACCAAATCGGAATTAGCTACAGACATCGCCAAAATCCTATCAGTGATTAGCAAGATTGAAAAAACCATTATTCCATAGATGTGCCTACACGATATCCATCCTAAAATATAGTACCTAGTGCTATACTTTAACCAAAGAGACTATCAAATGAAAATTTACAAAAACCGTACTTTTGACCGTTGGGCGCGGAAGGAAGAGTTAAACAACCTTAGTCTCTGTAACGCTGCAAACGAAATGGCCGCAGGGCTTTATGATGCTGATTTAGGAGGTGGGTTGTTTAAAAAACGCATAGCAAAACCAGGGAAAGGTAAACGTGGTGGATTTCGGACACTAGTAGCTACTAATAATGAAGATCGTTGGTTTTTTATTTTTGGCTTTTCAAAAAACGAACGCAGTAACATTGACAAAGATGAAGAAGAAGCTCTGAAAATGTTATCTAAGCAATTACTTGCTTATACACTAGAAGAGCTTGAACAGGCAAAAAATAGTAATGCGTTAATAGAGGTGATTTGTAATGCGGAAGAAAAAATCAGCAATTCTGGAAGCAGTTCATGAGACAGCAAAAGACCTACACAAAGCTGGACTAATGAATCAAACTACATTGCGCGACTTTGAACACTTATGTATACCTCCTATTGAGCCACTAGAACCTAATCAAATTAAAGAAATACGGGAATCATCTCAAGTCAGCCAAGCTGTTTTTGCACGTATTTTGAATATAAGTCCTTCAACAGTTCAAAAATGGGAAATAGGACAAAAAAAGCCTAGTGGAGCATCTCTTAAGCTACTGCACTTAGTAAAAAACCGTGGATTAAACAGTGTTTTGTATTAAAATTTTTGGCTCGTAAAACTTCCTTACGGGTTATTTCTATAATTTAACTTGTAAACTATTATTCACCTCTAGTCACTCAAAAAAATTTTAATGAGGACGTAATTGTGAATGACAAAAATCGTTATCAATGGGACTTAGGCAGGTTTATCAATACCCTGTCTTACTTCGAGGTTATTCCTTTTCTCAACTGCATCAAAAAACTTATCCAAGGTCGTTCCCAAGAAACACAACATAGACCTAATGGAGAAAAAAGCGTGGGTGTAATACTAGTAGCAGGTGCAACGGGTGGACTTGGTAAGCGAGTCGTCAGGCGACTGAGAGAACGAGGTTATCAAGTGCGCGGTTTAGTACGTGATATTGATCAAGCACGGTCAATTTTGGGTAATGATGTTGACTTAGTAGTTGCAGACATCACCAAACCTGAAACTTTAACCGCATTAGTCATGGCGAATATTCAAGCCGTGATTTGTTGTACAGCAGTGCGTGTCCAACCCGTGGAAGGCGACACCGCCAATAGAGACAAATATTATCAAGGTGTGAAATTTTACCAGCCGGAAATTGTTGGCGACACTCCCGAAAATGTCGAATATCAAGGTGTGAAAAACTTAGTCGCCGCAGCCGCCACATATCTCCCCGCCGCAAATGAAAAACTAATTTTTGATTTTACTCATCCCTCTGCTGAATTAAAAAATATTTGGGGTGCGTTAGATGATGTGGTGATGGGTGGAGTGAGTTCTAGTAATATTCAACTCATAGACAATGCTGCTTTGTTTGCTGGTAATGTTTCTACAGCCAACTCCGGCGGTTTTGCATCTGTGAGAACTAAAAACTTTGACCCACCGTTTAATTTATCTGGTTACACAGGTGTAGAACTACGAGTTAAAGGTGATGGACAACGTTATAAACTCTTTCTCCGCCCTGATGCAACTTGGGATGGTTTAGGTTACAGCTATTCTTTTGATACGGTAGCTAATACTTGGATAAATATTCGCATTCCTTTTACAGAATTAACACCTGTATTTCGCGCCAAAACTGTTAAAGATGCTCCACCATTAAATAATAGTAAAATTAGCTCATTTCAACTGATGTTGAGCAAATTTGAATATGATGGGGCGTTAAATCCCAAATTTAGCCCTGGTGGTTTTTGTTTGCAGGTGGAATCTATTAAAGCTTATGGAGAGAAGACTTTACCAAAATTTGTGCTGGTTAGTTCCGCAGGTGTCACCCGTCCCGGAAGACCAGGAATTAATTTAGATGAAGAACCTCCCGCAGTCAGATTAAATGACCAGTTAGGTGGTATTTTAACCTGGAAATTAAAAGGCGAGGATAGTTTAAGAGCTAGTGGTATTCCTTACACAATTATTAGACCTTGTGCCTTAACTGAAGAAAGTGGTGGACAGGAGTTAATTTTAGAACAAGGTGATAACATTCGGGGCAAAATCAGCCGTGAGGATGTGGCAGAACTTTGCGTACAAGCGTTAGAACAAAGTCAAGTGCATAATGTCACTTTTGAAATCAAAGCAACAGAAAATAAAGTTAACTCTCGTAATTGGGAGACGCTATTTTCTGGTTTACAACCTGATAAATAAATCAACTGTAGCAATCCTATTTGATTTTTAAATTATTGGTTGAAGCTGGGAGTAGGGAGTAGATTTGTTTGTAATTCATTTAGGGCTGCTATATAGATTGATCAATATATCAGCATACTTTGTTAGGTGGTGCGATCGCACCACCTAACCAACCTTTTTTACTCTCTACGCCTCCGGTTACTGAGCGTAGTCGAAGTATCCGGTTACTGAGCGTAGTCGAAGTATCCGGTTACTGAGCGTGAAACAACTTACAATGAAAAGCACTCAAACATTAGGAATTGCGGTGGTTTTAGCCATTATCCTCTGGGCTAGTTTATTCTCTAACACTGCATCATCACAGCAAGTCGAATCTCGTCTGAATAACTTACAAGCCGATTTTAATCGCATAGAGTCGCGGTTAAACCAAATAGAATCTCAACTCGGAAACACTCGCCAGTCTCCTAACTCGCGTACAACGATTACCGTCCCACAGTCAACTCGACGGAATTTATCACAAGCAGAACGGGATAAAATGTTTGACCGTTTAGCGACTTTAGTGGTTGAATTAAAACAACAAGTAAATACTCTAGAACAACGTATTACTAAGTTAGAATCCCGTTAATTAATATGACAGCAAATATTTCAGATGCAATGACATACGAGGGTGGTTGTCATTGTGGCGCGGTACGTTTTCGAGTTGTTGTTAACAACCACAAAGTTGATGATTGTAACTGTTCGATTTGCCGAAAGAAGGGTTTTTTACATTTAATAGTCCCACGAGAACAATTTACTTTATTACAAGGTGAAACCGAGTTAACAACTTACAAGTTTAATACAGGCGTTGCTCAACATAAATTCTGTAAGACTTGCGGAATACATTCTTTTTATATTCCCCGCAGCCATCCTGATTGCATAGATGTTAATGTCCGATGCTTAGATGGCGATGTTATCTCCAATTTTGAAATTGTGCCTTTTGATGGGATGAATTGGGAAGAAAATATTCATAAGTTGATTAATTAACATTAATATGAGTATTTACTTATTACTTGTTACTAAATGAACGCGAAAATAAATTTTCGTACTGCACTCAACCGAAAAACGCTGTAAGTAATTACATGGGTGTTTGTAATTTAAATCAGCTTCCTGAATATTTCGGAGAAATATAACAGATGGAATAGGAAATAAATATCTACTGAATTGTTGCGAAACGTAAATAATAATCAGCTTAAATTCCTAATTTATTCAAAAAGTGGGGAGCTAATTTTTCACAAATTATTTATAACTGCTATAGTATTAATGTATGCTCTAGAGTAGAGCAGAGAAGTTATCTGCGATTTATTGTTGTTTGAAGAAAAAACACAAAATATATATTTTTGTAGAGCAATTGCTAAAGAAAGATGATGAAACTCCAACCACAGGCAAATGAGATTATATAAAAGTTGTACGAGGAGTGAATGGATATCTGATTAGCCTGTTTTACAAGCTGATATATCTGAATAAAGGGAATCTCATCAAGCAAGTATAGGAAAATTATTCAGTTTGTATCAGTTATTAACCCTTTAGAATTAGGGAAAATTTCTATGAATCAACCATATCTTTCTCCCGATGATTTACCTTCTCATAAAACAACACTAATTAGTGAAGTATTACTTAGTCAGTTAGAAGAGACAATCAAACAAAGGTTTTTTGCAGTTTGCGATCGCACCGTCCGTCTTTTATTATCTAGTTGTCATTGGTATTTCAAAATCAATAGCGGTATTCTCATATTAATTATGGTTTGCCATGATATCGAAAGTTATCAGAACATTATGATGACTGTGCCGCATTTAGCCGAAAAGTTAAAGCAATTTGCTAACCAAGCCAAAATCAGTATTAGTTCTCCAGTTAACCAAGGCGTTCCTTGGGTAATCAGTGTCAATGATATCTTTTTCGGAGAAGAATCATCTGAGCGTTGACTCCTAATCAATCAAGGAGTGTATAAACTCAAATCTTCCATTAAAAGACTGAAGTCACAGGCCAGTTACTAAAAAAATACTGGCTTGGCTACACAGGCAAAACCCACTAAGACGCTAGTAAGTCGCTGTTTGTGTAGCCTTAAACTCCAGTCTAAGAAATACAAATTTAACAGTGAACAGTCATCAATAAAAAGGAGTCAGAAGACAGAATTCAGAATTCAGAATTAGTGAATACTCCAACCATAAAGGAATAGATTTGAAATCAAGAAGAAAGTTTTATTTTGATTTCGCCCACGAGGAACGAGGTTTTCCACCCATATTCATCACCCAGCGATGCACTGAGCTTGCCGTTCACGTAGCATCTCCGGCAGGAGAAGTTTCATACAGAATTCATACTGGATTCTGACTCCTGATTTCTGAATTCTTCTTCATAAAAAACTGATAACTGATTTAAAAATTTAAACTCGGCCAGTCTGGTTCACGATAATAACGTGTCATATCATCAAACTTCCGCAATTCAACTCGGTTAACCAGAAACTCTGGCGAATTTCCTAGCCACTGTTGATTTAACTCCGCAAGTAAATCACTGAATTTATTGCGGTCTAAATCTGGCGCTATATCACCAAAATAGCTCAATGTAATATGGGCTGTGAGGTGATAATGTTGTTCAATTCCCAATGCAATCAATTGGGGATTTTGATAAATTGTGCGGCGGAATTGAATTATCTGTTCATAAGAACTTTCATCTTTGGGGACTAAACAAACCGCCAAAGCTCTTGGCATGAGAACTAATCCCAACATTTGCCAGGAAATTGGGTTAGTTCCTGATGTTATGGTTTGTTGATATTGTTGAAATGTTTCCCCGATGTAACGGTGTAATTCTTCCTCAAACTTGGGATTTTTCTCACAAGCATCAAGATAAGCATGATCCCAAATTAAATCTGCCAAAGTTAAATGAAAGCTGGCAGGTGGTACAGGAACAATCAAATCCTGGTTGACAGGTAACTGTAAAAGTTGCTGTTGGTAAGTTGTTAAGGTTGCATAGAAAGCAGCGTTTTCCGCCGCTTCCTCTGCGGTTGGGGTAATTAATGTATAACCAGGAAAAGGCGCTGCTTGTCTTGTTCCAGAAGCAGGTAGGAATTTAGAAGACTCCTGGATATGCTGAACTTGGGTTTTATATGATTCTGGTAGCATCATTCTTGCTACCCGGTTCAGGTAAGTTTGGTAGTTGTCGTCCAATCTTCAATAGCCTCACGTTCTTACTTGATAGATTTTAGGGAAAATTATCCAGTTGTGACTAAGTTGACTTAAAAAGTATTGAGGATTTGGGAAAGGGAGTGGGGAGAAAATATTGAGATGGGTGTGAGGGTGTAGGGTGAAAGTGGGACTAATTTTTGGCTCTGTTCTTCATTTTTGCCTACTCCCCATTCCCTTCACAGATACGAGGTTAATATATGCCGGTTTTGGTTTACTGGGGTGAAGATGACTTTGTTATGGAAAAAGCGGTTAATTCGTTGCGCGATCGCATTTTAGATCCCCTGTGGACAGATTTTAACTATTCTTATTTTGCGCCTGATCAATCTGATGCGGCGATTTCGGCTTTAAATCAAGCCATGACTCCGGCTTTTGGCGCTGGTGGACGTTTGGTTTGGCTGATGAATACTAACCTTTGTCAACAATGTCCTGAAAATGTATTGGCGGAGTTAACGCGCACCTTACCAGTCATTCCCGAAAATTCCTATTTACTGCTTACCAGTCGCAATAAACCAGATGAACGGCTGAAATCTACCAAATTGCTGAAACAATCCGCCACAGAGTTTCGGGAATTTTCGCTGATTCCCCCGTGGAAAACCGAATTAATTGTGCAAGCTGTACAGCAAGCAGCGCAAACAGTAGGAGTGCAACTCGCGCCGAAAACTGCCGAACTGTTAGCCGAAGCTGTGGGTAATGATACAAGGCTGCTTTACAACGAGTTAGAAAAATTGCGGCTGTATCATCTTGATAACAAAAAGCCTTTAGATGTCGAGACTGTTAGTAAATTAGTCAGAAATACTACGCAAAATAGTTTACAATTAGCAGCAGCAATTAGAACAGGCGATACAGGCAAAGCTTTAACTGTGTTGACTGACTTGCTGAATGCGGCAGAACCAGGATTGCGGATAGTGGCAACATTAATTGGTCAATTTCGCACTTGGTTATGGGTCAAAATTGTCACAGATAGCGGTGAGCGTAACCCGCAGGCGATCGCTCAAGCTGCTGATGTCAACAACCCTAAACGTATCTACTTTTTACAACAAGAAGTCAAATTTCTGTCTGTGCAGCAACTAATTTCGTGTTTACCGTTACTCTTGGAGTTAGAAGTCAGCCTTAAGCAAGGATCTGGAGAAATATCCACACTCCAAACTAAAGTAATTGAACTTTGTCAAATATGTAAAGGCAACGGAAAATACATATAAAATTTCGGTACACTGAAATCTTGATTGGAACTTCTCACTCCCAAAATAATTCACAATCAATAAAGCACCCCTACGATTGAGTCCTGTGTCACAGACATGATGAACAACATCACTAACTTGTTTTTCCGAGATACACTGGCAAATTTATTACCTAAAAACTTTTGTTTCACAGTTATGGCTAGTGCAAGTTTGTTAGCCAGCACATTAACATTTACAGCCAAAGCCGACGCTCAAACTCCCACCGTCAATAATAATGAAATTGTCAGCTACGCCCAAGCTGTCTTAGCAATGGAACCATCGCGTCAACAAGCCTTTAGCGAAATCAAAAAATTAATCGGTGGCGGGGAAATTCCCCAGATTGTTTGTAACGACCCTAAAAGCATTAACAATCTACCACGCAAAGCCAGAAATATTGCCATCAACTACTGTAATCGCTCCCAAAAAATCGTGGAAGAAAATGGTTTAACCATTGAGCAGTTTAATAAGATTACTATAGAAATTCAAAACGACGATAACTTAAAAAGGCAAATTTACAACACCTTGATTCGTCTGCAAAAAAAATAATTTTGATAATTGCAAAATCAAAATTTAGCGGATGGGAATTGTAATCACAAATTCTGTACCTGTGCCTGGTAATGAAATACATTGTAATGACCCACGATGCTTTTCATTCACTATCTGGTAACTAATCGATAAGCCTAAACCAGTTCCCTTGCCAATTGGCTTAGTAGTAAAAAAGGGATCAAATAAACGTCTTTGTATTTCCTGGGGAATTCCTGTCCCATTATCAGCAATATGAATCCTAATATTTTCCTGATCACATTCAGAAGAAATGCGAATTATTGGCTGTGAACAGAGACTTTTTTCCCAAGCTTCTTCTACAGCATCAATGGCATTGGCTAAGATATTCATAAATACCTGATTTAATTGCCCAGCAAAACATTTAATCTCAGGCATTTCACAATAATCTTTAATGACTTGAATTTCGGGACGATGAGATTGGGCTTTCAGGCGATGGCGTAAAATTAACAAAGTGCTATCTATACCATCATGCACATTTGCACTTTTAAATTCAGCTTCATCTAAACGTGAAAAAATTCGCAAAGAAAGAACGATTTGATGAATACGTTCTGCGCCTACTTTCATGGAAGTTAGGATTTTGGGTAAATCTTGGAGGATATATTCAATATCAACCTCTTCCATGACATCTTGAATATGAGCCTCTGGGTAGGGATAGGATTGCTGATAAAGTTGAATTAAGTTCAAGATATCGTTAACATAATTTTCCGCGTGTCCCACATTACCATAAATAAAAGTCACGGGATTATTAATTTCATGGGCAACACCAGCAACCAATTGTCCTAAAGATGACATTTTCTCAGTTTGAATGAGTTGAGCCTGAGTTTGCTTTAACGCATTTAAAGTATTTTTTAAATCACGATTTTTGCGTTCAACTTCTTGTGTCCGTTCTTTGATTTTCTCTTCTAAATTTTGGCTATATGCTTCTAATTTATCCTTAGCGGCATACTGTTCTGTTAAAAGCTGCTTGACTTGTTGAATTAGCTGATTTAAAGAAATCGCTAGAACACCTACTTCATCTTGAGTAGTGACTGGTGCTTGTAAGTCAAAATCTGCATCTTCTGTGACTTTTTTGGCAATTTTGGTCACAGCCTGCAAAGGACGAGTGATTTTTTGGCTAATGAAATAGCCTATCAATGTAACAAGTGTTCCTCCTAAGAAAAACAAAATTTCTAAGCGTATCCACAGCGCATCTTGGGTTGTTTCTAATTTCAAGATTGGATAAAGTACAGTGGTAGTTAAAGACTGACTACCTCCTTTGAATAAGATACTTTTAGCGAAATATTCTTGTTGATTAATAACTACTTTGCTGGTGGATGAGTCAGGAGAAGGCGGTTGCCATGTTACCAGCTTAATTTCGGGTATAGTTGATGCAATAATTATGTCATTTTTTGTGCTGACTATTTGTTTAGTAGAACCAATAGCAATTTGTTCTAACAATGACTCATCTACTAAATTACCAATAATAATTCCGCCAATAATTTTTTTAGCAGATTTAATTGGCAAAATGGTTACTTGTAATACTTGTGAACTACCTTCTACATCAACAAAATCATTTAAAATAGAGCCACTACTGGCAAGATTAGTAATAGCTTTATCCAATAACTTAGAATTATTCAAACTTGCATGTTTGATTTCAACTAAGGTATCACTATTAGGATCAACTACTTTGATCCAATCAATTTCTAAGGCAGTCCTGATTGGTAGTAAATCTTGTAGTAGCTTTGCTGTATCTTTTTGTTCAATAGCTAAGTGAATTGTTTCACGTCCGGCTATTAAATTCACTTGAGTTTCTAAATCTTCCTGTTCATGCAGAAAATCTGTATGGACTCTGGCTGCAAAAATTGCAACTTCTTGGCGAAGATTCTGTTCCAGACTATTAGTAAACCAATGTCCAATAATCAACAAACAAAATATAAATATGCTCAAAAATACAGCCAGAAATGAGAAAACTATTTTCTGGCTGAGATTAAGACGAAAGCGAAAATTTCTTCGCATGACAGTTATAAATCTATTTAATTCTTGGTAATAAAGCCTTTATCTTGCAGTAGTTTAGTACCCTCTGAACTAAAGACAAAATCGATAAATCTTTGGGTATTAGATGTAGGTGTTTTCTGCCAAATTAGTCCGAGATGACGTACCATTTGGTATTTACCACTATTGAAATTTTCTTTATTTGGTGCATTACCATTCAGCTTGAGGTGATTGACTGGTAATTGATTAATTAAGGAATAAGCTAGAGAAAAAGCACCAATGGAATAAGGAGTACTTTGGATAGTATCAATTAACTCTCCTTCTTTATTGAGAATCACAGCTTGAGTTGTAGTTTTATCTTGACCTAGATAGTATTTTCTGAGTAGTTTTTTCGCAGATTCATCTTCTGGTCTATCCAAGACCACAATTTTAGCATTTGGCCCGCCTAATTCTTTCCAATTAGTAATTTTGCCAGCGTAAATGGACTTTAACTGATCAGTTGTTAAATTTGTTACACCTTTAACGCTGTTGTGGGTAGCAACGACAAGCAAATCTTGTGCAATTTCTCGATATTGAATTTTACCGTCGTCTTCTTCTGGCTTGAGTTTGTGGCTACTACCAGCAATATCGACAATACCATTTTTCAGGGCGGCGATCACTCCTTCTGATTGACTTTGGGAAACAAACTCAAATGTGTCCGTTTTGTTATTGGCTTGATACGCTTCTGTGAGTACTTTTAAAAGGGTGACAGATGAACTAGAAGGAGCTAGTTTGATTGGTGGCTGGGTTTGGGGATTATTTTGACTAGTAATTTGACTGTTATTTGTCGTACTAGGTGATTTGACGGAATTACAACTACAAAGTCCTAACACGACTAGTCCTAAGAGAATTCGAGTAGTAATAATTTTCATGGTGAGTCAGCCAATGCTTTGTTCAGAATAATTGTCATTTTAGATTACCCAAATACTTAAGCCAAGTAACAGTCAATAATCGTGAAATTACGGTGTAAACAATTCGTGATTGCAACAGCAGCACTTGTAAATATTGATAAGTTTTGTATCATCCTCAATACTCAGATTTTGCTAATCTATTTTTGCAGGCGATCGCTATTTCGTAGTTCACCCAACTCTCAGGAACACTACCCGCAAACTGCAAAATTTTTATACCAGTAAATAAAATTACAAAGTTTGAATTTAGTGGCGCATTCTCCAAACCCACTATAAAATCAGACTCAATCTTTATGTGGATGCCAATATTGCTATTTAATAGCAGGAAATTTGCTATGAGAAAAATTAATAAATCTATATTGTTAACTTTGACTACCGTTGGTTTATCTGTCAGTTATTCGAGCTTATTCGCCACTGAAAATAATCTTCAGCAAGCGACTAATTCACCAAAGCAATTATTGGCACAGTCCCAAACTATTCCTTATGTATATAAATATTTAGATGAAAATAAACGTGAAAGTTACGAATTTTTGAAAAAGCAACTAAACGCATCTATTCAAGATGCCAAAAAGCCAAGTCAAGATAAAGTTATTAATAACCTTTGGGCATTATCCGTCACTAACCCCAAAATTAAAACACGAGAACGGGACGGTAAAACAGAATTTTTGATGGTGAGTTGGCTATATTCATCAAATCCCAATACAGACTGGCCTGTAGGTACAAAACAAATCAGCCGCCAAACTTGGTTAACCGCATTTCCCCAAGTCCAAGAATTTTGCCAAAACTGCAAAGGAACAGGCATTAATTTGCCTGGGAATGTAATGTTAGCTCTAAGATTACAGCAGTATTTAGGTTTAATTTTAAATAAAAGTGCTAATAAAACTCACTTTGTAGAAATGTGGGTCAAAGCAGAGGACTTAAGTAGACCATGTATTGACCCAGAAATCAACGATTCGACTTGTAATGTTTTACCTGTTCCTGTACCTAAAAGTAATTCTCTGCTGCACGACATCTATAAAAACTCTTTTGAGAATGACAAACAAGAATACTATCCTTGGACTGGTTTAGGTTATACATACGATTGGGGAAATCCAAAAAAGCCTCATGTTGGTGCTAGTGAATTTCTCATCAACGGTACTAACAACAAACCAGTTACAGTAGAAGTTGTGGCTGTTAAAGAAACTCTGGAATATTGTAATAACCAGTATTTGAACAATACCTTTGTCAAAATAAGAGCCTACAAAAATTTTGGCAAAAACGGCAAAATGACTCATACATAAGCGTTTAGCTTACAAAGTAGCTAGGAAGCTCAAACCCTTGAGACTGCGTGCAATATATGAAAAAATGCTTACGGGAAACCTTGAAAGAATTTTTAGGACTTATTGTTTTTGCCCAGCCTTGGAGAAATGGGAGTTTATAGATAAACTCACCTTCATAAAAAGTGCTGAGTTAAAAGTGCTGAGTGCTGAGTTAAAAAGACCACCCACACTTCGACCCTTCTCCTACCGGAGACGCTACGCGAACGACAAGCTCAGGGCATCGCAAGGGGTGGGGTATCAACCTTCTCTCGGTAATAGGATTCCGCTTAACATCGGGCGGGGCTTTTACCATAGTGCAGAAGTACTTCCTTCCTCTTTCTTCTTACTCAGCACTCAGCACTCAGCACTCAGGACTGAGCGTTGTAAATTGGCAAAGGTATTGTTTGAAATAGCGGGTTTTCTAAGTTAGTCGCTATAGTTTCGGTTTCCAAAGCAACATGCTTGGTATATGAAAGGGTATGAGGGTGTAAGGTTTTTCATGCTTACACTCTCATACCCAAAACCCCTTGATTATTTAAGTGCTAAATACTATCGCAAATTTGCTGGTATTTCTTGTGGAACTACCCAATAGTAAATAGTTTTTCCATCTACTTGCAGTGTTTGTTGTGGTTTCCAGTCGCCCATATCAAAAGCGTGGGAAACAATTCTTGTACCGGGTTTGAGTTTTAATAATTCGGGGCGGAGTCTGAGGTTGACTTCCGGCAATAGGTAAAGTGTAATTACAGTAGCTTGACTTAAATCCGTTTTGAATAAGTCTTGCTGACGAAATTCTACACGGTCTGTAACTCCGGCTGTTTGGGCGTTGGCGTTCGCTTCTTGAATACGTTCAGGGCTAATATCTATACCTACGCCGCGTGTACCATATTTTTGGGCGGCTGTGACTACGATTCGTCCATCACCACTACCAAGGTCATAAAGTACATCATTTTTACCTACCTTGGCTACTTGCAACATTGCATCAACTACAGGCTGTGGTGTGGGTACATAAGGAACATCACCAGGGCGTTCTTGCGGTTGAGTTGTCGTGGTAGTTGGTGTTTCAGTTTGAGCAGTTAAAACAGGTGGTTTTACTTCTGCGGCTGAGTCTTGTTGTTGGGCGGTGCATCCAGCAATTCCTAAAGTGGTGACACTAACGCCTGTAATTAATAAAAGCAACATTTTTTGAAACATGAATCTACTCCTAAAGCAAAGATGGTGAAAAAATCCCTAACCTCTGGGAACTTGGCGGTAACGATTCCACAGCAGTAGCGGAATACCTGCGGCGACAACTACAACGCCAACAACCGCGCCCACGCCGGTATATACCAAGCTGGAATAAAGCAAATAACCGCAAACTGAACAAAACAGCAATGGTATCAAGGGATAAAATGGCACGCGGAATGGTCGCGGAATTTGTGGTTCTCGATTACGTAGCACTAGTAGCGATGCGCCTGAAAGTAAAAAGAAAAACCAAAATATGGGGGCGGTATAGTCCACCATTGTTTCAAAGCCTTTGCGGGTGAACGTACCTAATAAAACCAATGCTAAGGCGATCGCAGCTTGCAATACTAAAGCATAGCTAGGTGTACTGGGACGTTGCCGCCACTTTCCCATAAAACCAAAGATGGCAAAATCTTGTCCTAAAGCGTAATTCGTCCGCGCCCCAGTAAAAATAGTGGCGTTCAGTGCGCCCAAAGTCGAAACCGCAATTAACAAGCTGATGAATAAAGCGCCCGGTTCGCCCCAAAATGTCCGCATTAAATCGGCGGCGACAGCTTGGGAATTAGCCATGTTTGTTAACCCCAATCCCCGCAGATAAGCCAGATTGATCAGTAAGTAAATTACCGTAATTGTGCCAATACTCCACAAAAGCGATCGCACTATGTTGCGTTGACGATTTTGGATTTCGGCGGAAATATAAGCGGCTTCATTCCAACCGCCATAAGACAACAAAACAAACACCATTGCGAGTCCCCAAGTTCCGGTAGAAGTAGATTCCACAGGGGTGGGAGTATTAGCGGTGGTGGTTAAGCCAATTAACACCACTAGCAACAAACCCAGGACTTTCGCCACCGTGAGTAAGTTTTGTGTCCACTTACCTTGTTGCAAGCCAATAATATTTAAAGCTGTTAAAAATGCGATCGCCATTGCGGCATAAATTGAAGGTGAAAAGTTGCCTAGCTGCCAAATCTGCGAAGCATAATCACCAAATACAAATGCCAACAAGGTAATAGAACCTGTTTGAATTACACTCATCCGCGCCCAAGCAAATAAAAAGGCAATTTCTCGCCCAAAGGCACGTTTAAGATAATAATAAACTCCACCTACATCGGGATATGTCGTGGCTAACTCGGCGTAGCACAATGCACCCACCAAAGAAACCACACCACCGATGAACCAAAATAGCAATACTGCTTGACTACTACCTGCTTGGGTTGCTACTAAAGCGGGAGTTTCAAAAATGCCTGCACCAATTACAATACCGACAATCAACGCCACAGCATCTGATAATGTCAGTGATTGCTTAGGTGCGGTTTCTGTAGTTGCTAAACCTTCCAGTAACTTGTACTTTTCATGTCTACTCACATCGACTCCTGCTTAGTCTTGAGTGTAATGAGCAATGTTGGGTATTGAAGAAGAATTCAGAAGTCAGAATGCTAGATAAATCAGAAAAAATTGATAAATAGAAGCCTCAATTATTTTAGATTGCTTTTCAATTCTGACTCCTGAGTGCTGAATTCTTACCAATTACTTATTTATGATTCAGGATAAATGTGACATAAAAGTGACAAACATCATCATTGTTCATCTTTTGTGAATGAAAAGATCCCCGACTTCTTCAAGAAGTCGGGGATCTAAAATTATCGATTTATATTTACTTTTAAAGTGGCAGTTTAATTTGAAAGATTGAACCTTTGCCTTGTTCACTTTTCACACTGAGATGTCCGCCATGTGCTTCAATGATTTGTTGTGCGATCGCTAATCCCAGTCCAAAGCCACTCGCCGAATTTGTCTGATGTTGTTCTACCCGATAAAATTGCTCAAAGATATGCGGTAAATGTGCGGCAGCAATTCCAATTCCATTATCTTCTACTTCAATGAATGCCTGATTATATCTACTAAATAAACGTAACTCTACCATCCCACCAGCCGGAGTATATTTACAAGCATTACCCAGCAAATTCATCACAGCTAAACATATTAAATCAGCATCTACTTTTACCATAATTGGCGATTTTGGTAAATCACTCTTGAGATTTAAATCTTTAGCGGTAGTCTTTACAGAAGGAGAATTGAATAATTCCGCTAGTAAGTTTCTCAAGTCAACTTCTTTTAAAGACTCTGGAGTTAATCGCCCTGTCCGGCGTGCCAGAAATAGTAAATTGCCAATCAATGTATTCATTGATTTGGCAACTTCCGCGACTTTTTCTAGGCGTAAATGTTTACTATTACTATCTTCTATTGGCGCGAGTAAACCAACTTGAGCATTACTCAAAATTGCCGCTAAGGGAGTACGTAATTCATGGGAAGCATGGGCAGTAAAACGTTCGAGTTGTCTGTAACTTAGCTGGATAGGTTGCATTGCTATACCACTAAGAAACCATCCTGTTAAACCTGTGATTGCTAAAGCAATGAATACTGTGGATATGAGTAGAATTAAAAATCTATGAAGTAATTCTTGGACACGAGTCATTGGTATTGCCATTTGCAAATAGCCAATTAACTTATCTTGATACTCTACTGGTAAAGTAATTTCTCTTACCCAAATTTCTGGTGATGTTAAATCAGATTTATGGGTAATTTTTAATGTACGATAAGCATATCTTTGGGTTAATTTTTTCTGGTTAATTTGCCCAAAGTAACGCTTGAGATTACCTTGAGTGTCATACCACCGAGCATAAATAATATCACTATCTTCTGGTGGTGGGTTATTTCCTAAAACTGGTAAATTTTTCAGAAATACTTGTTTTTCGCCTTGATAATCTTTGTACTTGATACTAGATGTAATTACTTTAGATTTATTGTAGAGAATCAAATCTACAACTTCTAGCTGCTGGACTGATTCTTGATAATAAAGAATCCCAGCAAAAATTACCAGAATACTACCCATTGAGAGAGTAAACCAACTAGCCAAGTTACGGCGGCTACGGTTGAACATAACTCAGAAAAATTAAACTTTATTTTTGCCGTTCAGGATTGAGACGATAACCCATACCATAAACGGTTTCTAGCCAATCTGCTGCATTTAGTAACTGTAAACGCTGGCGCAAACGGCGTACTAAAGTAGTTGTAGCATTACTTTCCGGTTCACTACCCCATTCCCATAAAGCTTGTTCAATTTGATTACGACTTAAAATTTGACAAGGGTGACGCATTAAATATTCTAATAGTTGAAATTCGCGGGTAGATAATTCCACCTGGGCTGCACCTCGTTCTACAATCTGTGTGGAAATGTGCAGTTGCAGATCCGCCAGTTGGAGTTTATCACCTTGCCAAACAGGCGATCGCCTACCTAAAGCCCGTACTCTAGCTAATAATTCAAATAAATCTGTAGGTTTGACTAAATAATCATCTGCACCAGCATCTAAACCTGTGACTTTTTCGCCAGTGGTATCTTTTGCTGTCAACATCAATACAGGTGCGGTTTTACCTGCTTTGCGATATTGCCGACATAAATCCAAACCACTGATTTCTGGTAGCATCCAGTCTAATATCAATAAGTCATAATCTCGCTGGGTAATTGCCCATTGAGCGATCGCACCATTTTCTACACCATCTACAATATGTCCAGCTTGAGACAATGCTGTTTGTAAGGGTTCTAATTGGGCGGTGTCATCTTCTACCAGAAGTATTCGCATTGTTAGCTAGTTTCAGTTATTGCATAACTGATTTTAGAGAAGTTGACTCAGTAAAACTTCTGCCATCAGTGAGATTTTTAACCAAATTGAGCATCAGCCAATGTCGGGATTGAAAAGAATGGGTGTAATACCATTTCACGAAATTACTGATAGAAATCGCTTCCTCTGTAACTCTGCTTCTGGTCGCCGAGCGTTCGCGCAGCGTCTCCGTCAGGAGAAGTCGAGGCGCTACTTGCATATCCGTATCATTTTTAAAGTGAAATGGTATAAGGGTTTTAGATAGATACACTCCTACTGGGAAGTCAAAATTCAAACCTCATACCAAATTAAAAAATGATTGCGACAGATTGATGGCTCAAAAGCTTACCGATCAACCCTTACCCAATCCAAAATCTGTCTTGAAAAGTTTGCTCAAGTCGGGGAACCCGCCCACGCAACTTTTCGCAAAATCTAAAATCCAAAATGGTATCACTCTTCCACTGTTCTAAATCCTATGCGACTACATACTACAAAAGTTATACTTGTAGTATAATGAAATTATTCGATTGAATTTGGGACAATGCGAACAATTGCAGTCGGTGACATTCATGGTTGCTATGAAGAACTGCTTCAGCTATTAAGCAAAGTAGAAATTACAGAGGAAGATTGTTTAATCAGTTTAGGAGATATTGTTGATCGGGGAGTTGATTCGGTCAAAGTATATGACTTTCTCAGAAATCGCCCCAACACAGTGGTGTTAATGGGAAATCACGAACGCAAACATTTGAAGCAAACTCTTTCTTACTCCCAGGAAATTGTTAAATTACAATTTGGCGATCGCTATGGCGAATTTTTAGAATGGATTAGTAATTTACCTTACTATTACGAAACAGATCAGGCAATTTTTGTTCATGCGGCGGTAGAAGATGGTATACCCATTGAAGAACAAAAACAAGAAGTTTTATGTGGTTGTACCGCAGGTGAAAAGCATCTAGAAAAAAAATATAGAGATATATCCTGGAGTCAATTGTATACTGGCATTAAACCAATAATTTTTGGTCATCGTGTGGTTGGCGATTCCCCACTCATAATTGCACAAAAAGCTTATGGTATCGACACAGGCGCTTGTCATGGTGGACAATTGACCGCCCTAATTTTACCTAATTTTGAAATTGTACAAGTGCCAGCACCGAAAGACTATTGGCAAGAAGAAATAGTTAAATGGCAATTGCCTGTGATGATGGCTAAACCTTGGAGTAGTTATAAATGGGAAAAAATTCAGGCGATTTGTGATGAGTTTAGAAAGTCCTCAAATCCAGAATTATCAGCTTTTATTGCCCATAAAGAACAGTGGATACAAAATTTACTTGACCTCGCGCCGCAAGCAATCTTAAAAGTAGAAGAAAAGCTGGCAGAATTAATTTCTATTTATGGCAAAGATAATTTCAAAAAACCAGCTAGTCGTTTTACTTATGCCACACTGCTATATCAAGCTAATGCCAGTAATTTGACAACCAAATTTCTCCAGCAAACTCTACAAACACCAGATAAATGGTTGCAAGTAATGAAGGATTTGGGAATTTAGCTCTAATGCGGGATATAGGGTAAAAAAATATCCTCTGTTTGCTTGAACAAACAGAGGATTTATTTATTTGTAAAAACTTATTTAACTGACACAGCATCAACATCAACTGTTTTTGCAGAGGAATCAACATCATTGGAACTGTCGGTAGGATTGGTAGTAGTAGTCTCTACACCTTTACGTGCTTTCCAACCATCAATGACTAACCCAGATACTTCAGTTACTAATAGTGTCATCAGTAAAACATCATCAAGTTCGCCAACGATAGGAAAAATATCAGGAACAATATCAATAGGGCTGATGAAATAAACTAGTGTTCCTAAAATTACCCACCAGCGATACTTCGGATTACGAATTAAATTGCGATACCAGTTGTACACAGAGTCAATGGAAAATTTCATTTTTTAGCCCTCAAATTACCTTTCATTCTGACAAATCCTGTTGATAATTTCTGGTGGGAATAACCGTCCTAGATGATTCTGGAAGATGCTACATCTTCTCATCCGTAATTTACAAAACTAAATTTTTGCCCCTAAATGTTGAGTTAGTCATCACCTGTGGGAATACTAGGTCACAAAGTATAAATTTACCTCTATCCAAGGTTGGAAGAAAGAAATTGAATGAGTAAGACTGACTCTCCCAAAGTTAAAGCTTTTCCATTGCAACTAGTGTTGATTATTCCTTTTGCATTACAAATTTTTGGTGCGGTGGGTTTAGTCGGCTACTTGTCATTTAAAAATGGACGACAAGCAGTTAATGACTTGGCAGATCAGTTAATGAATCGAACGAATAGCATAGTACAACAGCATTTAGATGCTTATTTATCCATTCCCCACAAGGTAAATCAGATTAATGCAGATGCGATCGCAATGGGATTGTTAGATGTGCGCGATCGCAAAACCATTGGTAAGTTTTTCTGGAAGGAAATGCAGGCTTATGACCTCACTTACATTGGTATGGGATTAACCACAGGTGAGGGAGTTGGAGCCGCCCGCTACGATGGTAAAACAGTTACTATTGATGATTGGAATGCTAAATTACCCAACAATGGACTGAACTACACCACTGATTCGCATGGCGATCGCATCCGCACCAACTACACTTTTGAATACAATAACTTTAAAGAAAGTTGGTATACCGAACCAATCAAAGCTGGTAAACCAATTTGGTCGCGGATTTACGCCTGGAATTCTCTTGATAGTGCTTATATAACTGCCTCTGCTGGTCGTCCTATATATGACGCAAATCAGCGATTATTGGGTATGGTTGGCGCAGACATTCATTTGTTGAAGTTGAGTGAATTTTTGCGGCGTTTAGATATTAGCAATTTTGGACAGGTGTTTATTGTCGAACGTAATGGTCTGTTAATTGCCAGTTCTACTAAGCAAGATACTTTTGCAATAGTTAAGGATGAAGCCCAACGAATCAAAGCTACAGAAAGTCCAGATCCAGTAATTAAAAATATTGCCAAATATATTGAAAATAAATTTAATGGCTTTCAGTCAATTACTGAACAAAAAAAAATTCAGTTGCAACTGCCAAAAGAGACGAAGTTTGTATATGTCACACCTTGGCGTGATCAATATGGACTAGATTGGTTAGTAGTTATGAGTGTGCCAGAAAAAGCCTTTATGGCTAAGATTATTACGAACACTCAAATTACAGTTCTTCTCTGTTTAGCTGCATTAATAGTGGCAACTCTTATTGGTTATTTGACTTCCGGTTGGGTCATTCAACCAATTTTGCGAATCAATCGCGCTAGTCAGGCAATGGCATCAGGTGATTTAGAACAAACTTTAAATATTAGCAAAATAGAAGAACTCAATACATTAGCTCAGTCTTTTAATTATATGGCTGAACAACTGCGTCAATCTTTTAGTGCTTTAGAAGCGAGTAAGACAGAATTAGAAGACCGAGTAGAAGAACGTACTGCTGAATTAAAAACAACATTAATTGAATTACAACGCACCCAGGCGCAAGTTATTCAAAATGAAAAAATGTCTAGTCTTGGTCAACTAGTAGCAGGAGTCGCCCATGAAATTAATAATCCTGTCAATTTTATTCATGGTAATATTACCCACCTAAGCGAATATATTCAAAGTCTGATGCAAATACTTCATCTTTACCAAGAACGCTATCTTGATGAAGACCCAGAAATTCAAGCATTAGCTGAAGAAATTGATTTAGATTTTATGATTGCAGATTTAGATAAGATTCTGCCTTCTATGAAAATGGGAACTGAAAGAATTCGCAATATTGTCTTATCACTGCGAAACTTTTCCCGCATGGATGAAGCTGATTTTAAAACAGTTGATATTCATGAAGGGATTGAAAGTACATTATTAATTTTGCAATACCGTCTTAAAGAAAAACCAGACTATCCAGGAGTTGAAGTTATTCGTGACTATGGTAATTTACCCTTGGTCGAATGTTTTGCTGGACAACTAAATCAAGTGTTGATGAATATATTAGTCAATGCGATGGATGCTTTAGAAGAGTCATTCTTGAATAGTCAAAACTCCACAGCCGCAAAACCACAAATTACTATCCGCACTTGTGCCTTTGATACTCAATGGATCGAAATTGCGATCGCAGATAATGGCCCTGGAATGTCTGAACAAGTCAAACATCGCATCTTCGACCCTTTCTTTACAACTAAACCTGTTGGTAAAGGTACAGGAATGGGTATGGCAATTAGTTATCAAATTATTACCGAAAAGCATCACGGTAAGTTAGATTGTGTCTCTACTCCCGGTGAAGGAACTGAGTTTAAAATTCAAATTCCGGTAAAACAGTAGTTAAGTAGGGAGTAGGGAGTAGGGAGTTGTGAGTGGGTAGGGGTATAAGGGAAAGAATAAAAACGAGCATTACATAGTTATAAATTAGTACTCTTCCCCTACACCCCACCCCCCTATATCTCTAAACTTAGTCCTGACAAGGGTTTCAGATTTTCTTAGTGACATTTCCCTTACACCCCTACACCCTTATACCCTCACACCCACTCCCCAATCCCTACTTCTGACTCGGCTTCAGTGCTAACAAAACTTCTAGCTGACTGGTTGATTTATCTGGACTAGTAGCGGTAGCAGCAAAACCACGAATAGAACTTAAAAGAGCATTAACATCAGGTGGAATTGGTCTACCTTGACCTGCAAGGCGGTTGACTAAAGTCACAGTTTTATCCATATCTACATAGAAATAACCACCGTTCGGTTGTTGCAATGAACCTGTGACATTTTTAAAGGTATCGCTTTGATCGAGGGATGGGCTTTTAGCAGCAGCTAAGGCCTCGGCTACAGGTTCACCAACTGCTAAAAAGACGGTATCTTGGTCTAACCAAGCATGAGATAATAATGCTCCTTGTTTAGGTATTTGCCACTCTGTGACATCTTTACCACCGATGTTGCGGGTGGCGATGTTAACTCCTTGGGCTTTGGCTATGTTGTCAAGTTTTGTGAAGGTGGCTTCTGCGGTTTTGCGATCGCTTGTATCAAACACCAGCGCCCCACCAAAACCCACACTTGCTAATACACCTTGATTAGATGGAACTGCACCAATCCCAAATTCGCCATCCATCCAGCCAAAAACTTCTTTATCTAAGTCAATCTCGGCAGATTTTAGCTGAGTGCGGATTTGTTGGAGTGTTTGCTGAACTTCAGGATAATCTTTTGATTGTTCTGTGAAGGTTTGCCAACCACGGCTGATACCGTTACCACTAATTAATGCAAAGGTATCGCCAGGAAACTGGGACAATATTTTAGCTGGTGTGTTTTGATACTGAAACTTGCTGAGTTGCGGATCTAAATTAGCGATCGCTTTTACCCGCACTCCCTGATCATCAATACCCACACCAGCCACCATTGATTTTACCTGCTTCAACTGTGACAAGGTTTGGGGCGGCAAGGCTTTACCTTGGGTGTTGTTTATTGCCCATTGTTCTACCATCCCAGAATAGTCTGGTACATAAACTTGTACAAGGGTATTTTGCAGATTTACATTTTGGCTGAGTAAACGATTAGCACCTTCCTTACTAGCAAAAGAAGGTTGACCTTTATAGGTATCAATTGCTTTTTCTACAGCTTGTTTGTCAGGAGATAAAATTAAATGACTATTATTAACAACTACACTATATGTTGGTCTACCCTTTTCCTCAGTAGTTTCTGTAATCTTCTCACCTTTATAGTCAATTTCTTGACTTTTCACTCCTTTTTGATTTTTTAATTTACTGGCAAAATTCAAAGCAGTTAATTTATCTTTGATCCCAATCACCATTAGCATGTTTGTGCTTTGTTGCACTTTTAATGGTGGATTGGCTCGATTGGTGGGAAATTTTAACTGAGCAGGTTGAGTTTTACTTGGTGGTAAAACAGCAATCATCACGCCACTAATCCAAGGTTTAATATCTTTATCGTAAGAAATATCACTACCTTTAAAAGTATTTTTATTGAAATCCTCTAAACTTTTCACCAGTAATTTTTGGGCTTCTGGTGTACCGAACTGCTGTAATTTTGCCCAAACTTGGTCATCAGTAGAAATGTAAGTAGTCATCAGGGCTGATTCAGGAACTAATTTAGCACTACCAATAGCCCCGGAAATATCTCCAGATGGCCCTTTGAACAAATAGGTATAGACTGCTACACCTCCTGTCACCGCCACAACTGCGCCAATTGCAGGTACTAAAAACTTTAATTTACTTTCAGGCATTGTTACTTTCCTCATTTTCCTCAGATTTTTACCGAGGGTAGTAAAAACGTCATTGTTGAGTTCTCGGAATTATTCAAGAAGAATTCAGAATCAATGAGGAGAAAATTCCTCACCACCCTTTTGCAGCCTACTTCAGATATCCGATGGAGTATGGTACTTCACCCATTTACTTATATGCGGCTTAGTACAAAACACGCCACGGAAATTTACTAGGTGCTTATATACTGGATTTTGACTCCAGACTCCTGAATTCCATTAAATAAACTTCACGATTTCTTAGGGTTTCACTGTTAAAATTAGTAAATCTACACACAAGCAGTAAAAAAAACACCAAAGAAATACTTCAATGAAATCAAAGCAAAATCCGTAAATGGTTATTCATCTTGAGAGATAGCCTGTGGTAAATTTGCAAGCTATCCTAATCTCATCAGCAAATTTGCCGAGTCTTGGTACTCAAGGAAAAATTATCAAGAACATCCCCACAGCAGCAGAGAAAGGTTCATGGGAATCTCCCCAAAATTGCAAAGATGGCATATTTTCTATCCGCTATTCGGATGAGTAAACATCACAAATAGCAGGATTCTCGAAAATTTACTTAAATTTTTTAAGATTAAAGGGTCAGTCAGCATCAATGTCGCATTCATATTTTGATACAGAAAATAACGGACGCAAATCTTTTGAGTTACCGGGAGCCAGACCACACTATAATCCAGATCGTCCTGGACAGGTAGAGCATATTTTTCTTGACCTGCACTTAGATATCCCCAAGCAAAGTTATCACGGTAGCTGTAGTATTCGCCTATTACCCATTCGTAGTGGAATTGACCGTTTAGTACTGGATGCAGTCAACTTAAATATCCAGTCTGTACAAGTAGATGAGGTGGTGCAAAAATTTGACTACGACGGTGAACAGCTTGCTATTAAGCTTGACCAACCGACAGAACAAGGGAAAAGAATTTTAATTGCGATCGCCTACTCCGCCGAAAAACCCCAACGCGGTATATACTTTATCCAACCAGACAAACACTATCCCCACAAACCTACTCAAGTCTGGACTCAGGGAGAAGACGAAGACTCCCGTTTTTGGTTTCCCTGCTTTGACTATCCCGGACAACTCTCCACCTCAGAAATTCGTGTGCGGGTTCCCAAAGCATTAGTAGCGATTTCTAACGGTGAATTAATCGAAACCATCGAGGAAGGTTCCGAAAAAATTTATCATTGGTCACAGCAGCAAGTTCATCCTACATATCTAATGACTCTAGCTGTGGCTGACTTTACCGAAATTCGAGATGAATGGCAAGGTAAACCAGTGACTTACTACGTGGAAAAAGGCCGGGAAGCAGATGCTAAACGCAGCATGGGCAAAACTCCCCGTATGGTCGAATTTTTGAGTGAAAAGTATGGTTATCCATATCCTTTTCCCAAATATGCCCAAGTTTGCGTTGATGACTTTATCTTTGGGGGGATGGAAAATACTTCCACCACCTTATTAACAGACCGTTGTCTTTTAGATGAACGCGCTGCTTTAGATAACCGCAACACCGAAAGTTTAGTTGTTCATGAACTGGCGCATCAATGGTTTGGTGATTTGCTAGTAATTAAGCATTGGTCTCATGCTTGGATTAAAGAAGGTATGGCTTCTTACTCTGAAGTTATGTGGACAGAACATGAATATAGTGCTGAAGAAGCTGCATACTATCGGTTAATAGAAGCGCGGAGTTATTTAAGCGAAGATCGCAGCCGTTACCGCCGCCCAATGGTGACTCATGTTTACCGCGAAGCCATTGAACTGTATGACCGCCACATCTACGAAAAAGGGTCTTGTGTTTATCACATGATTCGGGCGGAATTGGGTGAAGAATTATTTTGGCACGCCATTCAAACCTTTGTGCAGGATAATGCCCATAAAACTGTTGAAACAGTAGACTTACTCCGCGCCATTGATAAAGCAACAGGTAGAAATTTAGCTTTCCTCTTTGACCAATATGTTTATCGTGGCGGTCATCCTGATTTTAAAGTGGCTTACTCTTGGGATGGTGATGCAAATTTAGCCAAGGTCACAGTTACCCAAACTCAAGCTGATAAAAATAGCAGTAAAAATTTATTTGACTTAAAAATCCCCATCGGTTTCGGCTACGTCCAAAAAGACTCCACAGAAAAACTCAGCACTCAGCACTCAGCACTCAGCACTTTTACAGTCCGAGTAAATGAAGCAGAACAAAGCTTCTACTTCCCACTATCAGCCAAGCCAGATTTTATTAGCTTTGATGTCGGCAATCATTTCTTAAAAACTGTCACTTTGGAATATCCCCTTCCTGAGTTGAAAGCGCAGTTAGAATCTGACCCTGACCCAATTTCCCGCATTTATGCAGCGACAGCTTTAGCGAAAAAAGGCGGTTTGGAAGCAACCAAAGCATTATCTAAAGCATTGATAAAAGAACCATTTTGGGGGGTGCGGGTGGAAGTTGCCAAACAACTAGCAGAAGTCAAGTTAGATCAAGCCTTTGATGGTTTAGTGGTGGGATTAAAAGATAAAAGTCCTTATGTGCGGCGTGCGGTTGTGAATGCACTGGCGACCATCAAAACCTATGATAGTTATAAGGCTGTGAAAGAGAGAGTGCAAGATGGCGATCGCAGTTATTATGTAGAAGCCGCAGCCGCTACAGCCATCGGCGCGATCGCAGCTGCTAATCTGGATGAAAAGCCCAAGGAAGAAAAGGTCATCAAGCTACTGAAATCAGTTTTAGAAGAAAAAGCTGGTTGGAATGAAGTAGTTCGTAGTGGTGCAGTTAACGGTTTAGCAGAACTCAAAACTTCCGAAGCCGCTTTAAATCTGTTGCTGGAATACACCAAACAAGGAGTTCCCCAAGCCTTGCGGTTAGCGACAATCAAGGCTTTAGGTAAAATTTCCGTTGGTCAAACACCAGTTAACTTAGAACGGATTTTAGATAGATTAGCCGAACTCGCCAAAGAAACCTTCTTCTTAACCCAAGTAGCAGTAGTTACAGCCTTGGGTAAAATGGAAACACCCAAAGCAATTGACATTTTGCGATCGCTTGCTGAACAAACCCCCGATGGTCGCGTGCGTCGCTATGCTGACGAAGAAATTGCCAATGTCCAAAAACATATCGGTACAGAAACCGCCCTGCGTCAATTGCGCGAAGAACTCGACCAACTCAAAAAACAAAACCAAGAACTCAAAAGCCGCTTAGAAAACTTAGAGGCGAAATCTAAGTAGAGGCTAGAGGCTGGGGGTTAGCGGTTAGTTATACCTGTAGGGTGCGTGAATGAAATGTCACGCACCTTTTGAATATTGAGAGCTTGGTTTCTCGCCAGCTAGAATGATTAGTGAGTAGAATGAGGTCTTGCAATCGATGACTTTTAATGATGTGGTCGAAGTAATCAAAAGTCTCTCCGTAGATGAGAAGCTTGAACTTCAACTTTTGTTGCAGCAATACCTCCGTGAAGAGCGCCGTGAAGAAATATACGACAATTTTCAGTCGGCAAAAATGGAACAGCAAAAAGGTGAACTGAAGTTTTCCTCCAACATCAATGAACTAAAACAACTGATAGAGGAGTAATCGTGGAAGTTAGTTTCAGTTCCGCATTTAAACGTGCTTTTAAAAAGCGCATCAAAGGCAACATAGATTTAGAAGCAAAGTTTTGGCAAAAACTGGAACAGTTCACTATAGATCCATTTGATCCAAGCTTGAAAACGCACAAACTATCGGGAAAGCTTCAAGAATTTTGGAGTTTTAGTGTAGATTACGATGAAAGAGTACTGTTCTACTTTACAGAAGACGGCAAAGCTGTATTTGTAGATATCGGTAGCTATGACGAGGTTTATTGAGCAGCACGAACTATTAGAAGATGTAGCCATGTTGCCAGATAACATTCTAGAGGAAATTCATAAAAACCCTAAAGACCATACCAAGTCTTGTAACTGCGACTTAGACGCGATGTTTGCAGACTAGAACAAGAAGCGCAGAACAGTTGTTAACTTGTCAGCCAAGCCCGATCTAAAGACGACAAAAACCACTAGTGAGCAAGTGCGATCGCTACAAGTCATCCGCCAAACTTGATAACTTGTAGCAGATAAACATAATCACATCCAAGCTCAGTAACAATATATCCAGAAAAAGCTTTTTCTTAACAATTCTTTAACCATTGCGGATTGGTTTTTGACCGATTTTCGCGGATTATTTGTACTTTTATAAAGTATAATTAAGAAAAAGATAAAAAAAAGAGGCAAGCACGGTAAGCTTTTATGGCTGCGTGTGTACCCGAAAAAAGGTAAAGTTTAATAGTTTTTTATAAAAAGCTAAGGTTATCCTAACGAGCAATCAGCTTGTACTTGGGGATGCCAAAAAACAAAAACAACAGTGTAGATTTCCCAGTTGAAGAGGCAACAAAAAGCGTGGGTCAGTATCAACCTGCTCAGCTAAAGCGGTATAATCCAGAAGCGATCGCTCGTCACTATCGTTACCGCCCCTGGTTAGCATGGGGACGCTTGCTGAGAATTATTTGGTCTTTTGCTGGATTCGTTTTGAGTCTAAAGTGGGATGAATGGCAAAATCAAGTAGAGCAGAATCGGGGAAAGCGAGCTACCCAGTTGCGTCAACTACTAACAAGCCTAGGCCCCACCTTCATTAAAGTTGGTCAAGCCCTCTCCACCCGGCCTGACCTGATTCGCAAAGATTTCTTAGAAGAGTTGGTAAAATTACAAGACCAACTGCCAGCTTTCGATAGTGCGATCGCATACACAATTATTGAAAAAGAACTTGATTGTCCCATATCAGCAGTTTACAGTGAATTATCACCAGAACCTGTAGCGGCAGCAAGTTTAGGTCAAGTTTATCGGGGACGTTTGATTAGTGGTGAAGAAGTCGCAGTCAAAGTACAACGCCCCAACCTCCGACCACTTCTCACCTTAGACCTTTATTTAATGCGTTGGGCTGCGAGTTGGCTTGCACCTTTGCTACCCCTAAATCTCGGTCACGATTTGACCTTAATTGTGGACGAGTTCGGGACAAAATTATTTGAAGAAATTGACTACATCAACGAAAGTCGCAACGCCGAAAAATTTGCCAACAACTTCCGCAACGACCCCCAGGTAAAAGTCCCGGCAATTTACTGGCGTTACACTAGCAGTCGGGTATTAACCCTAGAATGGATCAACGGCTTGAAGCTAACAGATACAAAAAGTATCCGTGCTGCTGGTTTAGATCCTGAAACTATTATCCAAATTGCTGTCACTTCTGGTTTGCGTCAACTGCTAGAGTTCGGCTTCTTCCACGCTGACCCCCATCCTGGTAACTTATTTGCTATGCCCGATGGTCGTATGGCTTACATCGACTTTGGCATGATGGATCAGTTAGAAGAAACCAGCAAAGAAAATTTAGTTGATGCTTTAGTACATTTGGTCAACAAAGACTATCTGGACTTAGCCACAGATTTTGTCAATTTGGGTTTTTTGACTGCCGACACAAATATTGTGCCAATTGTACCAGCATTAGAAACTGTGTTAGGCGATGCAATTGGTAAGAACGTTGGGGATTTTAACTTCAAAACCATTACCGATGAATTTTCGGAATTAATGTATGAATATCCCTTTCGAGTTCCGGCTAAGTTTGCGTTAATTATTCGCTCATTAGTCACACAAGAAGGAATTGCCCTCAGCCTTAACCCCAATTTTAAAATTGTGGAGGTTGGTTATCCTTACATTGCCCGACGCTTACTTACAGGCGAGTCTCCCCAATTGCGGCGACGGTTGCTGAACGTGCTGTTTAAAGATGGTAAATTCCAGTGGCAGCGATTGGAAAACTTAATTGCGATCGCCCGCACAGATGGTAACTTTGATGTATTACCTACAGCCCAAATGGGATTGCAATTTTTGTTATCAGAAGAAGGTAAATTTCTGCGGCGACAATTAGTATTAGCCCTCACAGAAGATGACCGTCTGCATACAGAAGAAGTACAACGCCTGTGGGATTTAGTCAAAGATGACATCAAACCCAATCGTTTAATAGATGTCGCCATTCGCTTATTAACCGAATTTTCTAGAGAAGGAGTAGCCGCTATTTTACCAAGAGCTACAGCTTTTGTTAATTTAGGAGATTCGGCATCAGGTATCACGCACTAAAACCTGCAAACTCCCATCTGATAACAGGAGGTAAAATTACCTCCTATCACTTTGATAGCGCATTATTACAAACAGTAAATTTTCTGACCTTTTAATATAATTCGGAGTTTTCATGTACTACTTCCCAGAACAACCACCTTATTTTCTTCTAGCTATTGGCTTATTTATTGCTGTAACTTCTGGTGTTGGTTTATCTGGCACACTTAAAATTATTGTGCAGAAATGGCAAAAAAATAGTACAGAGAAATCCGAATCTCGTGTTTATTCTCAACAATTATTAGTACCATTTATCGGTATTACTTTTGGTATTAGTCTTTTTCTTTATTCAGGTTTAGCTATCTTTGGCTTTCCTCCTATTCTGGCATTAGGAGTTGGTTTACCAATAAGTTTGTTGACTGGCTTATTAGTATGGTTGCAATTAAGCAGTATGCTCACCTTTGCCAAAACTCAAGGAATGCAATCCCTTGATTTAGATTCTTTATCTTAGAAACATTGGCTCAGAATTCAGAATTAATTAGTTGGTAAACCATATTTGCCACTTAAGATGTGTTACGGCTATGTAAAGACTCAGTACTTAAGATAGTAAAAATTAGTCGTAACACACCGTTTTTTTCTGTGCATTAAGTAACGCATTAAATCATGAGCTAAATCAGCCCAAAACTCCATTGCCCCTATCCAAAAAGCACTCTGCCTGCGGTGCAGTGGAAGTTTAGGAAGAAGTCTAAACTAGACTTTTAGCTATTCTTTAGCAGACTTGAGGATGATTTAGGTTAAAGTAGCGCAAACAAATGTATTTATGAGGTGAAAGCTTATGCGCCTTTTTGTTTGTTCTCTTTTACTAGTCCTCAGCCTATTATTCTCATTTACGCCACTGGTAAAATCGGCGACACCTTCTTCTGATATTGAGGAATATCTGATAAATGCTCAATTTCAGGAGGGAGAAGCAGCTTTTACAGCTAAACTTCAAGAAAACAACAATGATGACTTGACGCGATTTAAGTTGGGCGTTGTGCAGTTGATGGGTGCAACTCAAAGGTTAACCCAGTCGCTTTACCGTTATGGTGTGCAGCAAAATTTTGTTACTCAGTTTTTCCCAATTTTACGTCTGCCTGTACCGATAAATCCTAAACCAGAGCCAGTCACTTATCAAGATACAAGAAATGTTTTACAGAACTTACTCAATGATTTAACTCAAGTCAAGAATACCCTGGAACCAATCAAAGATAATCAAGTTAAGCTACCGCTAAGGCTGGGTTTAACAAGGTTGGATATCAACGGAGATGGTAAGTTAGTAGAGGATGAGTCTTTCTGGAAGACTTTTAGCTTATTGACAGGGATACCAGCCAGCGAAAAAGCTGCCCAAAATTTAGCGATCGCTTTTGATGCGGGTGATGTAATTTGGCTAAGGGGATACTGCAATTTACTATCTGCGATCGCTCAGATCGTTTTAGCTTACGATGAAAGTAAACTTTTTGATGCCACGGCTCATCTAATTTTTGCTCAACCAAAAACCCCCTATCCCTTTCTGGTTGAGGGTAGAAGCCCATCTGGTAGTTTTGACTTTGATATTATTACCGACATCGTTGCGTTTGTTCATTTAATGAATTTTCCCGTGGCTGAACCAGAACGTTTAACCACTGCAATGGAAAATTTACGCACAGTCACAGCCTTAAGTCGTCAATCTTGGGATTTGATTTTAGCCGAAACTGATAATGACCGGGAATGGCTACCCAATCCTCAACAAAAAGGGGTAATTCCCAATGCAGTCGTTACTAAACCCATGATTGATGAGTGGCTGAATTTTTTAAATGAGACTGATGCGTTATTAACAGGTCAAAAACTAGTCCCACTCTGGAGAAAACGCGAAGTTAGAGGTATTAATCTCAACAAGGTCTTTACTCAGCCGCAAACCTTTGATTTAGTTTTATGGGTGCAAGGAACTGCCCCTGCACCTTATTTAGAGTTAGGTAAACTCACAGATACAAATACTTGGTTGCGGTTGTTAGAAGTGTTCCGAGGGCAATTCTTCCAGTTCGCAGCTTGGTTTAATTAATCCCAAATTTTAGCCGAAGTAGAGATTTTGTATACAAAGTCTCTACTTTGAAGCGTAGATAACTTCTATAGAGTCGAAAGTTAAAAATTTCGTGCTGTTTCAGTAAAAGTTTTGTATAGCTCAACAGGAATGTTCACCAAAGTTAACAAATTTATGCTACGCAATGTTACTGTATTTGTATTGCGTTATCCTTGACTAAACTGTATTTGTAAAACTTTAACCACAATAGTAAGTGTATGAACTAAGTTCTTCACAATACCTGTGTACTGAAAATTGACTAACGTATTAGTTAGTTAGTCAAGTCCAAAATTTGCCAGGGCATAGCAACAGACAAGGTAACTTATAAGCATTCCCAGCATCTTTACCACAATTGCGAAAATAGTTTTTACTGCATCAAAACCCAGTCGTTTAATTTACAAACACTATGCTGAAGTCAGAAAAACACCCTTACCTGTCACAAGCTAAATCTGCTCAGTTTAACAACAATGATGATGACGAGTTGCATATAGGTCAGATTTTTGCCATTTTGCGTCGTCGATTGCTGTTAATTTCTGGAATAACTGCTTTAGTAGCTACAGCAGCAGTGTTAAAGGCCGAAACCGACCCTCCAGTATATCTCGGCTCGTTTGATATTTTAACGAGGCAGGTAACGGGTGAAACTAAGGTAATAGCTAGTGTGCCTCAAACAATTTCTGATGAAGACGCAACTCCTAGTGTTTCGGTATCATCAGGCAAGGGTGGAAGCAACGGTAATACCACAATTCAAGTCTTACGTAGTCCCAGAGTACTTGATCCGATTGTGGAAAAGCTTAAGCCCAAATATCCATACATTAATTATAATTTGCTAGTTTCTGGCTTAATTATCGGCTCAGAATCACCAGACATTTTAACTGTTCAATATACGCACCCAGACAAACAACTAGTAAGTGATGTTTCTAAGCTACTAGCTGATGCTTATTTAGCTTATAGTTTACAAGAACGTCAGTTAGATGTTGATCAAGCAATTGAGTTTGTTGATAAACAAAGACAGCCAATAGAAGCGAGAGTCAAATATTGGCAAAATCAACTCCGCAATTTACAAGTAGAAAATAATTTAATTGATCCAGCCCAAAGAGCGCAAGAATTAGCTGGTCAACTGGCTGGGTTGCGACAACAGCGCATCGAAAATCGCCTACAACTAGAACAATTAGTCGCCAGATATCAGGATTTACAAAGAGAATTAGCCAGAAACCCTGGTGAAAAAGCAGGTAATTCTTTACTGAGTGAAAATGGGCGTTATCAAAAGATACTAGATCAAATCCAAGCCGTTGATATTGAAATTGCCCAAAAGGCAGCAGTATATACACCAGATAACCCAGCTATGGTGACGCTAACAGATAGGAGAGCTTATTTGCTTCCTTTATTGGCTGGTGAGGAAATGCGTCTGCAAAAAGAATTGCAAAGCCAAATTCGGTCTGTTTCCGCCCGTGATAAATTTTTGTATGACAAAATCACAACTCTGAATAACGATGTCAGATACTTAGCGACTCTGACTCGTACCTATAGTAATATTCAGCAACAATTAGAAATTTCTAACAGTTCTCTGACGCAATTTACTACTAAACAACAAGCACTAGAAATTGAAAAAGCTCAAAAACAACAACCTTGGCGATTACTTGATCCTAAATTAGCATCAGTTGATAAACCAAGTGCAATTTCTAACAATGCCAAGCTAAACTTAGCTATTGGTGGCATTTTAGGGTTGGTGTTGGGTATAGGAGCAGCTTTGATTGTTGATAAATTGAGTAATATTTTCTACACTGTTCAAGAGTTGAAGAACAGTGCTAAGTTGCCATTACTAGGAATTGTACCTTTAAGAAAAGAACTAGAATCAGCACCACAATCAACTTTATCTAGAGGTTTACAACAAACTAATCGAGCTTCTTTCTTTGAAATTTACCGATCGCTCTACACCAATATCATGTTATTGGGTTCTGATGACCCGATTCGCTCGTTGGTAATTAGCTCTGCTGGCCAGGGAGATGGTAAATCTACGGTGGCTGTACATTTAGCACAGGCCGCTGCGGCAATGGGTCAGAGAGTGTTATTAGTAGACTCTAACCTGCGTTGTCCTAGTTTGCACCAGCGTCTGGGTGTATTGAATGTTCAAGGTTTGACTGATGTCATTGCCCAAGATTTAGATTGGGAAAATGTGATTGAGCGATCGCCAATAGAAGATAATCTATTTGTGATGACTGCGGGGCCGACACCTCCCGATTCTGTCAGATTACTAGCTTCTAAGAAAATGCAGGATTTAATGAACGAACTGCAAAGCAACTTTGATTTAGTAATTTATGACACTCCCCCATTGCTAGGATTTGCTGATGCTTACCTGTTAGCATCTAACACCAATGGTATTGTTATGGTAGCTGGCTTGGGTCATTTGAAACGTACTGCCCTCAAGCAAGTATTAGAAGAAATTCAAATTTCTGGTACACCCCTGTTAGGGATGATAGCCAACAAATCAAAAGATTCCACACCTGTTTCCCATGACTACTATCAGCAATATTACAAAAAGAGTACCAGTGCTGAAATTGTCGAAGTAGAAACACCAAATAGCGACGAACAAGCTAACTCTGTTTTTAGAGGCATCAGACGACGCTAAATTAAAGGTTGTCATTAGTCCTTTGTCCATACCCATGACTAATGACAACTTCAGCAACTATTTACGCATCTGGCGATTTTAAAGCTTGGTCTAAGACTTGCCTCGCCTGTTCTGCTTTAGCTCGTGCTTCTTGGTAACGCAGATTTGCTTGAGCGAAATTTTTCAGAACTTTAAAGCCTTCTTTCAGACGCGTAATTTCTTCTTCGGTGACAGAGTTATCAGAGAACAAAATATCAACAGCTTTGCGAAGTTCTAAGGCTTCCGTGCGGGATTCTTGCACTTTTAACTTGAGTGTCGCTAAATTACTTAACACTTGGACTGCTTGAGTAATAGCATCTTCACTATTGTTATGGTCACTGGTTGATTCTTTGACCTCAATTAATTGTTGCGGGCCGAATCCTTCTTCTAATTCCGTGGGGAGTTTACCCGCATCCATCAGTTCCATCAACTGATCCATTGCTTTATCACGAGCTTTAGCAGAATCTTTGCCAGGAACGGAAAGGATAATTTCTGGGCTTTGGGCGAGAGTGTACTGAACCATATTTGAGGACAGAAAATTTGCTGATTAACCAAGCCAAGGCAAATAATTTTAACATGGTAAAAGTGGCGATTAATATCTTTTAGATTGAAAAATTAATTATTCTTGTTGTTGGTTGGGTGAATCAATCAGGAGTTAATCAGTATTCTTTCAAGTCTCCAAAAATAAAACTTTATACTAGAGAAAGATAGAATAAATTGAAACAGGAGGGGAGAGCGATGGCTCCAAATCCAGCGATCATGAATGCTGTGGAGCAACTGGGTTATCGAGTTACCATTGGTGATGTTGCCACCCAAGCAGGCTTAAAAATTGCAGAAGCCAATCAAGGTTTATTGGCTTTAGCTACTGATGCTGGTGGACATTTGCAAGTAGCAGAAACAGGTGATATTGTTTACCTATTTCCACAAAATTTTAGAGCAATTTTACGGAATAAATATTTTCAGTTACGTTTGCAAGAATGGTGGCAAAAAATTTGGAAAGTTCTTTTCTACCTGATTCGCATTTCTTTTGGGATATTTTTAGTTGTTTCGATCGCGCTAATTACTATTAGCATCATTATAATTATCACTGCGGCTAATTCCGATCGCGATAACGACAACCGAGGTAGTAGCGATCGCGGCGGCGGCTTCTTCTTTTTCCCCGATTTATTTTGGTATTTTAGTCCCAACTACTACGATACTTCCTACCAACAAAGGCGACAAAACAGCCGCCAAGGTAGAGGTAGTGAAATGAATTTCTTTGAAGCGGTGTTTTCCTTTTTATTTGGTGATGGTAATCCTAATGCCAAATTAGAAGAACGCCGTTGGCAAGAAATAGCCACTGTCATTCGCCGTCAGGGTGGTGCAGTGGTAGCAGAACAAATTGCGCCATATTTAGATGACCTTGGCCCCAGTTATAGACAAGAGTACGAAGATTATATGCTGCCTGTACTGTTGCGCTTTAACGGGGAACCAAAAGTGAGTTCCCAAGGGGAAATAATTTACTATTTTCCCGAATTACAAGTTCAAGCCAGTCAAAAAAATCGTCAGTCAGTACAACCTTATTTAGAAGAATCACCTTGGCGTTTTAGTCAAGCTGATTCTGGACAAATTATGCTAAGTGCTGGCTTAGGAGTCCTCAATTTTGTCGGTGCTTTAATCCTGGGAAATTTAATCAGAGATGGGATTGCGGCTGCACAATTAGGCGGATTAGTTGCTTTTGTCCAAGGAATTTATTGGCTGCTGTTGGCTTATGGTATAGGATTTTTGGGCGTACCACTAGTACGTTATTTCTGGATTCAGTGGCGTAATCAAAAAATTACAGCACGTAACCGCGATCGCTTATCTCGCGCTAGACTATTAACCGATCCAGATGGAAATTTACAGCAAAAAATTGACTTTGCTCAACAGTTTGCCACTGAAAAAATCATTGAAAACAAAGATTTAGTCTACACCACCGAAACCGACTTATTAGAACAGGAAATTCAGAACTCTGCCCAAATCGAAGCTGCTAAAGATGGGGAGTCGGGAGTCGGGAATAGGGAGTAGGGCTAAGATGGGGAGTGGGGAGTAGGGAATAGGGAATAGGGGTATATATATTACGCCACACACCCTTGCACCCTTACACCCAATCTTCATAGACAATAGTCCTGTCCCACTCCCCACTAACTACTCCCTCATTACTTCGCTTTAATCGGTGTGAGGGCTACACCTTGATAATAATGACCCAAAATTTGCAGGTGAGTAATGCCGCGTCGAGCTAGGTTGTATGCTCCCCATTGGCTCATTCCTAATCCATGACCAAAGCCTAAGCCTTGCAGCACAAAACTACCATCTGCACTTTTACTGACATTAAAACGAGTACTTCTTAGCTTTAGTGTAGTACGTACCGCCTCACCTTCTAAGACTTTTGTACCTTTATCGCCCACAATTTTTAAAGCTTTGACACTGCGGAAAGGTGAGAATTTTTCGGGAATGATTTCCTTAACATTGCCGACACCAGAAATTCTGGCGCTAATTTCCGCAGGGGAAAAAGTTTTTACCCAATTGCATTCTTTGACATCTTGATCGTAGTCCTGCACAGCCCGCAGGTAAGGCAAAGTATTTCCCCAGACATCTTCCACATTTTCGGTATGTCCGCCCGAACAAGCATGGAAAACCGAGAGAATAATTTTGTTGTTATAAGTTAGGACTTGTCCCGCCGTATCATCAACAGCTGCGTAAGTAGAAGGAGATTCACTCATGACTCCTTTGTAAATTTGCCAGCGATCGGGACTATCACCTAAATCGTAGATGGGGTTATTGCGTTGTTTTTCCCGTTCGTAGAGAGCGTAGGTGCGAGCTGCGATCGCTTGGGCTTTCAAAGCTTCCTGGGGCCAGCTGCTATCCATTTCGCCGCCTAGAACACTGTAGAGGTATTCTTCCGCATCTACCCAGTTAACTGCCGTTAAACCTTTTTCTGTGGGGGCAACTAAGGTTCTTCCACGATACCAGCGATCGCCAATATAAACAAATCCTTTACCAGTTGGCTCAATCCAAAATAAACCAGATTGCCACTTATCTAAAGCCACTCCCCCCGGAACTGACTGGGCGTAATAAGCACTCATCGCCGGCAATTGTCCTAAAGTCTTTCCCGTACTATCCTTTACCAAGGCAGCCGTAGAACTACCGACTTTAACTTGATTAACTCCCCTCTCAATCGCCACTCGTAAAATCACTGATGCTTGAGCAGGAGCAACCAAAACAATCCACAAGAGGATACCCATCCACCAATGCCGGAATTTAAACTGAGAAAATAAAGAGCCTAAAAACAGTTGGAATTTCATGCTGATCATCTAATCACACTAGTATCTGCTTGACGCTTTTGGCATCTACCACTCAAGATGAGACAGTTCTCCAACATAGGAGGTTGCCGCCTCCTATCAATTATGCAATGTATTTTTAGTAGGCAACCAAAAAAGCACAGAGCAGAAAATTAATGGTAAATGAATATAATTAAACCTGCTGGTGGCTTCTTACGCCATTAGCAATAATACCAATTAAATTTAAATGGCTCAAAATTTCTTGAGCTTGCATTAAATCACCTTGAGTTAGTTGACCCATTCGTCCTACCATAACAATTTCATGGCAATATCCAGCTAAAATTCTCGCATCGGCTGTACCCAAAATTGGCGGCGCATCAACTAACACTAAGTCATAGCTTTGCTCAAATCCCTTGATCAGTTCTTTCATTCGTTGAGAATTGAGTAATCTGATAGTATCATCTGGTTTTGGCCCAGCCGTCAACACATCAATTGACGGGTGAACAGGCTGGATATAATTATGAATGTGGTTGCTTGTTTCATCCAGTAATAATAGAGATAAACCCCAATCATTGGATAATTGCAGCATTTTATGTAAATGGGGATACCGCAAATTGGCATCAATTAAGAGAATGCGTCGGTGCATTCTGGCTGCACTAGCCGCCAATCCGAGTAACACAGTCGTTTTTCCTTCCCCTGATAAAGCAGAAGTAAACATCAAAGATTTAAAAGGCAAAGGAGACTTAGATATTTGCAGATTTTGATAGAGAATATCTAAGGTTTCATGACAAGGCAACCAACTGTCAGTTTCGGTAAAAGTAGAAGCAATATTATTTTGTTTATGACCTGAAATATTTGGTAGCCATTTTGTCAAGCCTCTGGGTGCTAGTTTCGGCACAGAACCTAGTAACCGTAAATTGGTTGACTGCTGTAATTCTTTTGTAGAATAAATGGTGCGGGTAAACATTCCCCAACTTAAGGCGATCGCAATTCCTAAAATTGGACTCAGTACGACACCTCCTAACAACAGTGATAATCTGTTAATTCCTGTTAGTTTGCCTAAACTCGGTTCCTCTAATACTTCCCATCCCAAACCACCTTGGGCAATTTTCAAACCCAAAGATTGTTGAGCTTGTAATAATTGTTCTAGTTGTTTACGTTTAGCCTGTACTTCTGGCAATAAACGGTTATATTGCGCTAATAAACTTGGGTATTGACTAAATTCAAATCTGAGTTTTTGTTCGGTTTCAGCTAAACTTTTTTCGTTAGCTATTAGTCCTAAAGCTGTAGTTTGGACTTGAATTAACTCTTGTAATAATTGCGGATCAGCACCTTCTGTTTGTACTGAACTATCAGTAGATTGTCTGATATCTGTTAATAATTGATTTGACTCTCTTTTTAAGAGTACTAACTGATTTTGGCGTTGTTCTTTCAGTTGTTGGATGATGGGAGACTCATTTGTATAACGTTTCTGCTCTCTAGCTAAAGCAAGTTCCGTCTTTTTAAAATCATCTAATAGTGTTTGGTAGCTACTTGATTGATTTAGTTGAGCCGCCATTCTCGCTTTGCGCGATGAAGTAGCAACTTCTTGTTGTAAGTTATTATAGCGAGCTTGGACATCTTGAATTTGGGCGCGGGTGATTTGTAGTTGCTGTTGTACCGCCGCCAAAGATTCAATTAAAATTTTGCTTTGTACTTCTGGATCAAGTAGATTATGTTTTCGGCGAAAATGCTCTAAGTTTTTTTCTGCTTGATTCACCTCTTTTTTCATTTGCGGTATACGAACATTAATAAAAGCCAGACCTTTATTTAAACGTTCTTTTTGTTGTTGGATATGATAATTTTGATAAACTTGCTGTAGTGCTTGTAAAACTTTCTGGCTTCTAACTGGATCTTCATCATTGAAGGTCACTTCTAATATTTGTAAGGGCAGATTATTAGAGATTGTTTTTTCATCTAACTTTGTGATCGAAAGCTTGGCTTGCTTGCCGTTAATATCTTCGATTGTAATATCTGGATATTCAGCTTTTAGTAAAGATACAGCTTCTGCAATGAGTTGGGGACTCAACAGCATTTTCATCTGTGCTGTGTAATCTACAACTGGTGAGTTTAATCCCACAATATCACTACCAGCAAGATTCATAATATTATTAGCTGTGTTACCTGCATTTGCATCAGCAGTCACAAGCAACTGCATAGAACTTTGGTAATTAGTTTTAGTGTTAATCGCAACTAAACTAATCACAGACATCACCGCACAAGAAACACCTAATACTAAATAGCGCCGACGACGCAAAATAGCAGATACTTGTTTAATATTAAATTTGTGGAATGGTAAGTTTAGAGTAATTTGCTGTTGATTAAAAATCATCTTAGCCTCTACGAAATATTTACTTATTTAATCAATTCACCAGAATCAAATCCAGGAATATTTTTAGTAATTACAAAAACGTTTGATTCTCATCAAGCAAAAAATCAACTTATGTAATTTAATTTGGTAGAGTTTTCGACACTTATGAATCTATGGATTCAATAAAATATTTTTTGAGCGTAAATAATTCAAAGCCAATAGTCAATACTCTCGCTAAATCTTCATTAGATGCTACTAATGAAAATTTTGCTACAACTAAGATAATTTAAATCACAATATCCTGGTAGTGATAAATAATGCTGGTATTACAGTAGCAAAATATATTGCTGTCAATTTGAGTTAAGCCGAGTAAATAACAATACTTATATATCTCACTCAAACATGAGTAAAATAAGCTTAATATCTAATATCAGACTTGGTTTGGCTAAGTAAAAAACAAAAATATTCGATGTTCAATGTTGTAAAAATATCTTTTACTAACATTTGCAAATTACAATTATTTGTATAGAAAAATATAGTAATTATCTCGAAAAAATATAACTAGTTAATAACCGTGTATTCTATTTTTTACGAGCGATCGCTAAAAAGAGTTAATTTTTAGTTATTGTGACTCATGAGTTAAGTGAAAAATTTATAAACTTACAAGATTCTTCCTGGTAAACGCTGAGGTAGCGCGTATGAACAAAATTTGGCTCGTAAATCTTGGATATCTTTACGTAGATGGAAAAGCTTTAACCCAGCCTAATTGAATAGCTTGATCTAAAACGATCGCAGCTACAATAAACCACAGCACACTTTCCCCGGCTAACACAACACCCGCCAAACTCCAGTCAAGTTCTAGCTGTGCTAACCCCCGCACTAAACCAAAAGCCATCACCCCACCAGCTTTGAGTTGCAGATTTTGGTCTTGGCGAATGATATAACGGTAAGTAACACCAAACAGTAAACCAGAGAACGTGGCGATCGTCCAACTGATCAACAACTGCCAATCCCACTTCACTTGTAAACTAATCAATATCTCAAAATATCTTGCCAACACCAGAGTGTTGAGTAAACTTGTCATCAAGCAGATAACACCCAACGTTAAACCGCCAATTATCCCTGCTTTGAGAGACTCTAAGCGTTCAGTCATCAGTAGTGGATCGGAAATTCTGTTCATTGTCTCAATGGGGAGTGGGGAATGGGGAGTAGGGAGAATCTGATTCAGACTTCACACTTCAGACTTCCTCGTATCCAGTTCCAGGTATGATAAATATTAGAGACCTTTTGTAATGATTTGCCAAATTTAAGACTATGGGAATTTTGACATTGGGATGGGTATCACTGTTAGTTGTGTTCACTTGGTCGATCGCAATGGTAGTTTGGGGACGCAACGGACTATAGGGGAATCGTGGAAAGTCCATTTCTGAGTATTCTGGCATTACTGGCGTTAGTACTGTTAATCGCAGTTACTGGTGGCGTTGGCTACTTAACCTTGGCAGACTGGCGCGATCGCCGTCTTCGGGAAGTCGAAAAACGCGAACAACGCCGCGCATCGCCCAAAAAGCGATAATGCGATCGCAGTTGAATTATTTTCTTACAGGAATGCGATATTAGCGATCGCATTCCTGTCTTGTTTGCAGGTATTTCAATGTAAATAGCGATCGCCAACAAAATTCCTGAACCATTTCGATAGTAATCAAAACTGCTTTACTAGCACCAAAATCAACTAATACAAATCTTAATTTTTATAGTGAACCTACTCTTTTACTGGTTAACTGCATAACTTATTAATCAATTTGTTAAGTTGACATAAAATCTCTTAAAATCTGTTTTGATTGTTTAAATTATTCGTATAGTTTAGGATGAAGGACTTGTAAAGATGACTTTTTGGTAATACAGATTTTTTGATTAATCAAGTCAGAGTCCTATCATTAAATTCAACTTAGAGATGATTTATTAAGTAAACCTTAAATTTTCGGCTGTGTTGTAGTAACTTGTAACGCACGAAAAAATTCTGAGCAATATTCAGACTGGATAATCAAAGCTAAAATGAGCAACTTGATTCTTACTGAGTAACTTTTAATTCACGTAAATCATCATCAATGAAGTTAGCAATAACTTGAGTCTTTGACTGTTATCTTTTTAAGAAATTAGGGAACTCTACAATAGAAGACTTTCAATATTTAAAGTCCTACCAGGAATGGAAAACTCTTACACCATAAAATCAGATTCCAAACAAACAGAATATTCATCAGAAAACCCATTCTCCTCAGTTCAGAGTGAGAAGCAAAAAGCCTTATCTGGAGTCATCGCCAGGATTCGAGAAACTTTAGACATAGATACCATATTTAAAATTACAGTTACAGAAGTCAGACAATTACTCAAAACTGATCGTGTGGGTGTGTTTCGTTTTTATCCTGAGTTGGGATGGGAGGGAGAATTCATCTATGAAGATGTCGGTTCCGAATGGGTTTCAGCACTATCGGCTAAACTACGCGATCATTGCTTTGCTGCGGAATTTGCTGGACTGTATCAAGAAGGGCGAATTCATGCAATGGCAGATATCTATCAAGCGAGTGTGAGCGATTGCCATGTCCAGATTTTAGAGCGATTCCAAGTCCGGGCTAACATTGTAGCCTCTTTAATGAAAGGCAAAGATTTATGGGGATTGTTATGTATTCATCAATGTAGTAACCCTCGCCAATGGGAAGAATCAGAAATTGAGTTTGTGCAACTTATCGCCGCACATTTAGGCGTTGCTTTACAACAAGCCAATTATCTTGAACAAGTAAAAATACAATCAACACAACTAGCACAAGCACAAGCCAGGGCAAAAGCAGCAGAATGGCAAAAAACCATTGCCATCACCGTCGAAAAAATTCGTCAATCTCTAGATTTAGACAGCATTTTCCACACCAGCACAGTCGAAATCAGACAGTTACTAAATGCCGATCGCGTCGCTATTTATCGCTTTAATCATGATTGGAGTGGTGAATTTGTCTTTGAATCAGTAGCCGAAGGTTGGATTTCCCTGATTGATGAACAGTCAAATCAACCAAAATTAAAAGAAAATGTCAGCGAGTGTAGCGTCAAAGATTTAGCTGAAACCCCCGTCATGGATACGTATTTACAAGATACAGAAGGGGGGATGTTTGCTAGAAGTGAAGTTTATCGTATTTGTTGTGATATTTATGATTATGGCTTCACCGACTGTTACATCAAAGTTTTAGAAAGCTATCAAGCCAGAGCTTATGTGATTATTGCCATTTACCACGGTCAAAAACTGTGGGGTTTATTGGCAGTTTATCAAAACTCCGATCGCCGCGATTGGCAAGAAGATGAAGTCTACTTACTCACCCAAGTTAGTACTCAACTAGGTGTCGCCTTACAACAAGCCGAATTTTTACAACAAATGCAGCTGCAAGCAGCAGAACTGAGTAAAGCGGCTGAACGTCAAAGGGCGCTGGCAAATACCGTCGAAAAAATTCGCCAATCCCTAGATATTGACGCAATTTTTAAAACCACTACCCAAGAAGTGAGAAGACTTTTGGATGTGGAAAGAGTCGCAATTTATCGCTTTTACCCTGACTGGAGTGGTGAATTTGTCGCTGATTCAATTGTGGATGGTTGGACACCAGTTGTTAAACCCCAGCCAGTGACAGAACGTGTCTTATTAAAAGAAACCCAAGCTGGTAAATATCCTCGTCATGAAGTGTTTGTGCCAATATCCCAAGGCGAAAAGTTATGGGGATTGTTGGTAGCTTATCAAAACTCCCACCCTCGTTATTGGCAAGATGAAGAAATCAACTTACTCGCGCAGGTTGGTATACAGTTAGGCGTTGCATTACAGCAAGCAGAAGCTTTAAAACAAGTGCAGTTGCAAGCTGAACAACTAGCAAAAGCAGCTGAACGCGAACGCAAAGCCGCCCAAAGAGAAAAAGCCTTAGCCACTACAGTCGAAAAAATTCGGCAATCTCTGGACTTGAACACCATTTTTGTCACCAGTACCAAAGAAGTGCAGCGATTGTTAGAAGTAGATCAGGTGACAATTTATCGTTTTCGTCCTGATTGGAGTGGTGAATTTGTGGCTGAGTCAGCCGCCCCAGGCTGGGCTTCAGTCCGTAAACTTTTAAGTGTGATTGCCAATGATTACTTACAAACAACCCAAGGCGGAGATTTTGCTAAAGGACACACTCTGGTAGTCAGAGATATTTATAACAATCAAGAGGCTCACAAATATATATCTTTGAGTCAGTTAATGGAAGCGCGTTCTTATATGATTGTGCCGATTTTCCAAGGTGATAAACTTTGGGGATTACTAGCGGCTTATCACAACACAGCCGCCCGCAATTGGAAAGAAGATGAAATCGATTTATTAGTACAAATTGGTAATCAATTAGGTGTCGGACTCCAGCAAGCAGAATTATTAGAACAAACTCAAAGGCAAAAAGAAGAACTCCGGCAAACTCTCCAAGAATTACAGCAAACTCAAAGCCAGTTAATTCAAAGTGAAAAAATGGCTGGGTTAGGGCAACTAGTTGCAGGTATAGCCCACGAAATTAATAACCCAATTAGTTTTATTTTTGGCAATATTAGTTATTTACACGACTATACTGAAGACTTACTCACCTTGCTGGGGATGTATCAGAAACATTATCCCAGAGCCAAAGCCGAAATTAGAGAATTTGGTGAAAAAATAGATGTAGATTTTATTACTAATGATTTGCCAAAAATGCTCAACTCCATGACAATGGGAGCAGATAGAATTTCGCAATTGGTTTTATCTTTACGCACCTTTGCCAGATTGGATGAAGCAGAAAAAAAACCTGTAGATTTGCATGAAGGAATTGAAAGCACTTTGTTGATTCTGCAACATCGCCTGCAAGCAAATGAAAATTCTTCAGGAATTGAAATTATTAAAGAATATAGTGAATTACCCCGTGTAGTTTGCTATGCAGCGCAGATGAATCAAGTCTTTATGAATATTCTCAATAATGCGATTGATGCGCTCGAAGATGCGGTGACAAACGGCAAACTTATAGACAAGCCAAAAATTTGGATTCGGACAAAAGTTATAGAAGAAAATACTATTCAAATCAAAATTGCGGACAATGGTTGTGGTATTCCCCATAATTTGCGATCGCGCATTTTTGAACCATTCTTTACCACCAAGCAACCAGGCCAAGGTACAGGTTTAGGTTTATCCATCAGCTACCAAATTGTTGTAGATAAACATGGTGGTAACATCAAGTGTGTTTCTCCACCAGGAAAGGGTTGTGAGATGTTAATTGAAATTCCTCTGTAAGTATTTTGGTACAAATTAGGCTAAATAGTTATGGTCTTCATTTGTCATTGGTAATTAATTTGTAATTGAGAAATACACAGGACTTATGCACAAAGATTATTCGTGGAGATTGGGTGTAAGGGTTTGGGGTGTAAGAATTTTGAATAAGTACACACGCCACTTGGCTCAAGTCGGGAAACCCGCCCACGCCAGTGGCTCCCCTATACCCCTGAACCCCTACACCCTCACCAAAACCCTTGATTTTTCGTTTTGATGCGTAAGTCCTAATACAGATGTAGGAACCCAACAAATTTTTAATCATGTTGGGTTTCATACTGTCAAATCAACATTGAGTTTTGAGCTTACCAATCAAGGTATTGAGATTGATTTGGCTAGGCCAGCCTAGAGGAAGATTACTGGAATTGTACCCGCGATCGCGTAAATCTTGAATATAGCGATTACGAATATAAGTAGTATCAAAGTTACCCAAACCATTAAAATATACATCCGTTAGGTGAGCCGGATCTAAAGCCATTTCACCTCTATAAACTGCGCCATCATTGGAATCATCCCAACCCCAAGGTGTATTGGCAGAATTATTGCTACAAGTTGGTAAACCAGCACCACAACCACCGCTAGAATCTCCTCTGAATGTTCCCCAGTTGGCATAAGTTATCCCTGTAGAATTAGAGGCTTGATTTAACTGATTTTGCCACAAACCACCAGAGGCAAAGACATCAATTAAGGAATAAAGTACACTGCGATCGTTACCCGATGCGGGTACTTCCGCAGTAGTTTTAGAAGGATAGTAGATAATGCCATCTGCACTGCTGTTTCCATCAAAATTTCCGGCGTAAGGCCAAGCTTTCAAGCCATGTCCTTTGGCTTCCTGAGTCGTCAACGGATGCAGAGAACCGTTATAACTACTTAGCGTCAGGCTTCCATCAATACTTTCGGAACCATTTGTTAAAGGACTACCACTGGGCGTAAAGGAATAAAAGTCGGTATGAAAGACAGTGACAACACCTTCGAGTTTGCCATAAGTAGAACCATCCTTACGCACGATCGCCAGTAAACCTTCTAAATCATTTTCATGTTCTTGATCAAAAGGAGTATCAGTCCAATCTTGGGGATGGAAAAAAGAATAGGTGATAAATCTGTGAGTACAAGTCTCAGCCACAGAATAGTAAGCATAAGCATTTAAGGGATAAGCCGCCAGATTATCCCAATTATTTGTTCCGAGCCAATCTCCGTCATAGTTAAACCGCGTAATATAGTCACCGCTATATTTGGTACTGTCCGTATCTTGATAGTGAATTGGCGCATGATAAGCCGCTAAATCTAAATCAGTGGGAGTTTGGGCAATTCCTTTCAACTCTGTTAAAGTCCCAAGGGCAATTGCTACTATCATCCCCATCGCCATCAGCAAAACTTTTTTCCAAATCATCTATTCTCACCCTGAATGATCAATCAAACTCAGGATGACAGCAGATATTTAAGAACTGATTTGAATCAAGTTAAAAATATCTAAAAATACAGGAGACTAGTGGGCAGTTGATGGTAAAAGTATGAAAGCTAAAGTTTCTGGAAAAAATCACACCAGCCACAAGCTGTCGCCTAAATAATATTAGTCAGTAATCTTAAACATAAAAAAAGGTAGAAAAATCTACCCTTTCAATTACTGGGGCGCTAGGATTCGAACCTAGGGATGGCGGGACCAAAACCCGCTGCCTTACCACTTGGCGACGCCCCATCGCTTCACCTCTGTTAATATAGCAGTCCGAGGTGGGTGAGTGTCAAGTGTTTTGCTGGGAAATTTTGGAAAAACCAGGACTGACACACCAAGATAGTCGTGTTAAGAATGGGTGTAAGGGCTTCGCTATGAGCATCAGCCGAACGGCGTAGGAGGGTGTAAGGGTTTAATATTTTTTATTCACCCACCTACACACAAACTTCCATCCCCTTTGTCTCCCTTGTCTCCCTTGTCTGTTTCGTTCACTAAGTCCCATTTCCTCTTACTTCACTCTGTCTTCTAGAGGAAAACTGTACCAGTTATACCAGTGACGAACTGCTAACCACACTGCTGACAACAAAGCTGCTCCACTTAAAGTTAAACCACTAAATGGAACTAACAATCCAAACACAGGTAACACCGCCCCAGCAATCGAACAGATAATAACTGCAATAGCAGCGATCCGGTTTGAGCCTAATCCCCAACTTAACGTGAGGAAAATCAGGGAAATCATTGTCCAGGCTAGTTCAGGATTCATGAAGCGAGCTAGGTAAGTCAAGGTTAAAATGCAGGCAAAGAACATCCCAGATGCGATCGCCACATTTTTCAAGCTCATGGGTACTGATAAATATAACAGCAAGATCCACCAGAGAAATATTGCTGGTGCTAATAATAACAACCTGGGTATAATCCCCGTATTACGGATAGGTGCAGTGTTGGTAAAAACGCCAAAGGGATTTTTTACCGAAACATTGTCATTGAATATCCAACTATACTGAGTGCTACGACCATCAGCTTTAATTTCATTAGGTACAATCCCACTGGCAAATTCCACAGGTGCAAAATTCGCCGTTGCTGTCAGGCGGAAATTAGTCAGCATTTGTCCCGTAGCATTGTAAACCCAGCGCGGCCCACTTTGAGCTTGATAGCTAACACGAAAGTTAGCAGTTTCTCCTGGTGACAAACGAAAGGGAAAGGCGTAGTCTCCAGGGTTAGGCGGTTCCAGTCGAGTCCCAGAACGTTCGACTTTGTAGTTAGCCAGCAGTGAATAGCCGTCGGGTGGTGGTGCTTCAAAGAAAAAACTTTGATTATCTTTGAGTCGATTGACGACTTTATAATCTGCACTGTAATCTATGCGATAAACGGCGCTACGACCTTGCACATCTGTGTTCTGCTCAAGTTTGACTTGAATCTGCGAGCCTGCCAAGGCCAGAAACCGGGTAACTTCCCTTGTATCATTGACCTTGACGATTTTGCCGTTGACTTGGTTGTTATAGGTGAATGGCTCTTGAATTACATAGCGGATTTGGGGTGCAACTTGTTCTAATTTATCCCCATCCACTGTTTGAGCAACTTGCACAACCTTGGCTTGTTCCCAGTGATGATAGCGATTACCTAAAGTTGAACAAAGAAAAAATCCGACTACCAATAGAACTAATACCAAGGTGAGGTGCTGTAATCCCCGTAAAATTTGGGAGTAATGCACCACCCACTGATCAAGAAAAATTACATTTTCTTGCTGATGGCGACGCAAGGCGAAACTCATAAGTGCGATCGCAATACCCAAAGCTATCACTAAAAAAACTAATAAAATTGATGCTTTGAGCAGTTGGTCGCCAAACTGGAGTAGTTCTATTGGATGAGTCAGATCAGGTAATCCAGGAATACCCTGATTAGAAGATGACATTGATATTTTTATTACAGAATTTGAAACCTCAGACTGATGAAATCTCGGAAAAGTTTCATATTATGGATGCTTACTGATTACCTTCTTTACTGGCGCTTTGACAAACAATCTCCATCGAATTAGCTTCGGGAGTTCCAGGTTGGGGTGTAATTTCTTGCTTAGTGGGTTTTTCACTAACTAACTGACCGTCTGCACTATAGTTAGCCGCAGTTTCAGAAAACAAGCGTCCCTCAGCACAAGACGCACGAAAAGTAGTTTTTGTTACACCATTACCTTGTTTTTGTAAAATCGTGTATTCACTTCCTTGCACTGATCCTGCATCTAAAATAATTGGATTACCATCATTATCAGAGCCTACTTGTATATGAAACGCTAACTGGGTATCAGTAGTTTGAGCAATAGCTGTATTACCTACTAACAATGTCATTGCTACTACAACGCCACCAAAGCTCTTTAAAAACATAGGCTGTAAATTTGTTGAACTATATATTCTTTTTTATTCACATTTACTTGATTTTTGGTGCGGTAAAATCACTGGAAAATTTGCTTATATAAATCTATTTATATGCAAAACCGCGCTATTTTTAGCAGTAAAATTGACTTTTTGATACATCTGAAATCAAGCCAAATTAAGTCTTTTTACGCAGTATTTCACATAATAAAAAAACCGTAGGGGAACTGCTACGGTTTTCTATGTAGATTACTGAACTCTAACCCTATTTGAAAAGCTGATATCTTACAACTTCAGCTCTTTACCTAATCTCTAATCTCTTGGGAAACAGTTTAACTGCTTTAGATTCATTCGTCATCACAGTCTTTACAAACGGAGTTTAGTGAAAATTTCATCAATGACTACCGTGAATTTGTATTGATTGTGTGAACTTTATGTGTTTATGTTAAGACTGATTTAAGTATTAATACTAGCTGTTATTGATTTAAGTATACTGACTTAAGTATTTTTTTTATAAAAAAGTTATCTTAAACACAAGGCTATTTACGAAAAAAATCAGTGAGCAACTATTAAAAAAGATTCATAAGTAATACCATTTCACGAAAATCTTGATACAAATTCATTGGCTTTTAATTCTTTCCCTCCTGCACCCATACCTCTTTTAACCTAGACCATGAAAAAACCCCGCCAAGTTGCCGGGGTAATAGCTGCGATAATTTTTGGGGTAGTTTGATTATTTAAGCTACCAAGTACACAGCAATGCGATCGCAGAAAATTAGACCTTGGCTTCCAAAGACTTGAGTAATTCAGTATTCACACCAGATTCACGAGTCAGGGAGATTTTACCAGTTCGGGCTATTTCCTTGAGACCAAATTTTTGTAGCACTTGGACAATTGCTACCATTTTTCCAGGGTCTCCCACCACTTCTAAAGTGAGGGAATCTTCGGCGACATCTACAACTCGCGCTCGGAAAATCTGAGCCAGTTCAATGACTTCAGAACGGTTGCTGCTACTAGCATTCACCTTCAAAAGCATCAACTCTCGCTCTACACAAGGAGTTTCCGTAATATCCTGAACTTTGAGGACGTTGACCAGCTTATATAGTTGCTTGGTGATCTGCTCGATTATGCGATCGTCACCAGCGACAACCATTGTAATGCGGGAGACTCCTCCCTGTTCAGCTTGGCCAACAGCAAGGCTTTCTATGTTATAGCCACGGCGGGCAAACAAACTAGAAATGCGGGAAAGAACACCCGCTTCGTCTTCTACCAGAACAGAAAGGGTATGTTTCATCTTTGCCAACACAGGCTCAGGTAGCATTATGACTAACGCAAACACTAGCTAATGGCTACCCTACACGTACTGTTAAATTAAATGTTTTGATAAGTGTGATTTTCTATTTTAAACTTATACCTGCACTCACTACACGTTCTACACAGAAGTTTTCGGCAAATCATACCCAAAGTGGCAAGCCTGAGCAAGACAAATCTTTTTCTTGACAGATGAAGATGATGAACAAAACCCTTTATCTTCATAATGTTATGGAATGTTCATCGGAGATTAGTATTTATGGGTTGGTTACAAAGATTATTTGGCTTAGAAAAACCACAAAATGCCCAAGTGAATCCAGCGCCGCAGCCAGTACCACAGGCGGCTAATGCTGCACCAACAGCCACTCAATCTATCCCTCCAGAACGGATTGGTTTGAATGGGGAATATGACCAAAGTGGTTTAGCCAAGCGTGTCGCCTTAGCATTTGATCAAGACAAGCAGCTTGATGATATCAATACCCTTTGGGTGGCTCAGACTGGTGGTACTGTGGTTCTCAAAGGCAAAGTTCCGAGCCAAGAGATTCTGAATAAAATGGTTTCTGTAGCTCGTGCGGTGAATGGAGCCACAAACGTGGACACGACACAAGTACAAATTGGCTAAATATGCTGCCTGGATTTTATGGCTGGCGATCGCCAAAACAGCGAGTCATCCAATCTAAAATGACTTGGTTGACTTGTTCGGGACACTCATCATGGGGACAATGCCCGACATTTTCTAAATTGAGTAGTTCTAGTTTTTCGTTGTATTGAGCAAATTGACTAGCCAATATAGGCGGTACAAATCGGTCTTTTTGTCCCCAAATTAACAGCATTGGAATTGTTAATGTTGGCAATACAGCTTTGACACTCGGACTAAAATTCACACCGATCGCCGCTTTAAATAAGGCACTAAAAGCCCGCGCCGAACCTCTATCTTGGGGAGGCCCTGCCAAAATTTCGATTAGTTCATCGGTAATGGCTTCGGGATTTGCATAAGCCAAACTCGCCCAGCGCCGCAAGACGCTGGGTTGACGCACAAACTTAAAAACTGGTTGCAATATCAATGGGGAAGCCACAAGATTTTTGATGGTTTTGACAACTGGCCGCAAAATCGGGGGTATGGCTTCTTGTTCTAATGATGGATCAGGTAAACTCATCATCACGATTCCCTTGACCATATCAGGATGCGCCGCCGCCGCCGCCAAAGAAATTAATGAACCATTAGAATTACCTATCAATACAGCAGGTTGTCTGATAAATGCTTGCCAAAACTCATACACCTGCTCAACCCAGAGTTCGATGCTGTAATTGGCTGGGGCTTTTTCGGAAGCGCCAAAACCTAGCATATCTAAAGCATAAACTGTATGAGATTCACCTAAAATTTCTAAGTTATGTCGCCAATGACCAATGGAAGCTCCAAATCCATGTAGCAAAATCAAAGGCGTTGAATTAAGGTTAGTGTCACGAGGACGGATGTAGGTATAACGTGTTTGCCAACCTCGCCAAACCCAATCTCGTTGATTACCAACTCGTTGCTGCCAGTGTATCGCTGTTGTCAAGTTTACCTCCATTGATGTTAGGGAGTGGGGAATAGGGAGTAGGGAGTAGGGAGTGGGGAGTGGGGAGTGGGGAGTGGGGAGTGGGGAGTGGAGGGGTGTGAGGGTGTGAGGGTATAAGGATTGATGGGACAACTGTATTTATTAAGCCATGCTCTAGCCTCTAGCCCCTAGCCCCTACTCCCTCACTCTAGCAAATGTATATTTATACCAATTTGTCAATAATCGAAAAAATAATTGTTAAAATGGATAACACTTCGCTTGATTGTGTAATTTAAGTTAACTATTGCAGAGAAATTCTCTTCATTATGAGTAGAATGACAAATACAGCCATTAGTAACTAGGCTATAGGTTAGTTACTACCCAAGACCCGTTGTTAAGTCCTCAGTTATTTTAAGTATTGTGCTTCTGAGGCATACCAAGCAAAACCAAACCACATTCTAAAAAGAGAGCTTCCAAAAATCATAATGCCTGTGATTGAGAAAAAAAGAACTCGCGATCTGCCCCAAATCAACGAAAGAATCCGCTTCCCTAAAATTAGAGTCATCGATACTGATGGCTCCCAATTAGGAATTATCACTCCTCAGGAAGCACTGCAATTAGCTGAAGAAAAAGAGCTAGATTTAGTGCTGCTCAGTGATAAGGCCGACCCGCCAGTTTGCCGAATTATGGACTACGGGAAATACAAGTTTGAACAAGAGAAGAAGGCGCGGGAAGCCCGGAAGAAGCAGCACACGGCCGATGTCAAGGAAGTCAAGATGCGCTACAAAATTGAGGAACACGACTACAACGTGCGTGTGAAACAAGCAGAGCGTTTCTTGAAGGACGGTGATAAAGTTAAAGCGACTGTCATGTTTCGGGGTCGGGAAATTCAACACAGTGACTTAGCAGAAGATTTACTCAAACGTATGGCGACAGACCTAGAACCCTTTGGTGAAGTGCAACAAGCACCGAAAAAAGAGGGGAGAAATATGATGATGCTGATTTCGCCGAAAAAGTAACCTTTGACTTTGCGAAACACAACGGACAATTAACTGCTGAAAACAGCATAAAGACCTAAAGGTCAAATAAGTTTATCAAAAATTGATAGTCCTGAGAGCTGAGTGGGAAACATAATACTCAGTTGCTCAGGACTCTTGCTTTTTAAGTGCTGAGAGCTGAGTGCAATTTTTAATTGAATTGTTGCAGGGTGATATCAGAAAACTAAACTGCATGGAACTGAAAAACTACTCGTTGGTTGTCAATAAAGGTGTTGTTTCACGACTGCTACAGTGGGTAAATCTGCGGCCGGAGGAAGGCGAACGGACTTTGATCATGTTTGCCTTTTACACAACTGTATCTATTGGGTTGCGATGGGCTGAGGATAGTACGGTTGCACTGTTTTTAGATCAATATGGTGCGGGGCCGTTACCTTGGATGTACATTGCTAGTGCGGCGATGGGTGCAGGGTTAGTTTTTGTTTATTCTTGGTTACAAAAGATTTTTCCCTTGCGCTGGGTGGTAGTGGCGATCGCACCTTGTATGGTTGTGCCACTAACGCTCTTGGTATTATTGCGTGAAGGATTACATCTTTCATACCTAGCAGTAGTTTTGGTGTTCATCCTGCGACTGTGGGTCGATGCACTTTATGTAGTCAACGACCTCAACACCTCTATTGTTGCTAACCAAATTTTCAACATCCGCGAAATTAAACGTACTTACCCGCTAGTTAGCAGTGGCTTATTAGTAGCGGATGTGATGAGTGGCTTTAGTTTGCCGTGGATTTTGCAATTCATCAAACTAGAGAAGGTGATCCTGATTGCTTGTGCATTGATTGTTTTAGGGTCAGCTATCTTAGCTTATTTAAGTAATCAATATCGCGCCGCCTTTCCTGATGCGCCCCAACGTCAAGTTCCCCATGAACAGGCTTCTCGATATCGGCGGATTCAAGCGCCTCTACGCCGCTACACATGGCAGTTATTTGCCTTTGTGGGGCTGTTGCAAGTTATAGGATTGTTGGTTGACTTTCAATATCTCCGCGAACTGAAATCTAATTTAGGCGATCGCGACTTGGCGAGTTTTTTAGGTCTATTTGGCGGAATCGTCGGTTTGTGTGAGTTAGCTACTCAATGGTTTGTTTCCAGCCGCCTGATTGAAAGAATTGGTGTATTTTTCACCGCCGCACTGTTACCAATTAGTGTTGGTTTCGTTGTTCCTAGTGCGATCGCTTTATTAAATTTATTCCCGGCTTTGCATTCCTATGGCATTTTTTGGGGATTGGTGGGGTTAAAATTCTGCGATGAACTGCTGCGCTACACCTTTGTTGTCAGTAGTGGGCCAGTATTATACCAACCCATCCCCGAACGCCTACGCAGCCACGCACAAGCCTTATCAGGTGGAACAGCCGAAGCAATTGCGACAGGTGGGGCGGGATTACTGATTTTGGCGACTTTGTTTGTATGTAATCGATTTGTTCCCCCTGGATTACAAGAATGGGTGTTTGTCGGCGAAACAGTATTGGCGGCTGCTACTTGTTTAAGGGTAGTTTGGGTACTGCGATCGCGTTATGTTGATTTGTTAGTTTTAAGTGCAGAACGAGGCGAACTCAGTGCTTCTAATGTTGGTTTACGTGTCTTTAAACAAGGGGTAGTCAAAGCTTTAGGCGAAAAAGGCAGTACCACAGATAAACATTCTTGTATTGAACTTTTAGCACAAATTGATCCACATGGAGCCGCCGAAGTTTTAGCCCCACTGCTGTTAAAGTTACCGCCAGAATTGCAGCGCCAAAGTTTGGAAGTCATGTTTATTGGTGGGGCGAATCCTGCTTATGCTGGGGATGTGCGGTTGGTAATTGAACAACCCCCAGAAAAAATTGATCCAGAAGTGCTGGCTTTGGCGTTGCGTTATGTGTGGCTGGCGGAAGACAATCCTAACTTGAGTCAATTAGAAGAATATTTACAGGCGCGACACCATTCTTTAATTCGCGCCACCGCAGCCGCTTTAATCTTGCGTCAGGGAACGCCAATTCAAAAGGTAGCAGCCACCAAAACACTGCAAAGAATGTTGACCCATAAACAAGAAAGAGAACGCATTAATGGAGTCAAAGCCCTTAGAGAAACAATATACCTCCAAGCCTTGCGGATTCATATCCCGAATTTATTGCAGGATGAATCTTTGCGGGTGCGCTGTGCTGTGTTGGAAATGATTGCAGCCACTCGCTTAGAAGATTACTATTCTGCTTTAATTGCCGCACTCTACTATAAATCAACTCGCACCACGGCGATGCGTGCCTTAGCCAAACTGGAAAATGATGCTTTGGATATGCTGTTGCAGTTGGCGACGGATACTTATAAGCCAGAAATAGTACGGATGTATGCGTGGCGAACCATTGCCCAAATTCCCACCCTACAAGCAACAGAAGTTCTCTGGTTACATTTAGAAAAATCTTGGGGTGCGACGAGATATCAAATTTTGCGTAGTTTACTCAAAGTCCAAAAACAACCAGAAACTAACAGCCGAGTAGACCGTTTTTATCAAACGCGAGTCGAAACTTTAATTGACCAAGAGTTGAAGTTTTTAGGAGAAATTTACGCTGCGTATTTGGACTTACAAAAACCACAAACTCTCGATAATTATGACACATCCCAAAGAGCCGCCATTGTTTGTGATTTATTACAAAAAGCGTTGTTAGAACTAGAAATTGATGGACGAGAACGGTTACTGTTGCTGTTAAAATTGCTTTATTCAGCAGAAAAAATGCAAGCCGCCGCCTTTAATTTAAGGTCTAATTCTGGGGTGAATATTGCAAGGGGTTTAGAAATTTTAGAGCATACAGTGACACTGCCCGTCAAATCTTTGTTGTTGAATATTTTAGATAAGCGATCGCACCAAGAAAAACTGCATTATCTCGTAGAAGCCGAATTGGTAAAATATGAACCAATGCCAGTCAGTGAAAGATTGCGGAGAATGCTAAGTTTAGATAATTTCCTATCTGATTGGTGTTTTGCCTGCTGTTTGCATCTGGCGCAAGTTAGCCGCATCCGTTTAACTAGTCACGAAATTTTACTAGCTTTACGTCATCCTACAGGCTTTGTGCGCGAAGCTGCGATCGCATATTTAAATGTAGTTTCCCATCGCGTGCTTTTAGAACTCCTGCCAAAATTACAACAAGATACGCATCCATTAGTAGCCACTCAAGTCAAAGAATTAATGAAAAAATACGCGACTCGTCGTCCTTCTACTAGTCACAAGGATGCGACTGTAACTAAAAACTGAGCAATTTGCGTGACAATATAATTAGTCTGCATGATGCGCCAGCTTACAAAGCCGAATCAAAAATTTGTTGTGCTGTCAATTTGAGTTGGGGGAATAAAGGCGAGATAATCACATCATCTCCCCTAAACACAGTCATTTGATAATCTCCATCAACTAAATTACAAATGGTGATAGTTTGTTGTTTAGGATTACCAGTAAATCTTTTGCCACCGAGTGCAGCATAGTCCACAATCCAATACTCAGGAATTCCCAATTCCTCATAGTCCCTGAACTTGTCGTAGTAGTCATCTCGCCAATTGGTGCTAACGACTTCGATAACAATTGGTACAGATGCAGCTTGAATCACAGTCGATTGCTTGCTCCACAGTGGTTCATTAACAAGATTGTCGTGATTTAATACTAAAATGTCGGGAGAATAGGTTGAGTTATTGCCCTCAATTTTGATCAAGGCAGTTTTGGGAATGCGAAACGGAAGTCCCATTTGTAAAAACTGAAAAGTAATCTGTGCTGCCAAAAATCCAACAACATTTTCGTGTTCACCAGTTGGGGGCGGCATTTCAACAATAACTCCTTGATGTAGTTCATATTGCACCCCGTTTGAGGGATACCAATCAATAAATTGTTCAAAAGTTGCTAACTTGGGTAGGGTTTGAGTCATAATTCCCACTTCCACATATATTTGACTTTATCATCGCTACTGCGAGATGGTGCCGCAAGATAAAAACTAGCTAACCCTCCAAATACAGCAAAATCTGGGGATCTATCGCTGCAAGTTTTTATTGATAGAATCGCTATGGTGATATTTAAATCTATCTCAGCCTGATGAAAAGCGATCGCACACAAAACCCACAAACTTCTATTCAACGTCCTGAACTACTTGCGCCAGCAGGTAACTGGGAATGTGCTAAAGCTGCTGTTGAAAATGGGGCTGATGCGATTTATTTTGGTTTAGATAGGTTTAACGCCAGAATGCGGGCGCAAAATTTTACTGAAGCTGATTTACCGCAATTAATGAAGTTTCTGCACCTGCGGGGTGTAAAAGGCTATGTTACTTTAAATACTCTCATCTTTCCGCAAGAATTAGCCGAGGCACAACAATATCTCCGTACAATTATTGCGGCTGGTGTAAATGCAGTAATTGTCCAGGATGTTGGTATTTGCCGTCTAATTCGTCACCTCTCACCAGATTTTCCTATCCATGCTTCCACTCAGATGACTATTACCAGTGCTGCTGGTGTGGAATTTGCTAAATCTCTTGGCTGTCAGTTGGTAGTCTTGGCGCGGGAATGTTCGATTAAAGAAATTCAGAAAATTCAACAAGCCACAACTTTACCATTAGAAGTTTTTGTTCACGGCGCTTTGTGTGTCGCCTATTCTGGTCAGTGTTTGACGAGTGAAGCTTTGGGTGGACGTTCGGCAAATCGGGGTGAATGCGCCCAAGCTTGTCGGATGCCATACAATTTAATCGTTGATGGCGAAATTGTTGATTTACAAGAACGCAAATATTTACTCAGTCCCCAAGATTTGGCAGGGTTAGATGTATTACCAGATTTGGTGAAGGCTGGGGTAACTAGTCTCAAGATTGAAGGGCGGTTGAAAGCCCCGGAATATGTTGCAAATGTCACCCGCGTTTATCGAGAAGCTTTAGATAAGGTGATGGCGGAGTTGGAAAGACCTAACCCCCTAACCCCCTTCCATACTAGGGAAGGGGGAATTAAAACTACTTCAGAAAAAGGTCAAACACAAGAACAATACAACTTAGAAATGGCGTTTTCCCGTGGACTATATACTGGCTGGTTTAAGGGAATCAATAATCAGGAATTAGTTCATGCGCGGTTTGGGAAAAAGCGCGGGGTTTATTTGGGTGAAGTTACTCGCATTCGTAACGAACAAGTAACGATTAAGTTAGAAGCACCAGTCAAACCAGGAGATGGAATTGTATTTGACTGCGGTCATCCAGAGGCGAAGGAAGAAGGCGGTCGGGTTTACACGGTGACACCCAAAGGTCAGGAAGTTATACTCACTTTTGGCAAAGATAGCCTTAACTTCCGGCGGGTACATATCGGTGATAAGGTGTGGAAAACCAGCGACCCAGAATTGGATAAACAACTGCGTCAAAGTTTTGCTGGTGAAAACCCACAATTTCAGCGGCCGATATCGTTGGAAATTTATGGCGAAGTTGGGCAATTATTGATGGCGATCGCCCGCGATGAACTTGGTAATATCGTACAAGTAGAATCTGCGATCGCACTAGTGGAGGCACACACTAAACCTTTAGACACAGACCGTTTGCGAGAACAGTTCGGTCGTCTGGGAAACACCCCCTTTTCTCTGGGAACTTTAACTAATCATCTCCAGGGTGCTGTTATGGTTCCCGTCAGTGAGTTAAACCGGATGCGTCGAGAAATTGTCGCCCAATTAGAAGAGTTACGCAGTCAACCCAAACCCTGGAAATTACGTCCGGATGTATCTTTACAAAACTTACTTCCGGCTATCTCTCCCCCATCTCCCACATCTCCCGCACTCATAGTTCTAGTCCGCAACCTCAAGCAACTCCAAGCCGCCTTGAATACTGGTGTGGAAACTCTCTACTGTGAATTTGAAGATCCCCGCACCTACCGCCAGGCCGTAGAACTAGTACATCAACACAGAACTTCCCCACTCCCCACGCCCTCCCCACTCCCCACTCCCCACTCCCCACTCCCTCAAATATGGGTTGCACCTCCCCGCATTACCAAACCTGGGGAAAACTGGATTTTACAACAAGTGCGGGCGGCAAATGCCGATGGTTATTTGGTGCGGAATTATGATCAGTTACAATTCTTTGGTGCAGATAGATGCGTTGGCGATTTCTCACTCAACGTTGCCAACCCTTTAACCGCAGATTATTATCAGCAGCACTTTGGTTTAGAAAGACTAACTGCATCCTACGATTTAAATATTCATCAATTAGAAGACTTACTGAGCAGTTGTCCACCGCAATGGTTTGAGGTGACAATTCACCAGCGTATACCAATGTTTCACATGGAACATTGTGTTTTTTGTGCCTTTCTTTCTGAAGGTACTGATTATACCAACTGTGGCAGACCTTGTGAGCAACATGAAGTCAAATTACGCGACCGCGTTGGTAGTGAACATATCCTCCAAGCTGATGCCGGTTGTCGAAACACCGTATTTAATGGTACAGCCCAAACTGGAGCCGAATACGTACAGCGTCTGATAGAACTGGGTTTACGCCACTTCCGCATTGAGTTTGTCAATGAAACACCAGAACAAGTGACAAAAACTATACAGCGTTACCGTCAGCTACTCCAAGGCGAAATTTCCGGTTCCCAACTTTGGCGAGAGTTGCAATTACAAAATCAGTTGGGTGTCACTCGTGGCCCCTTGGGTTTATCTCCAGTCGGCGGCGGTAGGAAGTTGTAACTTTCTCATACAATATCAGCAATTGCATCTGGTAGTTGCTGGTTTAGCCGTCGTAGAGGTTGATACAAATAACCAAAAGCGATCGCGATCATATTCAAAATTCCGACGACAACAAACAAAAAAGCAATACCATATCCTCGACCGACACCAATCAACTTGCCAACACTTCCAGCTAATAAACCATGAGGGGCAAGTAATGGCTCGAAAACTCCATCTACTAAAGGCCCTGCAATTAAATAAGCAAGCGGTAGTGATGCGAAAGCCAGCATACTTCGCACGGCAAACACACGTCCCTGGACAGTGGGTGCAACTTTTCTCTGCCAGATGGCCTGGTCACAGCCATTAATCATCGACACCCCAAAATAGTAGATGAAAGCAGCTGCAAAGAAAACCGGCACAGCAGGTCTCAGCCCTGCAAGTATGATGGACAATGCACCTGATAGGCTAAAACCAAACACACCAAGGATGCGGTTTTTCGGGCCTCCCCAAACGCTCATCACCAAACCACCAACCAGCATCCCGCTTCCACCAATAGATAGCACTGTACCCAATACATTAGCAGTGGCAAATGCTAATACCAGTGGTGTAACTAGTACGCTGACAACTCCCGTTAAGAAATTAATCACAGCAAAAAAAATCAATAATCCCAGAAGTCCAGGACGTGCGGTGATGTATGTCCACCCATAGGTGAACTCCTGCAAGCGCCAACTTTTCTTGACTTCATTGTCTGTGGTTGTTTTCGGTTCAGGAAATCGAACAACTAAAAGCGTCACTAGGGAAACGAGAAAAGTAACGCAGTCAATCAAGATTACGCCTTGAATCTGAATAGTTACAACCAACACACCTGCTAACATCGGTGCAAGTAGCCGTGAAGTTGCTTCTGCTAGTTGCACCATACCACTGGCTCGACCAAGATGTTGCTTGGGGACAAGCATTGTAGTTGCAGCCGCATAAGCAGGCCACTGAAAGGCGTTAAAGATGGAACTGATTGCTACAGCTAAGTAAATGTGCCAAATTTCCAGCTTACCAATTACCAGCAACAGCGCGATCGCTAGGGTACTCGCTCCGGCTCCCGCATCACTCAATATCATACAATTACGCCGATTCCAGCGATCTACCAGCACACCAACCAAGGGTGACAACAAAATACTTGGCAATATTGTGAACAAATAAATCAGAGCAAATTGCGTGACTGACCCCGTATTTTGGTATACCCAAACACCTAAAGCAAATTGAGTCAGCCCAGAGCCAATCAATGAGACAAGTTGCCCAAACCAAATCAGGGTAAATATTCGCATTCTAGAGATGTGGGTGATTCAGGAAACCTTGATGAGTAAAGTAAGAGAAGTAGTTTTTCAGAAGTTCGTCATCGATCGCCGGACAGACAATAGAAGTATCTGCCAGTTTATCAAGGGTGTTTTGGCAATCGAACTGTACCATTTTTGTGTTGACTCTATTTTCTGGAAACAAAGGTAAAAGGGCATACAAGGTTGGATCTGAAGAATGTTTTGCAGCCGTGATCAATTCTTGTCGCCATTGTTCATAAGTCACTAACCGCAGTGGATAGCCATAAGAACATACCCAATCGATCAGTTCTTGCAGTTTAATTGGTTGGGGATTAAGTAAATGAAAAACTTCACCAATTGATTCTTTTTGCTGAGATAAATAAACGATCGCCTGACTTACATAGTCTACAGGAGTCATATCCACGAAACCAGTAATTTCCGGCACACTACCAAGCTGGATACAGCATTTAATCATATTGAACATAAAATCACTTGTATTCCAGATGCCTGTTTTGCTGTTTCCTGTGATTCTTCCTAGTCTGTGGATAGTCACAGGTAGTCCCCTCGAAAGTGCGATCGCTACTAATTTTTCTGCTACCCATTTACTCTGAGCATAGCCACCTTCGAGGATTTCTCCCTGTTCCCAATAGTCTTGTTCTCGAAATACTTGCACTTCAGAATCGCTTTGTGAGGGAAACACAGAAAGGGTAGAAACATAATGCACTGGTTTAATTTTAATGAGACTTGCTAATCTCAAAACTTCCTGGGTTCCGAGAACATTAGCTGCCTTTAGCTGCTCGTATGGATGAATAAAATTAACTAAAGCACCATTGTGATAAATCACATCTATATTATTTGCCAATAGCAAAAACTCTTCCTGAGCCAGTCCAAAAAATGACTCAGATAAATCTCCCACAATCGGAATAATTCTAGAACTAAAATTTTCCTGCCAAAGTGAATATATTTCCAAGTTTTGGCAGAGCTTGTTTTTACCTGATTCAGCATCCTTAGAACGTACCAAACAATAAATATCTGCTGAAGTTTTTTGCAGCAGTTCAGCAAGTAAAAAAGCTCCTAAAAAACCTGTTGCTCCTGTTAATAAAATCCTAGCTGGTTCGGTTGTATAATTTCTGGGGAGAGATTCAGGAAAAATTGTGCGATCGAGAACAGCTTCGGCTTGCAGATCCACAACATTTTCCCGAACAATAGTATTAGAACCACCTGTTGTTTGCAGCATCTCAATACTTTCGGCAAGACTGGCTACAGTCAGCATTTCAAATAGACTACGCAAGGGTAACTCTACTTGAAAGGTTTCTCGCACTCGGAAAATCATCTGAGTCAGCAGTAAAGAATGACCACCCAATTCAAAAAAGTTATCGTGAATACCAACTTTTTTCCGAACTAGTAACTCAGACCAAATTGCCGTTAATTTATCCTCAGTTGATGTACGTGGCGCTACGTAAATTGTGTCATCATTATATGGATTTTCGTTAGCTATTGATAATGCTTTACGGTCTACTTTGCCGTTAGGAGTAAGTGGTAGTGACTCTAACATGACAAAGAATTTTGGCAGCATATATTCCGGCAACTTATCCTTGAGAAAGCGACGTAATTCACGACTATTGGGAACCGAATTTTGCTTGGGAACTACATAAGCTACTAAGTATTGGTCGCCTGTAGCATTTTGTTGCGCGATGACTACAACTTCCTTAATTTCTGAATGTTGAGTCAGCATCACTTCAATTTCGCCAAGCTCGATGCGAAAGCCGCGAATCTTCACTTGCTGATCAATCCGACCGAGAAATTCAATGTTACCGTCTGCGAGATAACGCCCTAAATCTCCAGTTTTGTATAGACTTTCTGATGCTAATTTTGAATTTTTAAAAGGGTTAGGAATAAATTTTTCTTCAGTTAAGTCTGGACGATTTAAGTAACCTCTGGCTAAACCAGCACCGCCAATATAAATTTCCCCCTGAATGCCAATGGGAACAGGATGTAAGTTGTTATCTAGGACGTATATTTGAACATTATTAATAGGCTTACCAATAGGCACTCCTGATAATATACTTTCTGATAAAAATCGAGCTTTTGGTAACTTGTAAATTGTTGCCACTACAGTTGACTCTGTAGGCCCATATCCGTTGTATAACTGCGGGTAATCACCCACATATTCTTGCCACATTTTTACTTGTTCTAGTAGTGCCTGTTCTCCGCCAATAATGACTAAACGCAATGATTCAGGTAGTTTGAGTTTTGCCGTCGTTAATTCAAAAGTCAAATGATGCCAATATGCTGTAGGTAAATCTAATACTCTAATTTTCCATTCTTGACATTGTTTGAGAAAATTCGGGATATCAATTAACATCTGTTCATTACGTAGCACCAGTTTGCCACCACAGATGAGGCAAGGATAAATTTCTTCGACTGCTGTATCAAAGCTAATAGAGGCAAACTGTAGAATACTGTCAGACTGGGTAAACCCATATTCAACAATTGCCGCCAGAGTGAAATTCACTAAAGACTGATGTTGAATCATCACTCCTTTTGGTTTGCCTGTAGAACCTGATGTATAGATGATATATGCCAGATTTTTTGGTGTCGCACTACTTATGAAATTCTCTTCACTTTCAAGCGCAATTACTTGCCAATCAGTATCCAAGCAAACTATGTGCATTCCAGCAAACTCTTGTTTTACCAACAAATCACTCTGAGTTAAGAGGACTGATACTTGTGAATCTGATAACATCCAAGTTAATCGCTCTTGGGGATAGGTGGGATCTAAGGGTACATAAGCACCACCAGCTTTGAGAATGGCCAATAACCCGATAATCATGGAAAGCGATCGCTCGACACAAATACCCACCAGCACTTCTGGTTTCACACCAAGGGAATGTAAGTAACGTGCTAACTGATTTGCCTTGGCGTTTAGTTGTCGATATGTTAATTTCTGCTCTCCAAAGATGACTGCAACAGCATCCGGTGTTTGCGCTACTTGAGCTTCAAACAACTCATGAATACACAAATCTGGCAAATTTTCTGTTTTTTTGCTGTTCCACTTTACCAATAAAGTCTGCAATTCTGTTTCTGTCAAAATTGGCAAGTCGCTGAGACTCTGGTCAGGATTAACCACAATACTTGCCAACAAAGTTTGCAAATGCCCGACCATTCGCTTAATTGTGGCTGCTTCAAACAAATCAGTGTTGTATTCTAAATTCCCAATTAGTCCTTGCGGTGTATCTGTCATCGATAAAGACAAATCAACCTTAGCTGTCTTGCTCTCCACTATCACAGGATTCAAAATCAGTTCTGGCAACTCCAAGGGTGGCATCGGGGCGTTTTGCAGGACAAACATCACCTGGAACAGTGGCGTATGGCTAAGACTGCGTTCTGGCTGTATTTCTTCTACCAGCTTCTCGAAGGGCAAGTCTTGATGGTCAAATGCCCCGGAAGTGACTTTTTGTACTCTTAAAAGCAACTGCCGAAAACTAGGGTTATCCCCAAGGTAAGTACGTAAGACAAGCGTATTAACAAAAAACCCGATTAATCCTTCGATTTCCGGGCGGTTGCGGTTAGCAGTAGGTGAACCTACGATGATGTCCCCTTCTCCTGTATAGCGGAAGAGTAATGTTTTAAATGCTGCCAGCAGAGTCATAAACAAGGTAACTCCTACCTGCTGGCTAATGTGTTTGAGTGTCTGGGATAAATCAGCAGACAAAGAAAAAGACTCGGTTGCACCTTGAAAGTTCTGGACTGCTAACCTAGGGCGGTCTGTGGGCAGTTTTAAGACGGGTAAGGAACCTGCTAACTGTTGTTTCCAGTAATCTAAATGAGTTTGCAGTACCATCCCTTGCAACCACTCTCGTTGCCAGATAGCATAGTCAGCGTATTGTATGGGCAGTTCGGGAAGTGGTGCAGCAGTCCCAGTTGAAAAGGCTGTGTAGAGGGCTATTAATTCGCGGATGAAAACTCCCATCGACCAACCATCAAAGATGATGTGATGTAGGGTTAGCAACAGGAGATATTCATTTTCGCTTAATTGGAGCAAGGTAACACGCACTAAAGAGTCCTGTGCCAAATCAAAAAAGTATTCTGCTTCCTTGGTAATTAGTTGCTGGACTTGGGCTGTACGGTCTATTTCTGAACATTGAGTCAGATTCACTACAGGTATAACTATACTTTGGCTTTTGACAATGATTTGCACTGGATTTCCATCCACTGTGGTAAAGTTAGTACGCAAAATTTCGTGACGATTGATGATACTTTCTAAAGCCTGTTGTAAAGCTTCTACTTGCAAATTCCCAGTGATTCGTAAGCCATAAGGCAGGTTATATACTGAACTATTTGGTTCTAGCTGATGCAAAAACCACAGTCTTTGCTGGGCAAAAGATGTAGGAAAAATAAATAGTTTTTCTGTCATACTTAGATAGGAATAGAAGAATTAGGAAACGAACCACAAAGAGCGCATAGACGCGATAGCGGCTTCCCGCAGGGTAGGGCGCAAAGCTAAGAGAGGGGGAAAGGGTTTTTTATTTCAATCGGTATTGGTCACGAGATACTGGCTTGATGGCAGGTATTTGTAGTTCCTGATTAGTTTTAATAACTTGGGAAAGTTCGTAAATTGTCGGATGTTGAATGAACTCTTGTAAAGAAAAATTTAATCCTCGGTTATTAGCTCTGGATAATACTTGAATGCTGCGAAGTGAGTCTCCGCCTAACTTTAAAAAGTTGTCGTGAATGCCCACTTTTTCTATGCTGAGAACTTGTGACCAAATCTCTGCTAGTGCTACTTCAATGGGAGTGCTGGGCGGGACAAATACTGCTTCTAGATTTGGTCTTGCTTGGTCTGGGATGGGAAGGGCTTGACGATCTACTTTGCCATTGGGAGTTAGTGGAAGTGTTTTTAGCATTACAAACACTGAAGGCAGCATATAATCTGGCAAGTAATTTTTTAAGAAGCTACGTAAATCATCAATTGTGGGTACTTGCTCTTGTTTGGGGACAATATATGCTGTTAAACGTCGGTGAGTGTTGATATCTTCTGGGGCGATCGCGATCGCTTGTTGTACGGCTGGGTGTTGATGCAAAACAGCTTCAATTTCAGGTAGCTCAATTCGATATCCACGAATCTTTACTTGCTGATCAATCCGACCGAGAAATTCAATGTTACCGTCTGGAAGATAACGCCCTAAATCTCCAGTTTTATAAAGACGTGCATTTGGTTGATCGCTAAAGGGATTGGGAATAAACTTTTGAGCAGTTAGTTCTGGACGATTCAGATAGCCCTTCGCTACACCTAAACCACCAATATATATTTCTCCAGCAACTCCAATTGATACTGGCTGGAGATGAGCATCTAGTACATAAATTTGAGTATTTGTAATTGGGCGACCAATGGGAACAGAATAATTTAAATCATGATTTTGACAATTATATACACTACTCCAAACGGTGGCTTCTGTAGGGCCATATTCATTAAATAAGGCGACGTTAGGCAATAATTCACGATGCTGCTTAACAAGTTCCTTGGGACAAGATTCACCCGCAACAATTACGGTTTTGAGGCTGAGTAGTTTTTGTGGTTGTACTTGCTCTAAAATCAGCTTGTAAAGAGATGGTAGACATAATAAATGAGAGATTTCTTGTTGAGCGATCGCCTCTATTATCTGTTGAATATTTAATTGCCAGTTGTCAGGTAAAATAAATACAAAACCACCTTGACAAAGTGTCCAAAAAATCCCAGCAACAGAACTATCAAAAGCAAAAGGTGAAGTTAACAAAAAACCTGTTATTGATTGTTCATAATAACGCATCCGAGCAGTTGTCGAGTGAACTAAATTTTGATGAGTAACTTGCACTCCTTTGGGTTTTCCTGTAGAGCCAGAAGTATAAATTAAGTAAGCTAGGTTCTCAGTCCTTACTTGATTTTGAGGATTTTCATCACTTTCTTGAGTAATTACATCCCAAAGAGTATCTAAACAAAGTACCTTCGCTTCAATATCAGGTAAATTTTTCACTAACCGTTCTTGGGTCAAGATGATTGATACTTGGGAATCTGCCAAAATATAATTCAATCGCTGTTGAGGATACAAAGGATCAATTGGTACATATCCTCCTCCAGCTTTGAGAATGGCTAATATCCCTACTAGCATTTCCCAAGAACGTTCTATACAAATCCCCACCAATACATCGGGTGCAACTCCCAAAGCTTGAAGATATTGTGCTAATTGATTGGCTCTGGTGTTTAGTTCTCTATAAGTTAGTTGTTGATTTTTAAACACCACAGCTATGTTTTCTGGGGTAAGTTTTACCTGTGATTCAATTAATTGGTGGATACACTTATCATTAACATTATCTATTTTTGTATTATTAAATTCAATAAGTAGTTTTTGTTGTTCAATATCAACAATGCTACGGGTTGATTTTGCTAGTGTTGTGTCAGAATTTGTAACTATATTATTCAGCAGTATTTCTAAATGACTTAACATTCTATCTACTGTCATTTGATTGAAGTAACGTAAGTCATAAAATATATTCAAAGATAACTGCGACCAAGGTTTAACTAATAAAACCAGTGGATAGTTAGAGTTGATAAAAGAGCGAACTTGAGCAATTTTTAAGTTTTTGGTAGGTAAATTAGCAAGATTGGCTGAGGCGTTTTCAAATACCAAAATACTATTAAATAAAGGTATGCCAGGAGGTACTTGACTCCAACTTTGGATTTGAACTAAGGGGGTACATTCGTATTTAAGTAAACTCAGTTGTTGAGCATGGAGTGATTTCAGCCAAGATATCAATGATGCTTCACCAGAAACAAATACGCGCACTGGTAAGGTGTTGATAAAAAGTCCCACCATTGAAGCAACCCCCAATAATGTTGGTGGTCGTCCAGAGACAACAGTTCCATACACCACATCTGCTTCATTGCTGTAATAACTCAACAGCAACGCCCAAACCCCTTGTATCAAGGTATTGAGAGTTAAATGATGTTGTTGTGCTAAAGATTTCAGTGCTTGTGTGGTGGCTGGCGAAAGTTGGACTTGTTGTTGATGGAAACCTTCTTGTTGATTGTTTCCATCTGTTGTCAAAGCGGTTGGTGTTGTGAAGCCCTGAAGATATTTTCGCCAAAAAACCTCCGCCTCTGATAAATCTTGCTGTTTTAGCCAACTGATGTAGTCTCGATAGGGGCGGCTTGGTGGTAACTGGAGAATTTGGCCTTGACAAAGTGCCTCGTAACAGGACAAGAACTCTTTGAGAATTGTATTAACACACCACGCATCTACGACTAAGTGACAAATACTCCAAATAAATTGGTAAGTATCTACATCTGTTTGGATTAAAGTCAGCCGCATTAAGGGGGGTTGAGCCAAATCGAAGCCGCTTTTTTGGTCTACTTCCAGGTAACTTTGTAGTTGCGCTTGTTGTTGAGTTGTGGAAAGCTCACGCCAATCATATTGCGCGATCGCCAGTTTAACTTGTCTGTGTACTATCTGGACTGGCTGATTTACACCTTGCAATACAAAAGCTGTTCTTAAACTCTGATGTCGGTCTATTATTTGTTGCCAAACCTGCTCAAAAGCTGAGATGTTGAGATTTGCGTGTAATGTACATACTGTTTGCTCTACATACATCCTCCCATCTGGAGCCGAGAGAATGTGAAACAGCATACCCTGTTGAGTGGGTGAGAGTGTGTAGATATCCTCGATGTTTTTCGCTTCCATAGCTTGAATTTTCTACTTATTGTTTAAAAAAAGCTGATTTAGTTCTTCTTGAGTTAATTCAGCTTCTGGAAAGTCGGAAGGTTTGAAGTTTAATGTATCGCTGGACAATAAATTAGCAATGGGCGCTACTTCTTCCTGGGGAGGGGAAATTATCTCCACAACTGTGGCTAATTCTGCAATTGTGGGATATTCAAATAGCTGATTAATACTGAATTTCAATCCTGCTTCGTAAGCTTTAGCTGCAATTTGAATACTTTGAATTGAATCTCCTCCCAACTCTAAAAAGTTGTTGTAGATACCTACCTGCTCAATTCCTAAAACCTGACTCCAGATTGCTTCTAGTATCTCTTCTACTACCGTGCGGGGTGCGATATAAGCAATTTTTTCCTCATCGGATTGTACCTGTGTGGATGTTGGCAAACGGCGATAGTCAACTTTGCCACTTGGAGTTAAGGGCAATTCTTCTAAGATGACAAAAGTACTAGGAAGCATATATTCTGGTAACTTCTGCCGCAAGAAACTACGAAATTCCTGAGTTGTAGGTGCTGGTTTTTGTTGTAGTACGATGTAGGCAATTAAGCGTTTGCCATTTGAGTCTTCGATAACTGTGGCGATCGCTTCTTGAACCACAGGATGTTGGAGTAAAATTGCCTCAATCGCTGTTAGTTCAATCCGATAACCGCGCATCTTTACCTGACGGTCGATACGTCCCAAAAACTCAATATTGCCATCTGGCAAATAACGCCCTAAATCCCCAGTTTTATAAAGACGTTCTGATGTTGAATTTTTCAATGGATGAGAAATAAATTTTTGGGCGGTTAGTTCTGGTCGATTCAGATAGCCTTGCGCCACACCCAAACCACCAATATATATTTCTCCAGCCACACCAATTGGTACTGGTTGCAGATGAGTATCTAGTAAATAAATTTGAGTATTGGTAATTGGACGACCAATTGGCACAGAATGATTTAAATCCTGATTTTGACAATTGTATACACTGCTCCAAACGGTGGCTTCTGTTGGGCCATACTCATTAAATAAGGATGTATCAGGCAGTAGTTGACGATGGCGTTCCACTAATTCTGTAGGACAAGATTCTCCAGCAACAATAACTGTTTGTAATGAAACAAGTTGTGCTGGGTCTATAGTAGCCAGTAGAGTTTTATAAAGTGAAGGAACACTCAACCAATGTGAAACTTGATGTTGAGTAATTACCTTGGCTATTTGCCAAATATCTCGTTGAAAACCCTCAGTTAATAACACCAGTTGACTTCCTTGACATAAAGCCCAAAAAATCACGGCGACTGAACTATCAAAGGCAAAAGAGGGAATCAATAAGAAACTAGTAGTCTGCCAAGATAACTTTGCGTGGTGGCTGGCAGAGGGGCAGAGGGGCAGAGGGGCAGGGGAGAGAGTACCTTCATTCCCCCCTGCTCCCCTGCTCCCCTGCTCCCTTGCAGGGTCTACACAGCAATATTGGGTTGGTGAACTATTAGTAACGGGTTGTGGGTAATAACTAATCCGGGCAAAGGTGGAATGGGCTAAGTTTTGCTGGGTAACGAGTACCCCCTTTGGCTTGCCTGTAGAGCCTGATGTGTAAATAATGTAGGCGAGGTTTTCTAAGGTGCTTGTACTGCTGGGATTGGCGACGTTTTCCCGCGCTATTGTCTGCCAATCTGAGTCTAAGCAAACAATCTTGGCTGTGTGGCTAGGTAGCTTTTCAATTAGCCGCGCTTGAGTTAATAAAACTGGCACTTGAGCATCTTCCAAGATAAAAGCAAGGTTTTCTTGGGGATAGGTGGGGTCTAAAGGTACGTAGGCTCCTCCGGCTTTGAGAATTGCCAAAATTCCCACAATCATCTCTAAAGAACGCTCGACACACAGAGCCACCGGCACATCGGCAGTTACTCCTAGACGCTGCAAGTAATGAGCTAAAGCATTAGCTCGCTGATTTAGCTGTTGGTAGCTGAGTTGTTCATCTGCAAACACGATCGCGATCGCATCAGGATTTTCTGCTACCACAGCCTCAAAGTATTGATGAATACAACAATCTTGAGGGTATTTACTGCCAGTCTGATTCCATTCTTCCAGTAAAATTTGACGTTGGCGATCGCCCAAAAGACATTGCGACTCATAACGTGCTAAGGGCTGTGTAGACATTGCCGTCAGAGTTTCTTGAAAATAACTGCCAATCGTCTCTAACTGGGCATGACTTATCTGTGTCAAATCACACTCTAAATCGAGTTGGATGCAATTTGAGGCATGATTGAGATTAAATTCCGACCGCAAGGTAAAATGAGTTTCACCAAAACCCCTCGCCCCTAAAACTTCTACATCTTGGAGATTTTGCAGACTCTCATACACATGAAAGTTAGTGTAATTAAACACAGTCTCTACTAAGGGTTGGAGAGCCTGACGACCAACCAGTTGATGTAAATCTGCGTAAGGATAACGTCTAAAGGGCAATAACTCTTTTTCGGCTGCAAAAACCTGCTGCACCAACTCTAACCAAGTTCCCCCAGTCAGTTGCAAACGCAAGGGAACGGTATTTAAATGGATTCCCAAAGTTTTTTCGCCGTCACCTGCTTCCACGCGCCCATTAGACTCTAACCCTGTGAGGATATCACTCTCGCCACTTACCAAACCCATGACTCTGATATGTGCAGCCAACAAGACGTTTTTCAGGGGAACTTCTGCTAACCGGGCGAGTTTTTGCAATTTCGCAGAAAGTTCACGGGAGATGGGGACATCTAAAAAGCCAATTTCCGGGGTAGTTGTGCTGTGATGAAGTCCTACCCAACGGGCTAATCTGGTAGTGACACAACCTGCTAATTTTTGCCGCCAGAAATCTTGAGCATCGGGCGATCGCAATGTTGCACGCTCTAAAGCCACAAAATCTCGATAAGCTATGGTTGGGGCTGGTTCAAGAGCATTGCTTGTACCCTTGAGCAGAGCATCATAATGATATAGCAATTCCGTCAGCAAACAAGCTTTGCTCCAACCGTCAAGAATAGAAGTGTGACAGCTAAAGGTGAGATAAAAAGACTGTTCTGTGAGGCGATGAATAAAAAAGCGAATCAATGGTGGGGAAGACCAATCAAAATTTCGTCGTTTTTCAGCTTTTATCCAGGTGGCGAGTGCTTGTTGTTGCTGCTTTGGTGATAAATCACGCAAGTCTTCAACCTGAAAAGGCGCAGTAACTTGTTGATGTACTAACTGTAAGGGTTCACTAAAGTTAGTCAGATCGAAGGATGTCCGCAAGATAGCATGACGCTCTACAACCTGTTGTATAGCTTGTTGAAACAACGCAACGTCTAGATGAACTTGCAAATTGTACAGAAAAATATCATGGTACATCGGCTCATCAGGCAAAGACTGAGTGTGAAAAATCACCCCAGCCTGAACCCTAGCCAAGGGATAGGCATCGGCTATATCTTTGGTGAGTTTTTGCCGTTCTACGGGGGAAATTAGACTAAATGGCTCTGTTTTGTTAGTAACTAAAGCCGCAGGTTCTACAAAGGTAATGGCTTGAGCCAGGGATTCGATTGTCTGATACTGAAAAATCTGCGCTAAGGAGCAACTTAAACCTTTTGCAGTAGCTCTAGATAGCACTTGGATGCTGCGAATTGAATCTCCTCCCAACTCAAAAAAGTTGTCGTGAATCCCCACCGGTTCAATGTCCAACACCTCTTGCCAAACTTCTGCTAATGCTTTTTCGATAAAAGTGCGGGGTGCTACGAAAGCTTTTGCTAATTCAGGTCTGACTTTCCCAGGAATTGGTAAAGATTGACGGTCTATCTTGCCATTTGGCGTTAAAGGGATGGCATCCAGTAAGACAAAAGCCGCCGGAACCATGTATTCGGGGAGCTTTTCTAACAAAAATTGACGTAATTCGCTAGTGGTGGGTGCTGGTTGATGCCGGGTGACGCAATAAGCAACTAATTGCTGATTTCTAAAATCTGCCTGAGAATTAGCTGATTCTCCTTTGAGTAAGCGACGCAAACCAGTAATTGCTGAGGAACTTTCTACGTCAACCACTGGGGTGAAATCTCGGTGCTGTTTTTTCTGCTCAATTTCTCTGATCAAAACCACAACTTGTTGCAAGGCGGGATGTTGACTGAGTAACGCTTCAATTTCTCCTAGTTCAATTCTGAACCCCCGCAATTTCACTTGATGGTCAAGTCGTCCTAAGTATTCAATGTTGCCATCGTTGAGGTAGCGTGCTAAATCCCCAGTTTTATAAAGGCGTTCTGATTGTAATTTTGACTTGTTAAATGGGTTGGGAATAAATTTGATATTTGTTAATTCTGGTTGATTTAGATAACCCCGCGCTAAACCCACACCACCAATGTGTAGTTCTCCCGCTACGCCAATCGGTACTGGTTGCAAGTGATGATCTAGCAGATAAATTTGCGTATTGGCAATGGGGCGACCAATAGGAACAGTCTGTTTCCGAGTCTCACGTTCACAAGCCCAAAATGTTACATCGATCGCAGCTTCCGTTGGCCCGTATAAATTATGTAAGTCCGCATCCAAACGCTCAAAAAATCGTGCTTGCAGTTTCAAAGGCAGCACCTCTCCACTACACATCACCTGCCTCAAGCAGTTACAAGCTTCTAAATCAGGTTCCTCCAGAAAAACTTGCAACATCGAAGGCACAAAATGTAGTGTGGTAATCTGTTCCTGGGCAATAATCTCAACCAAGTAGCTGCTATCTTGATGTCCTCCTGGACGGGCAATTACTAAACACGCCCCTGTAGTTAAAGGCCAAAAGAATTCCCAAACGGAAACATCAAAACTAAAAGGTGTTTTTTGCAACACTTTATCTACGGTTGTCAGGTTATAAGTTTCCTGCATCCAAGATAAACGATTGCAAATGCCTCTATGAATGTTCATCACTCCCTTGGGTTTGCCAGTGGAACCGGAGGTGTAAATCACATAAGCTAAATGATCAGTGGTTACTTGGCTAACTGGGTTGTCTACTTTTTCACTAACCCAAACTTCATGATTTTTGTCCACTAAGACCACTTGCGCCCCCTGAACAGGTAAAGCTGTCAGGAATTTCTCTTGGGTCAGCAATACGGCAACTTGGGCATTTTCCACCATGAAAGCCAGACGTTCTTGGGGATAGGAGGGATCTAGGGGAAGGTAAGCGCCCCCGGCTTTGAGTGTCGCCAAGATACTGATTACCATGAAAAGCGATCGCTCCAGGCATATCCCAACCAACACATCTGGTTCTACTCCCAGAGTTTGCAGATAATGAGCTAATTGATTGGCTCGTCGATTCAATTCAGTGTATGTGAGTTGTTCGGTTTCAAAGACTACCGCCACTGCATCTGGTGTCTGTTTGACTTGAGCCTCAAATTGTTGATGAAGGCAAGTTTGGTTGGTGTAATCGACTTGGGTTGTATTCCACTCGATTAATAATTGTTGCTGTTCTAATTTCGTCAGAATTGGTAAGAGTGAGATTTGCTGCTGTGAGTCAGCAACAATACTTTCTAGCAAAGTTTGAAAATGACCAGCCATCCGCGCAATAGTACCAGCATCAAATAAGTCTGTGTTGTATTGCCAAGAAGCAGATAAGCTGTCATCTACCCCAGCCATGACAAGGTTCAGGTCAAACTGAGCAATTCGCTGTTCGAGGGCGAGGGATTCTAGCTCTAATTCTCCTAATGTGATCTTTGCGCCTGTTTCCCCTAAAGCAAAGGCCGCCAAACCTTCTTGATTGAGTAGGTGAGCTTTGTGCAGAACAAACATCACTTGAAATAAGGGCGAACGGCTGGGGTCGCGTTTTGGTTGTAGTTGCTCAACTAGTCGGGCAAAGGGGTAGTCTTGATGATCAAGAGCAGCCAACACACAGGAACGTACTTGAATGAGAAACTCATCAAAGGTGAAATTTTCTGATAGGGGTGAACGCAATACTACCGGATTCACAAAATACCCTACCACTCCTGTGGCATCAGTTCGAGTTCTGCCTGTGGTGGGGGAACCTATGAAAAAGTCTGTTTGACCTGTATAACGATAAAGTAACACCTGAAAGGCCGCTAACAAGGTCATGTAAAGCGTAACTCCCCGTTGGCGGCTGAAATTTTGGAGCTTTTGAGTTAATTCTGTACTCAGTTTGTGGCTCAAGGACGCGCCTTGATAAGTTTGTATGACGGGACGCGGACGGTCAGTGGGCAAATTTAATATAGGTAATTCTCCTGATAACTGTTTTTGCCAGTAGTCCCAGTGGCGATCGCCTGTTGGACTCGCCAGCATTTGAGACTGTTCTCGCACATAATCGCTGTATTGCCAGACCAAAGGCGGCAGAGTCACAGGTGTATGATTTTTGTGGGCTTGGTACAGTGTTCCTAACTCATCGACTAAGACGGTGAGACTCCAAAAGTCCGCGATGATGTGGTGAACAACAAGTAATAGAATATGTTCTGTTGGTGAGCGAGCAAATAGGCGCACCCGTATCAAAGAATCTTGCTCCAGATTGAAGGGATGGTATGCTGCTTTAATGAGGCGATCGCGCAAAAATTCCTCATCCCATGTTGCTGCATCTTCTTCTTGCCAGCATATCTCTACTTGTTTAGAGACTCGTTGTATAGGTTTTCCGTCAATATTTGAGAAAGTCGCCCCCAAAATTGGATGGCGCTCCACTAAACTCTGAAAAGCTTGATGCAATGCCGTAATATCTATCTCACCACGAAGACGCACAGCATTTGCAATGTTGTAAGCCGGACTCTCTGGTGCTAACTGGTGTAAAAAGTACAAAGCCTGTTGACCGTAGGCAAGCGGGTACTCGGTGACAGTCTCACTAACTTGGGCTGGAAGGCTTTTAGAGACAGCAGAAATATCTGTTAACTGGGCAAGTATAACGGTTGCTAGTTGGTTAATACTCGAACCCCCCAGAAAACTAGTCATTGGTAAGACTATACCCAAGTTAGTTTCAATAGTGTGCTGGAGTTCGATCGCCATTAAGGAATCAATTCCCAAGGTGGTCAAGGGTTGCTCTTGATTAATTTGGGAAGAAGCTAGTTTGAGTACCTGAGCTACTTGCTGCTGGAGATAACAAGTTAACTGTAACTGACGCTCTTGCGGCTCTAGTGCCAGAACATCTGTATAAGTCAGACTAGCTCTATTGTCTGTAGTCGGAGATGCTTCTAAAACACTGCTGGCAATACTTTCCCAACTTCCTGCCAAAAAATTAGTCCGACAAGCATGGCGCTGAATTTTACCGCTAGTAGTTTTGGGGATACTACCGGGCTTGAGAAGTAACACTGCATAAACTTGCAGTTCATGTTCCGCTACTACTGCTTGACGGATAGTTCTAATAACTTCTTCTGTTGCCAAGTTCCGCAAGAAACTACGCTTTACTTCTTGAGCAATGATTAATTTTTCTTCGCCGTCAACATCAATAGTGAAGGCTGCACCACCACTAGGTTGTAATGAAGGGTGACTTTGTTCTACCGACCATTCAATGTCTTGGGGATAATGATTCCGACCCCGGATAATAATTAAATCCTTCAGACGACCTGTGACAAACAACTCTCCTGCCTGCAAAAAGCCCAAGTCTCCCGTCCGCAGAAACGGCCCTGCTTGAGTATCTTTCAGGTAGGCTCGGAATGTATATTCTGTTTGCTCTGGTTGATTCCAGTAGCCTTGGGTGACGCTTGGCCCTGCTACCCAAATTTCGCCTACTTCATTAGGTTGGCAACGAGTTAATGTTTCAGGATTAACTATGGCTATCTTTAAATCTTGTAAGACTTGACCGCAACCAACTATAGTCTGTATGCCTAGTTCATGTTCACCAAAAATATCAGGTTCAAAGCCTCGCCCCTTGTGGGTAATCGCTTCCTTGTTCCCCTGTCCCTCAACTTCCCCTGCTCCCCTGCTCCCCTGCTCCCCTGCTTTTTCCTTGCCTGGAACTATTTGATTTTGTAATAGTGCTTCTGACTGGACTGGTAACAACACAGGTGAAACTAATTTACTACCACCAGTCACAATCAGCGTTGTTTCTGCCATACCGTAACAAGGATAGAAACTCTCACGCCGGAAGCCACATTCCGCAAAGGTGGCGCTAAACTGCTCTAGGGTTTGTTGCCGAATCGGTTCAGCACCGTTAAAGGCAACTTCCCAACTACTTAAATCCAAGGTAGCCCGTTGTTCAGGGGTAATTTTGCGGACACACAAATCATAAGCAAAATTCGGGCCACCGCTCGTTGTTGCTTGATATTTAGAAATTGCCTGGAGCCAGCGCCAGGGCTTTTGCAAAAATGCCACGGGGGGCATGAGTATACAAGGTATCCCCAAGTATAGGGGCTGGAGGAGATTCCCGACTAAACCCATGTCATGAAACAGGGGCAACCAACCCACGAAAAGGGTGTTTTCTGTGTGCTGCATTGCCTGTTGAATCAAGAGTTCGTTGTGTAGCAAATTCCCATGACTGACCATGACACCTTTAGGTGTACCTGTAGAGCCGGAAGTGTACTGCAAAAAAGCTAGGTCATTGTTATTTATCGATGGTTGTTGCCATGAATTGGTGAGGTCGAGAGGAATGTTATCGGTAGCAAGTAAATATAAAGTTTGTAAATTCTGATATTGGGCGAATTGTGCCTCGATATTGGCAAGAATCGTTTTTGTAGTTAGAGCAATTGTGGCTTGTGCGTCCGCTACCATAGCCTGGAGTCTGGACAAAGATTGGTTTGCCCTGGGTGGATAAGCCGGGACGGCAATTACCCCAGCATATAGACATCCGAAAAACGCCGCAATAAATTCTAAACCAGGGGGGTAGAGCAGTAGTCCACGCTCTCCTTTTTTGACCCCATAACTTTGCAGTCGGGCGGCAATACTTTGAGCTTGACGGTCTAGTTCTTGATAAGTCAAATACGATGCTTCTACCTCTCCATCCAGCAGAAAAGAGTAAGCCTTCTGCTCAGGTTTGAGAATTGCTCTCCAATGGAGAAGTTCAACCAATGAGGTGAATTGCTTCGGTAGTTGCCAAAGGTTTCTGCCCATTCATCCTACTCCATTTATGTAAGTATCTAGGTGGAGCCAAATTTATAGTTGGCGTGAAATGCGATCGCATTTTCAGCTTTTATTGATAGAGAATTTCACCGCATAAGCCAATAGCGGATTTTTTTGAGAAACAAGTTTTTATTTAAGAGTCGAAAACTTAACAGCGCCACCAATTCACACAAATTATGACTGAATTTGACAGCTTGGTAATATTCAAATTTTATCTATCTTTAAGGTTAATAAAAATCTTTATCATTAATTTTATCCTATTGTCAAGCATCTTCCTGTATACCAACAATTTTTATTTAAAATAGGTAGGCTTAGATTTTGATTATGGCTGTAAAATACTTATCAATACAGTCTATAAAAGCTAATTTTTCACTTAGGAATAACAAAAAACGAATAGGACAACTTGTCGAATTTTACAGAACTTATATCAAGTAGATTTTCTAGAGAAAACCGGTATACCATCAAAAAAACAAAAACCTTACCGATAGATGTACCAAATATTTCTATAGAAAAAATTAAATACAGTTATTTTTTTTAACAAATAATTGTTTGTTTAAAATCATGAGAGACGTTGGTAATAATTCAGAATTTTGCCAATCAAAATAAATATAAATTTTGCAGTTATTTACTGTAGCAATTGCCAGTAACATTCGATGGCGATCGCGTGTAATCAATTCAGTGTGTCTTAATTTCGTCAATATTGTGGTGTGGAGGAAAATTTTGAAACTAAGACAGATGATCTATCTAGGGATTGTCGGAAGTATTTTTTTGTTGGAGACTCAAGCTGTCAAAGCACAATCAATCGCAAATATTCCCCAACTCAGTGATATTCCACGTCCTCACACCAATGTGAAAGACTGGCTGGCGCAGCAAAATCAACAACCTGAAGTCATACCAGTGACAGGCGTGAGTCTAAACCTGACTGCTAGTGGATTGGAAATTCTCTTAGCAACACCGACATCAGATAAATTACAAACCACCATCAAGAACGAAAACAATAGCTTGATTGCAGATATCCCCAATGCTCAACTGCAATTAACAGGTGATAATTCTTTCCGTCAAGACAACCCTGTAGCGGGAATTAAGGAAGTAGTAGTCAGCAATATAGACACCAATACTATCCGAGTCACAGTCACGGGTGAAGAAGGTATCCCGAAGGTCGAGTTAGACGATGGTGATACAGGCTTGATTTTTGTCGTCACCCCAGTTGTAGCCTCCACACCAGCAACACCAGATACCTCTCAACCTAATACTGAAACAACACCAACTCAACCAGCAGCTGATGTTAAAGAACCGATTGAACTGACGGTGACAGGAGAAAGTGATAGCTATTCAGTACCCGATGCCAGCACTGCAACCAGAACAGATACACCACTGAGGGATATTCCCCAATCAATTCAAGTAATTCCCCGTCAGGTGATTGAAGACCGCAATGTGGTACGTCTTTCGGAATTGGCGGATAACGTCAGTGGCGTACAACCAGAACGGGGATATGGCGGATTATCGTCATTAGGATATCGGGTGCGTGGGTTCCTGACCAATTTTGAAACTTTACGCAACGGCTTTCCTGATTATGGTTACTTCAGCCCGCGAGATGTGGCGAATATCGAGAGGTTGGAAATCCTCAAAGGGCCAGGGGCGGTACTATATGGCGGTAGTCCCACACAGTATGCAGGCGGAAGTGGTGTGGTGAATACAACTACTAAAAAGCCCCTGACAGAACCTTATTACAGCGCGAGTATGACCTATGGAAGTTACAACTTTTTGCGTCCGACTTTAGATATTAGCGGGCCACTGACGGATGACAAATCAGTGCTGTATCGTTTAAACGTCGCTTATGAAAGTTCCGAAAGTTTTCGTGATTTTGTAGAGTATGACAGCTTTTTTATCTCGCCTGTGGTAGAGGTGAAAGTAGGCGATCGCACTAAACTTTCCTTTGAATACGAATACCAAAAATATAACTTTGTTTTTGATAATGGTTTTCCCATTGAGCCAGAAATTCTCCAGCTTCCCCGCAGTCGATTTTTAGGAGAACCCAACTTTGCGAATGGGGAAGTGACATTTAACTCATTAACTTATAGATTAGAACACGACTTTGACGACAACTGGAAATTTCGCCAAGGATTTAATGTTCTCAATTCTACTTTAAGTGATGCAAGACAAGCATCTACTGGTTCTTTACGAGATGACCGTCGCACATTAGACCGTTTTTTCTTCGCTTCCGATGAAGAACACGAAAATATCACTTTCCAAAACGAAATTTCTGGCAAGTTTGCTACTGGTTCGATTCGCCATAATGTACTGTTTGGCGTAGATTTAGCGCGAAATTTATTTAACTACCTGTTCGCTCCAGACAGGGAATTATCAATAGATATTTTTGACCCTCAATATGGTGGAACCCCTACACTGGTCGAGGGAGGTTCCCCCTTTGGACGCAGAGTTGTCTCTGAGAATGTTGGTTTATTCGCTCAGAACTTAATTGAACTGACACCTAATTTCAAAGTTTTATTAGGTGGTCGCTTGGACATTAATGATTACCGTCTTCAAGACCGTGTAAGTGGCGATTTTCTGAATGAACAATCCAATACTCGATTTTCGCCGCGAGTGGGAGTGATATATCAACCAAGCGATACGACTTCCCTGTACTTCAATTGGTCGAATGGTTTTTCTCCGCAGTTTCAAGCCAGAAGTCGCACCAATGAACAGTTTGAACCTCAAACTAGCCAGCAATTTGAAGTGGGGATCAAACAAGATTTTCTCGACAATAAACTTTCTGCAACTTTGGCATTCTTTGACATTACTAGGCAGAATGTGTTGACACCAGACCCAGTAGATGATTTATTCAGTATCCAAACTGGAGAACAACGCAGTAGAGGAATTGAATTAGATATTGCAGGTGAAATATTACCTGGTTGGAAAATCATTGCCAACTATGCTTATATCGATGGCAAAGTGACCGAAGATAATCGGATTCCTGTAGGAGATAGATTATTTGGTGTACCAGAACATAGTGCCGGATTGTGGACAACTTATGAACTGCAAAGTGGTAGTTTGCAGGGGTTAGGATTTGGTGCTGGGTTATATTTTGTGGGCGAACAGGAGGTAGATTTACCAAATACATTTACACTACCAAGTTATTGGCGAGCCGATGCTTCTGTCTTTTATCGACGGCAAAATTATCGATTTGCAGTCAACTTTAAGAATATTTCTAATGTTAAATATTATGAGGTTGATGGTTTTAGTATTGATGCTGCGCCACCATTTACGGTGTTAGGAACAGTTTCAGTTGAGTTTTAATTTTCCAAGGATTTATACCAATTCTCTATGAAGATGCAGTTAATTTTTTTACGTAGACGCGCAAGCGGCTTGCCGCAGGCTACCGCCAAGAACGCCAAGTCAGACAAAAATAATTATTTCGTGCAAGCTTACAGAGAATTGGTATTAGCAGTGTTGATGCTGGGAATAATTTCAGGCTGTTCCAGTAATTTTGCTACCTCAAATGATCTTGACTCGAATGGGAGAAAATACACACCATTCACTCTGAAGAATTGTGATTTGACAATTACTTATAAACAACCACCAAAACGGGCTGTGACCATGATGCAATCGGCGACGGAAGTCATGTTAGCCTTGGGTCTAGAAAAGCGGATGGTGGGTACAGCCTACCTGGATAATCCGATTTTGCCAGAGTATCAACAGGCATATTCCCAAATTCCGGTATTAGCACCAAAGTACCCATCGCGGGAAGTTTTTTTGGCAGTCGAGCCGGATTTTGTCTTTTCTAATGAGGAAAGTGCTTTTGCCAAAGAAGTAATTGGCTCACAATCAGAGTTACTTAAACTAGGTATTTCTTCTTATTTGTTGCCCATTGAATGCGATCGCCCAGAACTCAGACCTGAGCGCGTAACGATGGAAAATTTATATCAACAAATTCGGGAAATTGGGCAGATTTTTGCAGTAGAACAACGAGCAGAAAAGTTAATTGGAGAATTGCGATCGCAACTCGCAGCCACCCAACAAAAGCTAGGGAAGGTGACAACCAAAAAGCGGATTTTTTGGTACGATTCTGAAGACCCTCCCCTAACTGTTTCTAATTGGGGAATGCCTAATCATATTATTGAATTAGCTGGGGGAGAAAATATCTTTAAAGATATCCAAGAAAAAAAAGCATGGGTAACAGTTAATTGGGAAGATGTGATTGCACGTCAACCAGATGTAATTGTGCTGATTGATGCTAACTGGTCATCGGCCGAAGAAAAGCGTAAATTACTCAAATCTCATCCTGTTTACTCTCAGTTAAAAGCAGTGCAGCAGGATAAATTTATTGTCATCGGTTTTAGCTACACCATGCCAGGAATTAGGAATGTTGCAGGGGTGAGAAAATTAGCCGAGGCTTTGTATCCAGAAAATTTTCAATGAGTAGGGGAGATGAGGGGACAAGGGGACAAGGGGGCGAGGGGATAAGGGGGACAAGGGGGACAAGGGAGACAAGGGGGACAAGGGGGGCGCTGACAGGTGTAGGTTTTTTACGTTATGTTCCAAAAACCTTGATTTAGGGTGTAGGGGTGTAGGGGTGTGAGGGGGATAGAACTCTGATTAAATCGTGATTTTTAGAGTCGCTACTCATCACTTTGTTAAAAACCTACACTTGTGAGCAAGGGGGGCGAGGGGGCGAGGGGGACAAGGGGGACAAGGTAGATAAGTCTGTAACATGACGAATGACTAATAACTAATGACCAATCACAAATGACTAATGACTAATCTGATACCAAAACAATTGCGAAAAAACAAGCAGCAACGCTACAAGCTGCTCATGGTAGCAATGGTTGTGATATTGTTGGTGTCTGTAACTTTGGCGGTGATGATTGGGCCTGTGCCGATTCCGCCTTTGCGAGTATGGCAGATAGCTTTATCCCAAGTGTTTCCCCAGATGACAGGAGACTGGACGCAAGCACAAGTGCAAATTGTCTGGCTGATCCGCTTTCCCCGTGTGCTGTTGGCTTTTTTTGTGGGTGCTGGACTATCGGTGGTTGGTGTGATTATGCAAGCACTGGTACGTAACCCGTTAGCTGACCCATTTATTCTCGGTATTTCCTCTGGCGCGTCCGTTGGTGCTGTTTTAGTCATTTTATTTGGGATTTTCTCATTTTTTGGTGTATATGCCTTATCTGTTGGGGCGTTTCTCGGTGCGCTGTTGGCTTTTTTTGTGGTGTTTTTTTTAGCACGACGACAGGGAAACCTCTCCTCTACCCGCTTAATTTTAGTTGGTGTAGCAGTATCCTCTTTATTTGAGGCGGTAACAAGTTTTTTGGCGATTAAAGCGGGAAGTGGAGAAGCGACAAGACGAGTGTTATTTTGGCTATTGGGAGGACTTTCGGGAACAACTTGGACAGACTTAATTCTGCCTGTGCTGGCTTTGGTCTGGGGAATTTGGTATTTATTACTTCAGACGCGATCGCTCAATGCACTTCTCATCGGTGAAGAAACAGCACGGACTTTAGGAACTGACACCGATAGTTTCCGGAAACAGTTATTTTTTGTTACTTCCATATTGACAGGTGTCATAGTTGCTGTAAGTGGTGTCATTGGCTTTGTTGGGCTAATGATTCCTCACAGTGTGCGTTTCCTTGTCGGTTCAGATCATCGCCGCGTGTTACCTGTGAGTCTTTTGCTGGGTGGGATTTTCCTGATTTGGGCAGATGTCCTAGCACGTACCATTGTCGCTCCAGAGGAACTACCTATTGGCATTGTTACTGCACTTTTCGGCGCTCCTTTTTTCATTTGGTTGATGCAAGGTAAAGGGGATGGAAAATGAATTTAGAGGTGAAACACCTATGTTGGAGTATTGAGGGAAAACAGATTTTGCATGACATTCATCTGCAAGTGTCATCGGGTGAGTTAGTAGGGCTGATTGGCCCTAATGGTAGTGGTAAATCAAGTTTGCTCAGATGTCTCTATCGTGTCCTGAAGCCAGATAGGGGGGTGATAACTCTCAACGGTAAGAATATCTGGCATTTGAGTACCCGTGAAATGGCACAAACTACAGCAGTTGTTTTGCAAGAGACATCTGCTGATTTTGACTTTACAGTTGCAGAAATGGTACTAATGGGGCGTAATCCCCATCAAGGTTTGTTTGACCGCGAGACAAAAAAAGACCACTTGATAGTTTTGAATGCTTTAATGCAGGTGGGAATGAATGACTTTGCAGAACGTAGTTTTATTTCCCTTTCTGGTGGAGAAAAACAGCGTGTATTAATTGCACGCGCCATCGCTCAACAAGCACAGTTTTTAATTTTGGATGAGCCGACTAATCACCTGGATATTCGCTATCAATTAGAACTTTTGGAACTGGTGAAGGGTTTGGGGGTGACGGCAATTGCAGCGTTGCATGATTTGAATTTGGCTGCTAGTTATTGCGATCGCATTTATGTTGTTCATCATGGCACAATCACAGCAGTCGGAACGCCCCAAGATTTATTACAACCTAGTTTAATCCGTGAGGTATTTGGCGTAGGTTCAACCGTAGAAACCAACCCAAAGAATGGGAAGTTACACATCAGCTTTTTCTTAGATACAAAATAAATCAGTGTGAAAAAACAGGCATTGCTGAATGAGGGGATGAATTTGATGTCTTGGAAATTTTTAACTCCTTATTCTCTCTGCGTCTTTGCGCCTCTGCGTGAGATAAATCATCCCGCAATTATGCAACGCCAAAAAACAAAACTAAGTTAACAAAAGTCAACAAGCCTACCATCCTTTTCCCTCCCACCTCGCTTTCAAGCTAGGAAGCAAGAGTTTAAAATTCTTACTAGTAATGGCTTTAGAGCTTTTTTGCTAAAAAATATCGCTGATGACCGGGGGGAAAATCCTCTAAAATACCAAAGATTTGATAACCGAGACGTTGGTAAAAACCCAAGGCTTGAAAACTAAAGGTATCTAAGTACGCGTTGCCACAACCGCGTTGTTTAGCTAATTTTTCTGCCTCTAGCATCATTTTGCTGCCATATCCTTGACCGCGCAGTGTTTCGGATACCCAAAGATGCGAAATATACAGCCATTCCCAATTTGTTTTACCAACTAATCCAGCCACAATTGTACTGTCAGCATCTCGCACCCAAATAGCTAAAGGCTCGTGTACATCTGGCTGTGTCTGACTGTTGTTATATTCCACCAGATGGCTGATGACAGTACGAATATCTTTTGCATCGGGTTGATGATCGATTGTAATTTTTAGATCACTCATCTGCGTCATTCGTACTAAATGGCGCTAGAATAACACGGAATCGCACTGCCGTAACTTTGGTCTTTCCGAGTCAAGCCTTTGTAAATCCTTCAACTATCTCAAGGTAGAGGTTTGGTAGCGGATTTGACACTATACCCAAATTAGGTTTGTAGCATCTATAACGCTAGTAAGATTTTTATGAATTCCCGGATTCGCTTTTTAATGTGTCCTCCTGACCACTATGATGTAGATTATGTGATTAATCCTTGGATGGAAGGGAATATTCACAAATCCTCACGCGATCGCGCTGTTGAACAGTGGCAGGGTTTATATCAAATTCTCAAAGAACATGCCATTGTAGATTTAGTTACACCGCAAAAAGGCTGGCCTGATTTAGTTTTTACCGCCAACGCCGGTTTAGTTCTGGGGGAAAACGTCGTTCTCAGCCGCTTTTTACACAAAGAACGCCAGGGAGAAGAACCATATTTCAAACAATGGTTTGAAGAAAATGGTTATAAAGTATATGAACTGCCCAAAGATTTACCATTTGAAGGTGCGGGTGATGCACTTCTAGACAGAGAAGGGCGTTGGTTATGGGCGGGATATGGTTTCCGTTCTGAATTAGATTCGCACCCATATCTGGCCAAGTGGCTGGATATTGAAGTGTTATCTCTGCGTTTAATTGATGACAGGTTCTATCACTTAGATACTTGTTTTTGTCCGTTAGCAAATGGCTATTTACTGTATTATCCCGGCGCGTTTGATTCTTACTCCAACCGCTTAATTGAAATGCGCGTCGCCGCAGAAAAGCGCATAGCCATCGCTGAAGCTGATGCTGTCAACTTCGCTTGCAATGCAGTGAATGTTGAGAGTATCGTGATTATGAATAAAGCCAGCGATGCTTTAAAATCTCGGTTGGCAGAAGTTGGTTTTCGAGTCCTGGAAACACCCCTCACCGAATTTCTCAAAGCTGGTGGTGCAGCTAAATGTCTCACTTTACGGGTGACAGAACCAGTCCGCGACGAAGTTCATGCCAATGTTTCTGTCGAAAGTCGGATTATTCGTTTAGAAGGACATTTGCTAGATTCTGGTTTAATTAACCGCGCCTTAGATTTGATTGTTGATACAGGTGGAAGCTTCCAAGTATTGAATTTCAACTTGGGAGAACAGCGCCAAAGTACATCGGCGGCTGAAGTCAAGGTATCAGCGCCATCTCACGAGGTGATGGAAGAAATTATCTCCCTGTTAATTGATTTGGGTGCGGTAGACTTACCCCAAGATGAACGGGATGCGAAACTGGAACCTGTGATTATGGCTGGTGTCGCGCCTGATGATTTCTACGTCAGCACAATTTATCCCACAGAGGTGCGGATCAATGGGCAATGGGTGAAGGTAGAAAATCAACGGATGGACGGTGCGATCGCCATTACTCAAAGTGCCAATGGTATAGTAGCAAGATGTAAAATTCTGCGGGATTTGGAAGTTGGGGAACAGGTAGTTGTCGATGTACTTGGTATCCGCACCATCCGCAAAACAGAATCGCGCGAACAACGCAACGCCCAAGAATTCAGCTTTATGTCCGCCGGGGTTTCCAGTGAACGCCGCGTAGAATTAGTGGTGGAACAAGTCGCTTGGGAATTACGTAAAATCCGTGATGCTGGTGGTAAAGTAGTTGTCACGGCTGGCCCTGTGGTGATTCACACTGGCGGTGGTGAACATCTTTCTCGCTTGATTCGAGAAGGTTATGTGCAGGCTTTACTGGGCGGAAATGCGATCGCTGTTCACGACATCGAGCAGAATATTATGGGAACATCTCTCGGTGTAGATATGAAGCGGGGTGTTGCAGTCCGGGGTGGACATCGCCATCACCTGAAGGTAATTAATAGCGTTCGTCGTCATGGCAGCATTGCCAAGGCTGTAGAGGCGGGGGCAATTAATAGTGGTGTGATGTATGAATGCGTCCGCAATAATGTACCGTTTGTCTTGGCTGGTTCCATTCGGGATGATGGGCCTTTACCTGATACCCAAATGGATTTAATCAAAGCGCAGGAAGAATATGCCCAAAATTTAGAAGGCGCAGAGATGATTTTAATGTTGTCATCAATGCTGCACTCCATTGGTGTGGGGAATATGACCCCATCTGGTGTAAAAATGGTTTGTGTGGATATTAACCCGGCTGTGGTGACTAAATTGAGCGATCGCGGTTCGATTGAATCGGTGGGTGTTGTGACAGATGTGGGATTATTCCTCAGTTTGTTAATCCAGCAGCTTGATAAGTTGACAAGTCCCTACGTTTCTAAGGTAGGTTAGTCAACAGACTACACTAGACGCACACAAAGGAAATGGTAAGAGTAGCTTTAACAAGAGAGTTGCAGATTAACTGGGTTAGTTTCATCGCTGACTTTATGTTGGTAGGAATGGTTTTCGGCCCTCCCATTGCTCCTTTTTTGGCTGCGTCTGGATTATGGTTACTTGGGGGTATTGCGAACATCATTTATTTCATGGGAAATCATGTGTGTCCGCAACCAGAAATGGGCTTAGATTTAGCACCCCCATTTATCATGGCTGTTTGTATGCGCTGTTATGGTACGGTTACAGGTTTGTTAATTACTCGGCTGCTGTATGCTGTGACTGGTGGTAAAGGTTTTTACTGGTTAAGTCAATACGGCTGGAATGGTGCTGCTTTCGCCAGTGTGTTGATGATGGCTTACCCGTTGGAATTAGCAGCACAAATTTTTGACTTGTGGGATTTTAATAATTATCTGGTTACGCCCTTTGGGTTAATTACAGGTTTGGCTTGGGGGCTGTTTACAATGCCGATTTTGCATAATGGGCAACGTGATTGAATACTGTATGAAGTAATAAAGGTGGGTAAAATCTACATATAAAGGCTAACTTATACTTAAACTATGCCTAAGTTAGATATTATTCACAATGCAGTAAAAAATGCACTGATAAAAGATGGCTGGGCAATTACACATGACCCTTATGTAATTCAGTATCGAAGAACAACATTATACGCTGATCTGGGTACTGATCGGGCGATCACAGCTCAGAGCTAATTACTTTATTGATGGCTCAACCGATTTCGGCGCTTGAGTAAAGATTATGAGGTTTATTCCGACGTGAGTGCAGCGATGATTTATGGTTCTTTGCTTCGTCTCATGGTTAGGCGATTAGCTATTTAATATTTACTTTACGAATCAGCTCTTATCCTGTGTTTATGCAATATTTTACAGAAAATAGGCGATCGCCTGCATACACAGCATAAGAGTAGGTGGAGTGCGATCGCATTAGAAGATTTTTCTATCTTCATAGTGAAAAAAGCAGGATATTAAAGGCTATTCCTGCTTTCTACTATGAGTTTGCTTGAGTATTTAAAGCATATTCTTTAAATCTTTCTAAATCAGCCTGAATTGTTGATTCTACAACCCTGCCTAAAAACAGGTTATCCATAATTTTGCCAATAATGCCAGGGATAGCATAGGACACAGTTAGCTTGACAATACTACTAGTGTGGCGATCGTAAAATCGAATCGCTCCCTGATTTGGCAAACCATCAATTGATTTCCACTGGATAATCTGGTTAGGGATAATTTTGAGAATCTGAGATTTCCAAGTAAATTCTAAACCGCCAGTGTTGAGTTTCCAAATAGATATTTCTGGATCATCAGGCGGTATTTTGACCGAATCAATCCATTTCATCCATCGGGGCATTTGTTCTAAATCAGACCACAGACTCCACACTAAATCAATGGGAGCCTCTACTTCTACCTGTACACTATGCTCTAGCCAATCTGACATTCTTTGTTGTTCCTCTGGGGTGCGCTACTGCTTGATTGTCTCTAAAATCGCTTTTGCTGCCCGTCTTCCAGAAATTGTTGCTCCTTCCATACTATCGATATAATCTTGCTGGGTATAGCTACCTGCTAGGAAGAAATTAGGAATGGGAGTTTTTTGGTTGGGGCGGTATAAATCCATCCCTGGGGCTTCTCGATAAAGAGATTGGGCAAGTTTCACAACACCATACCAAGTCATGTTGAGTTCCCGCGATGAGGGGAAAAGTTCATGTACTTGCTTGAGGACGTGCTGGGCGATCGCTTCGTTACTTTCCTTAATAAATGGATCTCCCGGTGTGAGTACTAGTTGCAGTAACGAACCTTGTCCTGGGCGATAGTAATCACTAGGACTAGTCAACGCCAAGTCAGCAAAACAAGAAAAGTCTGCATCAGCAGTATACAGCAAGTTATCTATGCCTGCGGCATGGTTGAGTTGTTGACGTTTCTCAGCATCTTGCAATTCTGTCACCCAACCATCAAAACGCAACTGGACTGTAGCTACAGGTACTGCATCTAATTTATAAATATTGTCAAATTCCGACCATTTTCGCCAATCTGCGGGTAATATTCGCTGAATGCCTGGAATATCACAGGCGCAGACATAAGCATCTGCGGTGATGGTTTCTGTGGTATCACCTTGAGCTACGACTATCCCAGTAACGTGGGTTTGTCCATCTGCTTCGGCAAATTGAATTTCTCGGACTTGGCGACGAGTATAAACTTTCGTGCCTCTGGCTGCCAAATATTCCAGAATTGGTTTATGTAAATACCCTTCCGGGGAACCTTCCAACATCCGCAACACAGAAGCTTCGCTTCTGACTGCGAAAAACTGGAAGATAGTTAACATACAACGGGCAGAAATATTTTCACAGTCAATGAATCCCAACGCATAAGCGATGGGATTCCACATCCGTTTAATGCTACCTTCACTACCACCGTGACGACGAAACCAATCAGCAAAGCTAATTTTATCTAGGTTGCGGATGGTTTTCATTGCCCCGTCAAAGTCTACTAATCCTCTGACAATGGGACTGGTACCAAGGGCGATCGCATTTTGTAACTTATCTTGTAAAGATAGTTGGGAAGTTGTGAAAAATGCTTTCAAGCCATTAAAAGGCGCACCTGTGAAAAAACGAAAATCTAATGCACCGGTGCGTCCGCCCTTATTAATAAAAGTATGGGTGTGTTCTTTCAGGCGTAAATGTGACAACGCACCCACTTTTTCCATTAACTCAAACAATTGATAGTAGCAGCCAAAAAAGACGTGCAAACCCATTTCTACATGGTTGCCATCGCCATCTACCCAACTGCCGACTTTACCACCAACAAACGGACGGGACTCAAAAATCTGGACTTCACAGCCAGCATCGGCTAAATCTACTGCGGTTGCTAGTCCAGCCAATCCCGCACCTACAATTGCAACGCGCATTCCGTTCTACCTCTTCAGTTTCTTTACAAATTGTAACTGGGTTGGTGTCGGAATTTGCCACTAGCATCAAGCCGATTTGCGAGGTTTCACACTCGCTGAGTTAGAAATTAGTTGTCAGAGATTGATCAGGAGTCCACCAGTATGTAGATGCACTATGGGGTTCAACCCAGGAGTAATAAAAGCTATTTTATTACTTGATTTAATTCCTGATTACTAAATTTACTTCCTGCAAAATGCTTGTGTGGGGTTACACAAACAGAAGTAAAGGTGGACTGAAAAAGCATAATAGATATTTCTAGTCAAAGTAGTGACTATTCTAGGATGCTTTTTCTTTTCTATTTTGCTTCCTTGTTGTCATCAGATGTTGGTAATCCTCGAATCAGTTCTCGAATTACATCTGTTGCAGGTCTACCTGTCTGCTGACAATATTTTTCTAGCTTTTCTGCTTCCTGTGTTGCTAGATTCACAGTTATACGTTTAACGGCCCATTTTTTATTAGTCATTATCATGCTATCTGCTGTATGTTAACACCATCAAAACAACAAAAGACTCCAGATAAGGAGGTATAAGATTATCAGAGTTTGTGTCAAGAAACAAGCAATGCTACAGACACAAAAATCATCATTTTGTCAAATTATTCATCATTTTTGTGGAAGATAATCAGAACGGGATCACTATTGTGGCAGGAAAAGTCCTTGGTGTACATTCATGAGTTGTAACAATTGCACTAATGATGTTTTCAAGACAACCTGACATGAAATTTCATCAATTAATTTGAGATACCTAAGCTTCACTCAATTGAGATTACCGATATTTTTATTCAGAAAAAGTATTTCAACTTTTCTGCTGCATCACCTCATTTGTCAACAACGTTAGACGCTAATACATCTACTAGTTATTTAGGTGTGTATATTTGACTGGTAATTACCCAATAGTAAGCACCTACAAAGGTTCACTCCCAATATTCACCAGTTTTTATCTGAATTTAGGCATGATTTTTTGGTACTCATTGGGTGAATATATCAACAAATTATGGTTGATGATTTCAGCAATCATTGACTGACTCTTTTATCTCAAATGGGTAAAAATGAGATTTGATTAATTACTATTTTTAGTAGTAATACAGTGATGTTTGAGTTGATTACGAATTCTGTGCTGAAGTTTTCGTAAATTTTGCAATTATAGTTTTGTTCTGCACACATCACTATTTTCGTTTCATGATTTGATCAACTATGACAAGCCTCTAATTGATGAAACGAATTTTAGTCAGTCTGTCGTACAAACTTAGGAATAAATCTCAATTTGCTTTGGAAAAATTTTAATTCTTTTTTAGCTTTCCTCCTTGGAAATTCCAGTCCAAAATTATTTAATCAGCACTCACCTCATAAGGGAATAGTTGCTTGATTTTTAGTGTTAAGGCTATTATAACCATGATTTTTCGGCTTTAAATAATCTTCATTTAGTACTTTATTAGCAGGTTTATCGAGCTTTATAAAAAAAATATAAAGGATGAAATGTCTGAAATAAAGTTTTCAGTAATTACTGAGAAAAATAACCTTGATGATTATCAAGAAGCATCAGAATTTCAACATTTTAGGATAAAGTTCAAATAGTTATTTAACTTCCTCATTAAGCTGTTCAAAAAATGATCACTGGAATAGTTATCATAATTTAGTGAAAAAATTACCGAAAATTTCCAGCATATCTATGCTTCATGAACTTTGCATAAAGTAATTTAGCCAAGCCCTAAATATTGAGGGGCAGAATAATCTAAAAACACAAGCAAATCTGCTTTGTATTTGTCTTCACTAGCCAACTAAACAAATCCTGAAATTTTGGGATTTTGGGGGAAGATAAGGGAAAAGAGGCAAGAGGGAACACTGATCCTGCTGGAGACGCTACGCGAATGACAAGCTATACCAAGTTGCAATCAAAGACAGTAATTTGAGATGGGAGTGGGGAGTAGGAATACTATTTCTGAACGCAACCCATACCAAATTGAAGAATGATTGCGACAAATGAATTGCCCAAAAGCTTACCAGTAAAGCCTGTCTCAATCCAAAATCTAAAATCTAACATGGTATTGGTATAAGGATTTTAGACACATACACCCCTATACCCTCGCCAAAACCCTTGATTTTTCGTTTTTATGCGTAAGTTCTCATGTTGATGAAATTACAGTTGTGGCATAAGTTGTAAAGTGCCAAGACCCAAATCTTTGGGTGAAAGCGATCGCGCTTCAAACAAAGCCACCATATCGCGCAGTTGAGGATTACCGCGAGCTGCGCCGGTTAATCCTTTGGCAATAATTAAACCGCAGTAACCTTTGGTGTTCTTACACCTCTGATTCCATTTTTTGCGAGCTTCGACATGGATGGGATCATCATCTAAAAATTCGCCGAATAAAAACAATTCACCATTTTGAGTTTGCAGCAAACCCAAGTCGTAGCGATCGCCATCAAACGGATCAGCGCCAGGATTAAAGCAGATGGCTTTGAGTCCACCAGCCGCTTCTATATTTTCAATTACCGTCTTGGCTTTGGGGCGGGAAGTTTGAATCAAGATTACAGGTAATCCATCACCTACCTGTTTAATTTCCCCGGCTGGATGATAAGTTACACCTTTGCGGAGATATTCCAACATTTCCCAAGACACCACACCCAAGCTGAGAAAAGAATCTTCAGGAATTAAGTCATCGCGTAAAGACCGGAAAATCGGGGAATCTGATGTGTCTATTTCCGATTCATCTGTACCAAAGCCAGCCATTTCCTCTAACTCAGCAGCCAATTTTGGCATCGAAGCAACCTTCACTGGAACCGATTTAGTTGCGCCCTCGGCTTCGGGAAGAGAAATTCGATAGCGATGGCTGAGTTCTGGGAAGATGTCATCAGATAACTGACGACGATGGTCACGAATAAAACGACATAAACTTTCTAAAGCAACATAAACTACTAGCGCCTCTTCGTCATATAAAACAGAACGCAGTCCTTCTAAGGGGTGAATGTTGCCAAAAGTCGGGGCGATTTCTGATAACTCCATCTCGGCTAAATCGTCTGTTTCATCTTCATCCTCGTCATCCGCATCGAGGCTTTCAAAAGTGAGAAATAGACAATCTTGCTTGAGAAAAGCTTCTTCTAAATGTCCTTGGGAATCTTCATGTTGCAAAACTGCGGCCCGAAAACGTTGCAGGGATTCTTCCGAGCGATAAAACAAAATGCCGTACTCCATCCCCAACATTCCCATAACTGAGGCGTAAAGTTTCCCGACATCCCATTTATTAATTTCGATGGAGATAATTTGCTGTTCTTCCAAAAATTCCCAAGGGGCTGCTTGCCAAAGGGCAAAAGCCTTTTCTTGCAAAGCTTGGGCATACTGTGGCGGTAAATCTGGAATTTGGCTATCAACAATTTCTGCAAAGCCGCGAAATAATTCATCAATTAAGGGTAAGTCTGGGGCGTAGTCAATCACAATATCTAAATCTTGCAGCACGCCACGCAGGTAAAATTGAATTTCTCGGTCTTTGACTACAATTTTTTGGGGTCTGGCAGGTTTAGCCGGACTGTGGGGATGCTCCATTGCCCGCATCAGGGTGCGAACAATTGCTTCTGGGCCTGTTTCGGGAGGTACTACATCCATGCCACGAACAACACCTTGTGAGCCATCAACCCAAAGAATACAATCACCATTGGCCGATGAGTCGGAATGCGGGATTGGTGACGATGACAATGGACGGCGATCGCCCTCCCATACAGAAGGAATTTGGGGTAATTTATTCAACCGACGATTGGTAGAGCGATTAAAACTTGTCATAGAGTCAGTTCATCAAAGGAAGCAATTTGTATATCAACTGTTGGGGATGGCTAACCTGGAAAGAAATTTTCCGGGCTGTACCTGGAGAGGAATGGCGACTCAGGTTGCCACAAGGCTGAAATTCTGAAAATACCGAATGTTTAAATACACCGAGTCTCTCAATTCTAGAATAAAAAGCTTTGCCTGCTTTTGACGGAGTGTTTACAATTGGCAATTTCTGGCCTCAATGTCGCTAGAATATATACACAAATTACCCATCAACCCAGCAGCAATTACAAGTTTGTATAAAGTTACTAGTTATTAAGGAGTTAACAAAATATGACACAAGCAACCCAACCTCAACAACGTGGCATTTTATTAAGCGAAGCAGCTTTGCGCCAAGTCAAACTCCTGCAAGCGCAACAAGGTCAAGATTTATGCCTGCGGGTAGGAGTGCGACAAGGGGGATGCTCCGGGATGTCTTATATGATGGACTTTGAAGACAAGAGCAAGATCACCCCCCAGGATGACGTTTTTGACTATGACGGCTTTCAAATTGTTTGCGATCGCAAAAGCCTGTTGTATTTGTATGGCTTGATGCTTGACTATAGCAATGCGATGATTGGCGGCGGTTTTCAGTTCACTAACCCTAACGCTAGTCAAACCTGTGGTTGTGGTAAGTCATTTGGTGTGTAGTAAGATTGTCATTTGTCATTTGTTCTTTATATTGACTAATGACTATTGACCAATGACTATTGACTCTTGACTAATGACTAACACCGTTGAATCCTTGTTTGATGAAGGTTTGGAACGTTATAAAGCTGGCGAATCAGTGGATGCTTTGATCCCTGTGTTTAAGGAGGTATGCGATCGCGCTCCCAAAACCGCCGCCGCTTGGATTTGTCTAGCATGGTTATATATGTTAGACAACAAGTCCAACTTAGCTTATAAGGCTGCACAAAAAGCTGTCAAGCTAAGTCCCCAAGACCCACAAGCCAGAGTTAATTTAGCTATAGCAATGCTAGAAACTGGTCAAAAAGGGTTACGCCAACACATTGATGTTGTACAACAGTTATTCTTGGTAAACCCAGAATGGCGCGATGAAATTAACAGTAGTATTGAAGACGGTCTGAGTCGAAAACCAGACTGGGAAAGTCTCAGAAAAGTTAAGAAGTGGTTATTTGAAGAGTAGAGGTGAGAGGATAGAGGTTAGCGGCTAGGGGCTAGAGGTGAAAGTAACATCCTTAGTGAGCGTCACTTTGTCATAGCTAATTTATATTGCTTAATTTTTATATTCCTAACCTCTAGCCCCTAGCCCTAGCCCCTAGTCTCAAATTGTCGATATGAAAGATAAACTACTAAATTGGCTGAACTTGATTTTGGTAGCCGATGTGTTCTTGGTGTTATTTGGCTTTGGTTGGTTTGCGATCGCAGTTTTTGGTGATGCTGCGGGCATAAATTTGGGTCTTGATTTATGGCACAAGCTTTGGCAACCATTATTTAACCCCGCTATTGGCATCCTGATGGGGGGTGCAATTTTAAGCGGAATTATCAGTTGGGTATCTCGGAAATTTCTCACTGATTAGTTATTTGTCAATAGTCAATAGTCAAAAAACTGGACTATTGACTATTGACTTTTATTATAAAATTTGCTTCAAAGCTGGTTGTAAATTGGGATATTGATAGGTGAAACCTGATTCTAAAGTGCGCTTTGGCAGAACCTGTTGACCTTCTAAAACGACAATTGCGCCGTCTCCCAGTAAAGCTTCAATGGCAAAAGCCGGAACAGGCAACCAAGAAGGACGATTTAAGACTGTTCCGACAGTTTGAGCCAGATCATTCATCCGCACCGGATTTGGAGCAGTGGCATTATATACTCCTTCCATATCTGACTTGCTTAAAGCTTGCAAAATTAAGTTCACTACATCGTCAATATGAATCCACGAAAACCATTGGCGACCACTACCAATTGGCCCTCCAGCAAACATCTGAAAAGGTGGAATCATTTTGGCTAAAGCTCCACCCTTACCAAGAACAATCCCAAAACGCAGAATTACCAGTCGCACACCTGCATCTTTAACCTTTGTGGCTTCTGCTTCCCAGGCTTGGCAGACTTGAGCCAAAAAATCATTACCCGATACACTGGCTTCATCAAAAGTAGCGGTTTCACTTGTACCGTAGAAACCAATAGCCGAAGTGTTAACTAATACTCTGGGTTTGGAGTTAGCTTTAGCTATGGCTTCAACTATTTTCTGAGTACCTAGCTGACGACTATTGAGGATTTCTTGCTTACGTTCTGCTGTCCAGCGTCCCTCACCAATAGGTTCGCCTGCCAGATTCACGACAGCTTCGCAACCACTAACGGCATCTTGCCAAGTACCTGATGTTGTTGGTGTGTATGTAATAATTTCTACACTAGGAAAATTGACGGCTGGAAACACCTTTTGAGCAAAACCAGCATTACGTGTTAATACCAATACTTGATGACCTTCGGTTTGCAGTCTTTCTACTAAACGACTCCCGACTAATCCTGTTGCTCCTGTAATTGCTACTTTCATTCTGCACCTCCCCAAAGCCTTATACAATTTTGGATTTTAGATTGAAAATTGCTGTCTCAATCTATGTTCGGCCAATCCATTTCCCGCCATTCTCTAGAAAATTGGACTTATTTTAAAGTTTTTTATCAAATTTTCAAGATGTGTTTCTCTGGTAAGTTAGGGAAAAGCACTGAATTTCAGCCAATTTGCCAGTACCTTTATGTAATCAATCTGTAATGTATTGCCGTTTGGCGGCTTTGGTATTATACGATGGACGGAGTGTTGCAATGCTTGGGGCTATTATGGCTCGCTATACCTGTTCATTTACAATTGGTCTTTCGATTGACCGTCTTCAGCCATTATTGTTAGAACTTCTCCAAGGCTGCGATTTGGAAATTCAGTATTACAAGTCAGATTACATTCTGGCTCGTGAAATTCCTGGTAATGTTTTCTTTTCTAAATCGGTCAAAGTTGAAGTATTCATTGACAGATCAAGCGCCACTGAAACAGAATCCCGGATGAGTGTCATTGTGAAAAATGAAGAATTGCCCATTTACTTGGAGAATCACTGCCAAAAAATGTTTGAATTTGTCAAACAGGAAATTGAACAAAGTCGCCATTGGCATTTAATTCAAAGTCTCGCTGGTTAATTACAGCAGATTTCAAGTGAGTGAAATACATCATTTAGTTGTTAAAGCTAAATAGATAGCCTATTCTCATTGTGAATTCTGCTGTAAGTGGAAGGCTACTAGTACAGGTCGGCTTAAATAAACAGACCACACTTCGGCTGCGCTCAGTACAAGTACGCTCAGTGACCATAAGAAATTGCTAAAAGGCTTGTGGTATAGTTATTATTTCTTTTTCCTTTTGCCTTATTGTACTAGGCTAACTGCGACAAATTAAGCTGGTGTAAAACAGGCGAACTATCCGCAAATTAGCTGATTTTTATTTTTGCACATCTTCTGGATCGTCGGTCATACCAGGGTTAATTAGAGTGATATCGTACTCACTGGAATCAGTTTGTCCTGAACGTTGAGTATTTCTCAAGAGATAATAAATGGCGCGTACTTGAGGGCCAAAAACAATTTCATCTTCATTTTTTAAATCGTGGGCTGGCATTTTGCGCCCATTAATCATCAGTCCATTGGCACTAGGTCTACCTTTGGCATCACCATCTACAATTCGATAGTAATCTGTTTGATTGTTTTTTCCTCTTGGCAATCTGACTAAGGTAGCATGATGGCGAGAGACAAACTGAGAGAATAAACGGATGTTGCAATCACGGTCTCGACCAATAGAGTAAACAGGATTTTCGAGAGAAAATTCCTTACGACCTTGATCATCTTCAAGAATCAGTAGATGGCTTTCATGAGTTTCTGGTGCCATTGATATATCGTGATCACTATCAACAGAATTTTGATTAATTAATGTTGGTCTATTATTATTTACTACCATTCTTGCTTACTACAGTCTGTGGTGATAACTCTGACAAACTTGAAAGCTGTTCTGACTCAGAAGAGTAGAACATTAAGGTTCTACTCTGTAAAACCATTTCACTTAAAAAGTGATACAGATACAAAAGCCGCGCCTCGACTTCTCCTGACGGAGACGCTGCGCGAACGCTCGGCGAACAGAAGGAGAGGTGCAGATAAAGTGATTTGTATCAGTAATTTCGTGAATTGGTATAAGATGTTTTACACCTAACTAACAATTCAGTTTAACCTGTGTTGAGAAAACTGGCATTCAGTTTGCATTCTCAGAAAATACTGAGTCACCGAAGTTTGCTCAACGCGGGGAACCCGCGCACGCAACTTCTCGCTGAGTGCTGAGTAAAAATACTAATAGGACTTACACAGTCAAACGAAAAATCAAAGGTGTAGAGAAGGGTGTGAAGGTATATGAGTATATATATCCAAAAACCTTACACCCTCAAACCCTTTCACCCCCACACCCAGTCTCCACAGACAATCTTTGTGCATAAGTCCTAACTAAGCTGATTGCCTGTGAGTTAGTCTTCGTAAGAATATGGAGTTAGTCACAACACTGACTGAACTAAAGGCCATGAGTGCGGCGGCGTTTGATGGACTGAGGACGAAACCCATACTAGGTAATAAAACACCAGCTGCTAAAGGAATCCCCAAGGTATTGTATGCAAAAGCCCAAAATAAATTTTGGCGGATTTTGTTGAATGTGGCACGACTGAGGCTAATGGATTCTACAACGTCACTTAAGCGATCGCGCATCAAGATAATTTCCGCAGTTTCCATTGCTACATCTGTACCTGAGTGTAAGGCAATCCCGACATCGGCTTGAGATAAAGCGGGTGCATCATTAATGCCATCTCCCACCATCGCTACAATTGAGTGCCGAGTGTTGAGTGCTGAGTGCTGAGTGCTGAGTGCTGAGTGTTGGGTTTCAGTTTGTAGAGATTTAATTAGTTCGGCTTTTTTACTGGGTGGGACTCCGGCGATGATATCAGCATGATCTAATCCTAGTTGTTTACCGATCGCATTGGCGGCTTCTTGGCGATCGCCACTGAGTAACATTACTCTTAAACCCTTGTGCTGCAATTTTTGTACTGTGGTTTTGGCATCAGGTCGTAGGGTATCTTGAATGGCGATGAGTCCCACTAAACTACCCCCAACAGCAACACATACAACTGTTTTGCCTGCTGTCGCCAGTCTTTGAATTTCTCGTTTGGCAATTTCACTAACCACAACTCCATGCCAACTTAACCAATCTTGATTGCCTAACAGCACTATTGTTTCTTCCACTACCGCAGACACTCCTAGCCCTGGTTCGGTATGGAAATCAACGGCATTGGGAATAGTTAATTGCTGACGTTGTACTTCTTGTTGAATGGCTTTAGCTAAGGGGTGATAAGTGCCACTTTCTACTGCTGCGGCTAGTTGCATGAGGGAGTAGGGAGTAGAGAGTGGGGAGTGGGCTAGTTCTAGGCAATCAGTAACAGTAGGATTACCAGTGGTGAGTGTGCCTGTTTTATCAAAAACGACTGTATTTAGTTTGTGGACTTTTTCTAAAACGTCACCGCCTTTGATTAATAAACCGCGTTCTGCGCCTATACCAGTGCCGACGAGAATGGCTGTGGGTGTGGCTAGACCTAAAGCACAGGGACAAGCAACTACCATCACGGCGATCGCTAGTTTTAAGCTAGTTAATAATGGGGAGTGGGGAGTGGGGAGTGGGGAGTTGTGGCTATGGGCGGTGTGACTCATCATTTCCATACCACTGGAGATGATGATATCAGGCCAAATGTTTGTGCCAAAAAAGTACCAAAAGACAAAGGTGAATACAGAAGCGGTCAACACGCCGTAGGTGAAGTATCCAGCGACTTTATCGGCTAATTTTTGTACAGGTGCTTTGCGGGTTTGGGCTGCTTCTACTAGGGCGACAATTTGCGCCAAGGTGGTATCGTTGCCTGTACGGGTTGCTTGAATTGAGATCGCACCTGATTGGTTGATTGTGCCGGCAGTAACTAGATCACCTGCTTGTTTACTTACAGGTACAGCTTCGCCCGTTAACATCGACTCATCTATGGTTGTCTGCCCAAAGCGCACTTCACCGTCTACAGGGATTTTATCTCCAGGTAATACCTGCAACCATTCACCCACCCGCACTTGTTCGGCGGGGATTTCGATACTGTTAGCCGCAATTCCCAATTTTTCTGGGTCTGGGTTGGGAATTAACCTGGCTACCTGTGGTTGGAGAGCGAGTAATTGCCGAAAGGCGTTAGCCGCCCTACCTCTGGCTTGTCTTTCTAAGGTTCTGCCCAAAAGGATAAAGCCTAACATCATCACTGGTTCATCAAAGAAGCACTCCCAACCCATTTGGGGGAACAACAGCGCCACTAAACTCGCAGTGTAAGCGGTGATTGTTCCCAAACCGATTAAGGTGTTCATATTGGGAGAATTGCGCCGCCAACCCAGCCAGCCATCAAAAATAATAGGACGACCAGGAAATAACAGTGCTACTGTTGCGAGTCCACAATGAAACCAAATGTTGTCTAATATTGGCCAAGTTATGCCAATGAAACTGCTCAGATGCCCAATTCCCGACAACACCAGTAATATAGCAGCGATCGCTAATTGTCGGAATGCTGCACGCATTTCTTGGTGCTGTCTGTTGGCAGAATCTTCTAAAGCAGCTTGTTGGCTAGATTTGCGGGGTTGAGTTGGAAATCCAGCAGTAGTTAATCGCTTTGCCAGTGCATCTGCATCTACCGCCCCAACTTCTGACTCTACGACTGCAACTTCTGTCGCCAAATTGACGCAAGCAGTTTTGACCCCCGGATATTGAGTTAGCTGACGTTCTACAGCACTTACACACCCAGCACACTTCATCCCTCCCACATCCAGAATAATTGTCTCGGAAGCGGGGGCTAGTTCTGGGTCAAGGTTCGTTTTCGACACAAGTTGCATGGCAAGTTTTTAGATTCACTACGAACATCTAACGCCTGATTATAAGCATCTCTATTTCGAGCGTAGGCGAAATTTGGAACTATGACTGAATATCAATAACATTAATTTTTCGGCGTTGCTAATGAGTGGGATGAATTTTGTTTCGCGCAAAGGCAAGGCACTTCCACCCTCACTGCGTCTGAAAAATATTCTGCACCATCACTTTATCTGTACTGCTTGCGGCTTTATCTAACTCTGCTATTTCGCCAGCATCGAGTTGCCAACCCAACGCACCAATATTATCTTGTGCTTGGGCGAGGGATTTTGCACCAGGGATGGGAATAGTCCCTTTACAGATACACCAGTTAATGGCTACCTGTGACATGGTTTTATTTCTTGATTGGGCGATTTCTTGTAAACATGCTAACAGCGATCGCACTCCCGGTAATAACTGTCTAAATAACAACCCACGCACACCTTTGGGAAAATTCCTTGTCTCGGAATATTTACCTGTTAATATCCCCAAAGCCAAAGGACTGTAGGCAATTAATTTAATCCCCAATTCATCACACACATCTTTGAGTCCCAGTTGCGTCACCGGATAAGTCGATAACAAAGAATACTGCACTTGCAAGGTGGAAATCGGCACACCTCGTTCGGCAAATCTTTGCTGCACCATTTTTAAGCGTTTTGGCCCATAATTCGACAACCCAACACCTTTCACTAAACCTTGTTCGTAAAGATCAGCCAAACCCTCTAATAAACCTTTTTCTTGCCAAGGTGCATAATTAGCTGTAGACCAGTGCATCTGTACCAAATCAACGTTTCTACCTAAACGCTGGGCGGAAGACTGACAAGCTTTAATCATTGAATTGCGTGTCCATCGCCAAGGATACGCAGCCAGCTTTGTTGCAATGCAAATCTTTTCCTGGTTTAAACCTTGATACGCTTGAGCAAATCGCCCCAAGAGTAACTCACTACGTCCATTTAATCTCCCAGTACCGTAAGAATCACCCGTGTCAAATAAAGTTACACCATTACTGACACATAAGTTAAACACAGCTTGTAGCTGCTCATCCATGTTTTCGTTGTATCCCCACAGCAGTTGGTTTCCCCACGCCCAAGTTCCGCAACCCATTTTTGCTAGGGATAGTTCTCGACTGATTTGCATTTTGATTGTCAATCACGCACCATCTGTATTATCGGCATACATCGGCCTTTAATTTCATCCTGAGTGCTGAGTGGGAGTAGACAAGGTAGAGGGGGTAGACAAGGTAAAAAGATTGCTTCTATGTCCCCCTTGTCTCCCTTGTCTCCCTTGTCCCCCCTGCCCCGGTTGGTGAATCTCGACACTTCGACAAGCTCAGTGCATCGCTTCGCTCGATTACCGCGTAGCCGAACCACTCCCCAACTCCCTACTCCCAACTCCCTACTTTTTCAAGCCAAGTGCATAAACACAAGTTTCAGCAGTTCTGCACGGGTAAAAGGTTTAGTTAAATAACCAGAGGCTCCGACTAATTTAGCTTTGACTTTATCCACAATTCCTTTATTACCTGTGACAAAAATAATCGGAGTATGTTTAAAGGTAGAATTATTGCGAATTATTTTGCATAATTCATAACCATCAATTCCAGCCATGTTGAGATCCAACAAAATTAAGTCTGGTTTATGGCGAATAATTGACATCACCGCTTTGAGGGGATCATCAATTGTCACTACAGAAAAATTCTCACTTTCCAAAAAACGACTAATTTCTTTGAGAATTGTCTGGCTATCATCCACAGAAATGATTTTATAGGTCTTTTTGGCGGTGACGGTAGTAGTCGTTACTCTTTCGGGCGGAGAGTTTATGGTATTTGGTATTGTTAATTCCTGAAGATTGTGAATTGATGGTGAGGTTGCTTGGGGCGATCGCACCACCAGGTTAAAATCTTCAACAGCCAGCGCCGTTTCTGCTTCTAGATAGCGACTACTGGGTTCTACTACTGTGTCGATGAATTGTCTGTTGAGTAATGCTGTTGTATATCGAGCAGATCCTGAAACTTCCGGCTGATGCTTTGGTAATTGATCAAATGGTGGATCTGGTTCGTGCATAATTACCCCTCCTTGCACAATATGAGGGTATAAATGTTGAGCCAGTTGCATTTCATCTTGATTCATAATTACAGCCAGATGTCGCAGGCTAAACCCTTTCATCCAAGCTGTTAATTCTCGTGGTAGTTGCGGTAAGTTCTTGCTGTGGAAATTCCTGTTAATTAACAGATATGGACGCTGATAAGGTGAAGAAATTTGGGGAGCGAAAGATTGCCAATTTTGTAGTCTAATGTGACAAATTTCTAGAGTTTTTTCGACATCCAGACGACAAATTTTGCTCAATGTTTGGGTTGCATCACTTAAAGCATAAGTACCTGTTTTTACTAACAAAAATGATTCCATCACTTCTTTGACAAGTTCTTGAATCAAAATTGTCGCTTGTGCATCATCCAGATAACCTTCTTTAATTAGCCAATGAATTGCTTGATAGTCAGCAGGCTGAGTTGATAAATCGTTGCTATTAGCAATGGCATGATTAAAAACATCAGATTCAAAATTCATGCGTAATTCTACGCGAATTTCGCTACTGAGCAAATTCAGGCGGCGCAGCTGGCGTTCTAATCTATCAAAAGGTTCAACTGAGTTTGTCGCGTAGGTGATGTTTCCCTGTTCTAAATAAATTAGCCATGTTACTAGGTTGCTAAATGCTTGTATACAAGTCGTTTCGACACTATGAGACAGTTGTTTTAATAAACTATGAGGACGTAAAACTGTAAATGTACCGAAATTAGACATTTTAAAAAATTGTTTTAGAAAATTATACAGAATCTATGCAAATTTGGATTCTTAAGTATGTTTTACTTTATTAGTTTTAATCTGTCTCCCGGACAATTATTCTCTCGACCGATAAAATAAATCGAGATTAACAGCTATGGAAATCAAAGTCTTACCCAGTCAGCTTGACAATCTACGAAGACAAAACAGCAATACCTATAAAATACTTTTCATTACTATTTCTGAAAAGTCATAGTGGAAGTTAGTATTTTTACTCAGTCAGGAGTCAGAGCTTACGCTTTACCAATCTTTACCCACAAATATTACCTTTAGGAGGCTCAAGTACCAACAGATCCAAGACACCAACCTAAATCAATCGAAATTTGACATTTGATTAAGAGTTACCCACACCCTAGATTCAAGCCCAGGAAAATACATCTGTCATCAGATAGATTATTTATGAAGAAGAATTAAGAACACATCCGTCAGAGTTCAGCATGAATTTTGTACGACACTTCTCCTGGCGGAGACGCTACGCGAAAGACAAGCTCAGTGCATCGCTGGATGATGAATATTGGTTTAAAACCTTGCCCCTTACGATGCACAAGGAAATTCAAGTATTCTTCCGACTAAAACTCCATCCCTCCATGAGTAGCGTATTCTGAATTCTGAATTCTGTTTTCTGACTCCTTTTTATTTTTGAGCCAGCTTGAGGAAAATGAATCAAAAACAAAATTTTTACTAGCTCAATTCCGTATTTAGCTAAAAAACCCGCTTGCAAGGTGACTGGAATGAGCAATTGAACGAGTTAATACTTTTGCCGGAGATAAAAATGAATATGTTCCACATAAAATCTTTAAATTTTTATCTGGGCAACTTTTGATGTTTATTATATTCTAGCGGTTGCCCTACATAAATCTTTGTAGTTCTGAGAATGCCGAAAACCAGAACTCTTGGTAAATTTGCGGTTGAGCAACGGTAACTTGATGAAAACTTTAATAAATGTGTAGAGAATTTAGGGAAAAGTATTTGTTTAATAGTACATAAAGACTCGACTGGCGATCGCCCAAAATTTGCTTATTCCCTGTGAGACTCCGGAAACTGAAATATATACTTTGAAAAAAGGAAAATAAAGCTTTGGACTATAACATAACACAAAAAGTTATGCAAGATACATTAACCCTGGATGAAGTAGTAGAATTTGCGGAAAACCCCGAACCCCGTTGCCCTTGTGTATTGTTACTAGATACATCTGGTTCCATGCAAGGCGAACCCATAGAAGCATTAAATCAAGGTTTGCTGAGTTTAAAAGATGAATTAGTCAAAAATTCCTTAGCATCTCGTCGAGTTGAGGTAGCAATAGTAACATTTGATAGTCAAGTAAATGTCGTCCAAGACTTTGTAACCGCCGATCAATTTAACCCGCCAATTCTCACTGCCCAAGGACTCACCAGTATGGGCGCAGGCATTCACAAAGCCTTAGATATGGTGCAAGAGCGCAAATCCTTATATCGCTCCAACGGCATTGCCTACTATCGCCCTTGGGTATTTATGATTACCGATGGTGAACCACAAGGTGAACAAGAACATTTAGTAGCTCAAGCCGCCCAAAGAGTTCAAGGAGATGAAGCCAGCAAGCGCGTAGCCTTTTTCTCTGTAGGTGTAGAAAATGCCAACATGACAACGCTCAATCAGTTAGCTGTGCGGACACCACTGAAATTGCGTGGATTAAACTTTGTGGAAATGTTTATGTGGTTGTCAGCAAGTATGGCGGCTGTTTCTCATTCCCAAGTGGATGAACAAGTAGCCTTACCTCCTATTGGCTGGGGTTCCATTTAATCGCCCTCGTGGGGTTTCATACTTACACAGCTAGCCCAGACACAGAATCTATGAACACATCAAAACAGATTGATCATTGGCGGGTAGTCGCCGCATCTGTATGTGGTACCAGCCACATCAGAAATAAGCAGCTGTGTCAGGATGCTCACAACTGGCAGTTATTGCCAGACAATATATTAGTAGCCGCAGCAGCAGATGGCGCTGGTTCTGCCAGTCAGGGGAAAATTGGCGCAATGGTGGCGACAGAAGCAGCTGTAGAACATTTATCGCACAAAGAAGTTTCTCGCGCTGTGTTAGCGGATGATTTGGAAGTGCAATCTTTGTTGAGTGATGCCTTGCTGGCTGCGAAAAAAGCCGTAGAAACAGAAGCCGCAGCTTGTAACCAACAGCCCCAAGATTTGGCAACTACCTTAATCATTACCATCGCTACACCAGAAATGGTAGCAGCCGCTCAAATCGGTGACGGAATGGCAGTCGCAAAAAATCGTCAAGGAAATTTAATTGCGCTAACCATACCCAATAACGGAGAATATATCAACGAAACGACTTTCTTGACTTCCTTAGATGCTATAGACACAGCCCAAATGAGATTATGGCGAGAAGAAATAGTCAACGTTGGTATCCTCACCGATGGACTACAAATGCTGGCTTTAAACATGGTTGTTGGCGAACCTCACAAACCCTTCTTTTTTCCTTTGTTTGACTTTATCGAAAACGCCGAGGATAAGTCCTTAGCAAAAGAGCAACTCGTGAGGTTTTTAGGTTCTGAGCGGATAACACAACGTACCGACGATGATTTAACACTAATTATTGCTGCCTTCAACCGCTCATAAACAAGGATTCTGCAAGTTCGGTCTTTTTATCTAACCCCCGTTAACAGTGACTTAAACATGAAGGTACTACGTTGTCTTCCCCAGCCAGAAATTATCAACCTCAGCGTCAGCTTAGGACGAGGTGGTGAAGCCTGTGTTTATGCAGTGCCATCTGATGGCGATTTAGTGGCCAAGGTTTATCACAAACCCACAGCCAATCATGCTAAAAAACTGCAAGCGATGTTGGCGAACCCACCGGAAAACCCGACAGCTAATTTGGGGCATATTTCCATTGCTTGGCCACAGGAGTTAATCAAGACAGCAGATGGGAGTAAAACTGTCATTGGCTTTATCATGCCTCGGATTCGCGGGATGCGGCCAATTATTGACTTTTACAACCCCAGAACCCGTCGCCAACACTGCCCGTTATTCAACTATCAATATTTAGTGCGGACAGCGCGGAATTTAGCGGCGGCTTTTGCAGCCCTGCACAGTAGTGGTTATTGCGTGGGTGATGTCAACGAGTCCAACATCTTAGTCAGTGACACAGCACTGGTGAGTTTGGTAGATACTGACTCTTTCCAAGTGCCAGATTTAAATAATAATCTTGTCTATCGTTGTGCAGTGGGTAAACCAGAGTTTACTCCCCCAGAACTGCAAAACAAAGTTTTCGCCCAACACGATCGCACAATTGATCATGACTCCTTTGGTTTAGCAGTGCTGATCTTCCAATTATTAATGGAAGGGACACATCCTTTTTCGGGGATTTTTCAAGGCACTGCCGAACCGCCAGCCTACGAAGCCCGGATTGCGGCTGGACACTTCACCTACAGCCAAAACCGCCAAGTTCCTTATCTGCCGACTCCCATTGCGCCTCCTTGGGAAATTCTACATCCTAGCTTGCAGGCATTATTTATCCAGTGTTTTGAAACTGGCCACAACAACCCGCAGCTACGTCCCAATGCTCAAGCTTGGTTGTCGGCTCTGACGGAAGCTGAAGATGCTTTAATTACCTGTACTACCAATCCTCAGCATCGTTACAGTAATCACTTGCATAGCTGCCCTTGGTGTGAACGAACTTTGCGTTTAGGCGGCCGAGATCCTTTTCCCTCACAACGGGCAATTGAAAATCGAGAACATCTCAAACCAGCCACCATTCCCACCAGACGCTACAATCAGCCTCATCGCTTACCACAGCCAGTTATGTCATTTGCCAAGGGTAATTCTTGGCGACCAAATAATCAGCCGAATTATTTTCCTTATCAACGGCGCAAGATATCCAAAATTTACCCGATTGTTTTAGGTTGTCTGGGCTTAGGGATGTTGGGTTATTTGGATGTGATGGTGAAATTTACCCGTCCGTTTGTGTCGCAAAATGCCTATACTCAGCAAACCTTGATGACACATACCGCACCAAATCGGCAGGTGCTACATTTTGCTGATTATTACAAACAAGGTCATACTGCTTACCAAGTGCGTGACTATAAGCAAGCAGTCGAAAGTTTTACCAAAGCCATCCAAGAAGAACCAAAATACGCCAAATCTTTTATTAATCGAGGTAATGCTCGTTACAATCTTAAAGACTACGAAGGGGCATTAACAGACTATACGACAGCGTTGGAAATTAATCCCCAGGAAGTGAAAGCTTTTGTAAATCGTGGTAACGCTCGCTACATGCTGGCTGAGTATAGCAATGATCCAGATCGAGAATATCATTTAGCGATCGCAGATTTTAACAATGCCATCCGCCTCAACATCAAAGAAGCCGAAGCATATATCCGTAGAGGGATTGTCCGAGCGCAAATCGCCAAGTATAGTGGTGAATCTCTCAAAGAGTTCCAGCAAGCCATAGCCGATTTTTCCGCAGCGATTAAACTCAACGCCTCCAAAGCTGAAGCGTATTTTCAACGCGGCTCGGTATATTACCAAATGGCACAGTACAGCACCGAATACGCTCAACAATACCAAAATGCGATCGCTGACTTTGACCAAGCATTAAAACTTAACGAAAAATTGGCAAAAGCTTATCTCAAACGCGGTATGGTGCGCTATGAAGTCGCTCAATACGGTGGTAAAGAAGCAGACAAAAATAACCAAAAAGCCGTCGAAGACTTGCAATTAGCCGCCAAACTCGCCTTAGAACAAGAAGATACAGAAAATTATCAACAAGCACTCAGCAGTATGTGTGTGATCATTGAAAGTCAATGTAATGCTTTACTGCAAAGTTCTAGTGCTTGGGGAACTGTAGGCACAAATTAGCGGTAGTCATTGGTCATTTGTCGTAAGAATTCAGGAGTCAGAATTCAGAAGCCAGAAAAGTTGAAGAATGAGCAATACCTCTGCCAATTTACGAGGGTTCAACGCTTGTAGAAACGTTATGAATGCGTCCTAAAGCAGTAAGCTTGGCAAAAATCTGGGTTAATAAAATAGGCTCAGGGATTTCT